>CAYJEU010000003.1:87192-150744 GCA_964369565.1 uncultured Bacteroides sp. | reverse complement strand
TTGAACGATTGGTCAATGAACATTTTGTGAATGTTTGGTTAAAGATACATGAAACCAAGCTTGAATTGACGGCGAAGGCAACTAATGTGTTATGAATGTTATACAGAACCTGTTTTTTAGGGTCGTTTTACCGCTAACTTGCCAGAGCGCCCCAATGCCATTCAAGAGGTAGTCGGCTGTTTTAAAGCCCGATCATCTCCACTAAAATAAGTTCGAGGTAGATTCGTTCTGTCTCGAGCTTATTTTATGTTGATGGAGCTTAAAAGGCTGCTGTTGGCAGGGTGCCTGCGGCACTTTGACGCCGCCGTGGCTTTTGCGCACAAAAAAGTCCCATCATCCGCACAAAACTTACATAATCCGAACACTATCTTCAAGATTTGAGATGCGTTCGAATTTTGTGTTTTATTGAATTATGCTTATGTATAAAGAAGTCGGTAGAGAGGTTTACTCTCTACCGACTTCTTTTTTAAACTATTTTATTGTCGCATTGAGGTAGCCCACGCTCTCTTTGCTTTTCAATATCATTTAGCTCTTGTCTAACACCTTTTGTTACCGACTTGTTAAGATAGTCACCTTGTAAACTGTTCGCCATCTTATTCAAATATTTTGAGTACTATATCATAGGCCGGATTGTTGTATAGTAATTATTAATTATAATTGCTACTTGTTGCTTAAATACCTTTTTCTGTTCGCAATATAAAAAATTACACCTAAGAGCACCCAAACAAATAAAAGTGTTATTGCTAAATTACCTACAAATCCCGGCATGCTTGGAGTTACTAATAACACCAACAAGAAAATTGATACACACATTCCTATGCCGGAAATAGCTACTTGCAATATTTTCTTTTCTTTCAGTGCAACTTTAATTGCTACTGCTGTTGTGTATAAAAACACAATTGATGCTCCAACTGATGTCATATCAACAATCAGAGATAAAATGCTTCTGCCAAATAGAACAAACACGATAGATATTGCAGAAACAAAATAAATTGCATTTGTTGGTGTTCTGAATTTGTCGTGTATTTTGGAAAAAGGTTTAGGCAATGCATTTTCTAATGCAAGGGCATATACGAGACGCGTTGATGACATCAAAAAACCATTTAATCCTGTCACTATAGCACAAAACATAGCTATTGAAATTATCACAAGGCCTACATTCCCTGTTAAAATTTTTACAGCATCACCCGTTGCCCAGTTGTCTGAAGTTGCTATCAATGTTTGCCATGGCATTGCAAGCGTTGTAATAAAGTTAATTGCAATGTACATTAAAGCGGCAAGTATTATCGATATAAACATTAAATTCTTTGAGTGCTTATGGTGAAAAGTATATTCTTCAGACAACTGCGGAATACAGTCGAACCCCATAAACGCCCAAGCTGCAACAGAAACAATTGAAAGAACTTCAGCAGGCCAATTAGCGCTATCTTGCGAGCTGAAAAGTGGTGAGATGTTTTCAATTGATGCAGCGGGGGACAATATACATAGTGCAGTAATAAAAAATATAGAGCTTATTAACACAATAGTTACCATTGTTTGTATCCACCCAGCACCCTTAACACCACGCACATTAATAATAGCAACTGCAACAATTGACAAAAGGGCAGGCACAAGCTCTCCCAAGTTCACCACCCAACCTGAAATTTCATATAACTGGCCTATGTTTGAAATTTCCGGGAAAAAAGTGCGCAGCAACAATCCGATAGCTGTTGCACTCAAAGGAATTATCATTGCATACGAGATTATTAAAAACCAAGCTGCCACAAAACCATGCGTTTTACCAAACACGCTTTTTACATAAGTAAATTCTCCGCCACTACCCGGCATTTTTTGAATTAAATAACCATAACTTTGACTTATTATTAATACCAAAAAAGCACCAAGCGCTATTCCTATTGTTGTTCCCAAAGGGCCTGCACTTGGCAAAAAAGTGTTTCCGGGCAAAACAAAGCAACCCCAACCAATAATTGCACCAAATGCAACAGAAATTACGTCTAATTTTGATAGCCTCTTCTTTAACCGCATCCTTAATCTCCTTAAATTTCAGCTGTTTTATCATTTAAACTGCTATTATTTGTTTTTACCGATTCAGTCTTTTATGTATAAAAGCAGCATAGACTGAACATATAAAGCTCAAATCTATGCTGATATTCAAGTTATACCATCATTTACTTTAACTTATTTGCCAAGATTTTTTTGCACAACATAGTTTGCAACAATTTCTAAATTATCGCGGAATGTACCGTTGGGTGCAAATTTTTTGTTGAATAATGCGCTGCCCATCGTAAATTTCGCAATGCCCATATCATACATTTCACTTATTTTATCAAATGTGTCAACACTGCCTGCTACATATATAGGAGTGTTTGGTATTGTTTTAAGTAAATCTTTTAATAACTTTTCGCCATCTAAGTAGTATCTAAAGGCGGGAATTGTAATACCATCAACGCCAATTTCATTAACTAAATAAGATGCTTCAGACAATATTTCTTGCTCTGTGCCTAAAAGAACACCGTGCTCGCCTTGATAAAAACTACCGGGTTGACCAACAGCCGGTGAAAATTTAATGCCAAGTTTTTTCATCGCATCGTATAGTTGTTTATCATATTTTGTGCCCATCATACAACTGAATTTTGCCCTTTCAGCTGTGGTTTCTCCAAATTCATAAGCCGTTTTCTCTCTTGTGATAATTTCATAAAATGTAGTTTTACCCGCTTTGTTCATAGCGTCAATAATATTTACTGTGTCATACTCACATATGCCTACGTTTTTAAAGCCCCAATCTTGCACGGGTAAATCTTTTGAACTATCAAATAATTCAAATGCGTCATAAACTGTTTTGTCGTGGTGTGTTAACATTACCATTAAATTTGTTGCCATAAATAATCTCCGTTCTTTTTTTTTTGTTTTTTTTGTATGTTAATTTTAGCCTAAAAGCAAAATGTATTAACCTTTTTTATAATGCTCAAACAGTGGTTCACTGTTAAAGTAAATTTTTCTGTAAAATTTATACATTTCATCATATTTTTCTTTGTTTTCAGGGTTAGGAGTGTAAATTTTATCATAAGTTACCAATTGCTCAACCGCTTGTTCAAAGCTTGCGTAATTTCCTTGTGCAACACCTGCTAGCATGCCTGCACCAAGTGGTGTTGTGTCGGAATTTTTAAGAGTTTTAATTGACTTGCCTACAAGGTCTGCTTTTATTTGTAACCATACGCTTGATTTAGTTCCACCGCCGCCGCAAATAATATCACCTTTGTCTAGGCCCATTTCGCGAATGCTTTCTATATTATCTCTAAAGCCATAAGCGCAGCCCTCAAGAACGCTGCGAGCCATGTCTTCTTGTGTATGGCTCATTGAAAGCCCGAAGAAGAAGCCACGTGCATGGCCGTTAATTACAGGAGTATATGTGCCGCTTAATCCGCCAAAGAATACTAAACCATTAGAGCCCACAGGAGCTTTAACTGCAAGTTCGTCCATTTCTTTATATGATAAATGTGAAACATTATCTCTATACCAACGAACAGCAGCGCCGGATATCATCGCACCTTGCTCAATTTGCCAATATTTAGGATTAACATGTAAATGTGGGCGCAATATTTTATGTTTGTCATATACAATATGATCAGAGGCCACTGCTACAATTTCAGATGTACCCATAACATTTAAAATATCGCCTGTGCCTACTAAGCCTGCGCCTATTGTAGATGCATGTTGATCGCCTGTACCTACTGTAACTATTGTATCGCTGTTTAATCCCAGTAATTTTGCAACATCAGGTAATACTGTGCCTGCTACGTCGTAAGCAGGTTTAACATCTACCATGTAATCAAGTGAAACGCCGGTTATATCAGACATTTTTTGTGACCATTGCCTTGTTGCAACATCGTAAAGGCCTGTAATGGAAGCGTGTGCATAATCGCTAACTTTTACACCTGTTAGGTATAAAACCATATATTCACCGGCTTCTAAGAACGCTGCTGATTTTTCAAATATTTCAGGCTCATGTTCTTTAACCCACATGATTTTCATTGCCCTAAGTGAAGCGGAAATAGGCGAGCCGATTAATTCGAATGCCTCGTCGTCTGTAATATGGGCTTTTACTCTATCACATTGGTCCTCAGCTCTTTTATCTAGCCATAAAATGCATTTTCTTAAAGGCTCGTTTTGAGCATCAACCGGAACCATTCCGCCACATTGGCTTGCAAAAGCAATTGAACCTATATCATCTGCTGTTATATTAGCTTTTTCTGAGAGCTTAGCTATTATATCTTTAGTTGCTTTAACCCAAACATTTACATCTTGTTCGGCATATCCGGGCTGTGGAAAATCGGGTAAATACTCAACGCTTGCCTCACAAGCAATATCTCCGTTACCGTTGAACAAAAGACCTTTTGCGCTCTGAGTTCCAAGGTCCATACCAATAAAATATTTCATTTTATTTGTTCTCCTTAAAATTGTTTAATATTGTACAGAAAGCTATCGATAACATTCAATAGCTTTCTGTTTTTGTATATATTTATTTATGTATATATATATTTATTAAGCTTCAACTTTTTCTTTAGCAGCTTGTTCTTCTGCTTGTTCTTCTGCTTCGCTCATCATTGGAGTGAATTTGCCGATGAAAGCAAATAAGATGTTAAGAACTAATGCTACCCAGAAAGGAATCATGTAGGGCCAGTATTCAAAGTTGAATACACCAAGTGAAGAATAGCAAATTGCGCCACTTGCGCTCCAAGGTAACATAGCGTTAAATAGTGAGCCGTTCATAGCCATTGTTCTTGCTAAGTTTTTAGGAGAAAGTTTAATTTTTTTGTAAGCATCTTTATAGATATTACCGTTAATTAAGCTTGAAACATTAGCAGAACCTGTTAACATAACACCTAACAATGTTGTAACTGTAGTTGTTGCCACCATTGGGCCACGAGATTTAATAACTTTAAGTACGCTGTCCATAATCGCATCTAATAGACCCATTTTCTTGATACATCCTGCAAATGCGAATGCGAATAATAACATAATTATTGTGCCGGCAAAGTCCATAATGCCGCCGCGTGTTAATAAGGCGTCTAAAGCTTCGTCGCCTGTTGCGCTTTTGTAGCCGCTCCACATCATTGCGAAAACACTGTTTAAGTTCATGCCTTGCAATAAAACCGCTTCAAGAACACCAACTAAAGCGCCGATTGTAACTGCAGGTAGCATTGGGAATTTTAAGAAAACTAAAACCAAAACAAGTACTAACGGTAGTAGTGTAAGAGGTGATAGATTAAAGCCATTAACAAGTGCTGTCATAAGGCCATCTGCCGCAGAAACTTGGCCTGATGTTACTTCAATGTTCATGCCTAAAATAATGTAAGCTATTAAACCAACAGCCATACCAATACCTTTTGCAGGAATATAACTTTTAATTACGCCGATAACGTCATTTGTACCTGAGCTGATAGAAGCAATTGTAGGAACTTCACACACAGGAGAAGCCGCATCTCCAAAGAAACATCCGCTAACAATTGCGCCTGCTGCCATTGGTAGTGGAACGCCAAGAGCAGTTGCAATACCTATAAATGCAATACCAAGAGAAGGTATCATTGTCCATGCTTGGCCTGTTGTAAAGCTAGCAACTGCACAAACGATAAAAGCAATTGGTAAGAACATATTAGGGTTAAGAAGTTCAAGGCCCCAATATAACATAAACTGAATTGTTCCGCTTGCAAGCCATGCCGCACTAACAAAGCCAACGGATAGACAGAATAATAGACCAAATAAAACAGAATGTATTGTTTTTGCCATTTCGTCGAAAAGGTCATCCCATGTATAACGCAATACCAAAATGCCATACGTAATACATACTATAGCGGCTAAAAATATAGCCATGCCGATTGGAAAGGCGCCGGTTAACGCTGCATAGCCTATTATAACAACTGCTATGCCGAAAACTAATAAGGATTCAAGTAAATTCATTTTGCGTGGTGTGCTTTTTGATTTTTCTTTTTTCATTATTGATTCGCTCCTTCTTTCTTTTGAAAACAATCGTAAAACGCATGTGTTTTCTGGTTACACAAATATATTACCATTTATCTTACTGTTTTTCAATGGATTATTTCAATTTTGGCACTATTTACGATATTTTTAGGCTCGATTTGGCTAAACTTACAAGGTTTACGATTATTTATATAAATTTAATCGTCGTTTGAAGATTATTGTGACAATTGCACAGAAGAAAGTTGTAAATTAAGTAATAATTTTCTTGAAAAACTACATGAACTATGTTAAAATAAGTATAAACAAACTATTAAACAATCGTTTTATTGCTGTTGTTAAAATTACGAGCGTATATATTTGGTTTGCTCAAAGAGGCAAATTCAAGTATACTAATTAAATGGAGGTATAATATGTACACATCAAAGGTATCTATAGTAAAAAACGAATCTATCCCTAATGAAGCACAAATTCAAAACATGGTTCATGAATCACTTGAGCTATTGGGCGGTATAAGTAGCATAGTTAAAAAAGGCGATGTGGTAGCAATTAAAGGTAACTTCTTTGCACCATACCCACCGCCAGTTTCGGTGGATAGGCGCACTGTGAAAGCCCTTTTAAAAGAATTATTTAATGCAGGTGCTTCTAAAGTAACTCTTTGTGAAGCTGTTAGCATTGGAACAAAATTAGGCAGAGATTCCTCTACTAATTATGTATTAAAAGAACTTGGTGTTGCAGATGTTGCCTTGCAGGAAGGCGCTGAGGTATTATGCCTTGAAGATGATGAGCGAATTAAGTTAGAAGTTCCGGATGCAAAATCTATTGAATATGTAAATTATCCGAAAACCCTTTATGATTGTGATGTTTTAATTGATTTGCCATGTTTGAAAATGCACGGGATGACGTTAGTTACACTTGGAATTAAAAATTTCCAAGGTATTTTAGATGACGAGCAAAAATATTATGCACATCGCGATGATTTAGAGCAAAAGTTAGTAGATGTTATGAAAATTCGCAAACCCGATTTGACTTTAGTAGACGGGCTTACTGCGATGGAAGGCAACGGGGCAGGGGAAGCAGGAATTCCACGAATAATGAATATGATTATTGCCGGGCGTGACGTTGTTGCTGTTGATGCAGTTGGCTCTGCTTGTATGGGCATAGTAGACCCAATGGATGTTGCAACAACTCGAATTGCAGACTTTGACGGTGTAGGCTGTGGTAAAATAGATGAAATTGAAATAGTTGGCAACTCCCTTGAATCTGTAAAAGAAACATTCAAATACCCTGATAAATATGCAATACCACTAGATAAAAAGCTTCTTGCAGCATATCCAAATGTTGATGTAAGAATAGGTGGGGCATGCCGACAATGCTGGGGACTTGGATGGTCAATAGCAAGCAAACTATCAAAATTCAAAGATGAAAAGTTCACTTTGCTTATAGGTGTTGACCCCAAAGTTGCATTCCCTGAAAAATTAGACCCTGATAAGGTAATTGTTTTCGGCGATTGCGCATGTGCTGCTACAGGTAATGTTAAACAATTACGAAACAAAATGCTTTTAGAGCAAAAAGGTTGCATGGCAGCAGGTTGCCCCCCTTATAGGCAGGCAACTGTAGCGGTAGATAAATACCTTGCAAACAAAGGCTTTATTAACCCTAACGATAGAATTGAAAACGAAAAGAAAACTGTTAAGCGTTGCTATGATTATTATAAGAAAATTGACCCAACATGGGTTCCTTATAGTGAACAACAAAAATAAAGCGTGAGGTGTAGAATGAAATCTTTTAAAGAAATTAATTTAGACGATGCAAAAAAAATTAAGTATATTTTATGTGATATTGATGATACAATAACTACAGAGGGTAAATTAAGCGCACAAGCTTATGCTTCACTGTGGAATTTGCACGATAAAGGCTACCATGTTATTCCTGTTACCGGTAGGCCTGCCGGTTGGTGCGACATGATAATTAGGCAGTGGCCCGTAAAAGCGGTTGTTGGCGAAAATGGTGCATTTGTGTATTATTTTGATAACGGGCAACAAAAAAATTTCACACACCCATCTGTTTCAACAGGCGACGTTCAAGGTAAACTTGAAGCAGTTAAACAAGCGTGCTTAAAAGGTGTAGCGGGTTGCCGAGTTTCCAAAGACCAATTTGCCCGCATTTATGATGTGGCTATAGACTTTAACGAAGATGAGCCATACCTTGGCTTTGAAGCTGCAGAAGAAATAAAAAACATATGCGAAAGCATGGGCGCGGTTGCAAAAGTTAGCTCAATACATGTAAACACATGGTTTGGAGATTACAACAAAGTTGACATGACACGCATGTTTTTCAAAGAAGTTTTAAATTTAAGCGAAAGTGACATTAAAGAGCAAGTGATGTTTTTCGGAGACTCGCCCAATGATGAGCCTATGTTTGAATTTTTCCCAAATGCAACGGCTGTTGCTAATATTAAACCATTCATAAGCAGTTTGAAGAATTTGCCTAAATATATTGCCGATTTTGAATCGGGAGAAGGTTTTACAGATTGCGTTAATTACTTTTTAAACTTATTTTAATATAAAATAATATGGAGGTATTTATGAGCACTTTAGAATTTATAAAAAACAGGAAAAGCATCAGAAAATATAACGAAACATTGGTGAGTAAGGCAGATATCGAAACAATAATTGACGCTGTTAGGTTTGCTCCTTCGTGGGCTAATACCCAAACAGCAAGGTATACTATTGTTCAAGATAAAGGTGTTATAAAGAAAATAGGCGAAAGCGGTGTAAATAATTTTGCATATAATATGAATACCTTAATAAATGCGACAAATGTTGCTGTTTTAAGTTATGTACAAGGAAAAAGCGGTAAATTTAAAGATTCTGATGAGTTTGCAACAAATAAAGAAAACTCATGGGAGATTTTTGATGCAGGCATATCGTGCCAAACATTTTGCCTTGCAGCGAACGCAATTGGCATAGGAACTTGTATAATGGGCATTATTAATGATAAAGAAATAGCAAAAATAATCAATCTTCCTCAAAATGAAACAGTTGCGGCTTTAATTGTATTCGGAATTCCCGATGAATCGCCTGAAAAAAAACCAAGGCTTGCCGCCGATGAGATTCATAGAATTATTTAGCTGTTTGAGTTTTAAATAATGCAAGTAATAGTTATTTAATAAAATTAATAATTAGTATAATCATATATTGACAAATAATGCTTGAAAAGTTATTATATACATAAGCCGTATAGTTTTTTAAGGGATATACTTTATTGTATATAATTGTATATAAGGGTGAAATATATATGAAAAAGTCGGAAGAATTTATCAAACAAAGAGAGCTTCAAATAATTGATTATATAAATGACAAAAAATTTGTAACAGTTGATGAACTTTGTGAAGTGTTCTCTATGTCTGCGTCAACAGCAAGAAAGCAACTTTCAAATTTAGATGAACGAAAAGTAATAACAAGAACTCACGGTGGTGCTAAATCGTACGCTTCAAGCGAAGTTAAGTTAGAGCCAATGAACAGCTTGAATAATATTAAAAATTTAAAAGAGAAACAAGCAATAGCAAAAATGGCCGTTAGCTTTGTAAGCAAAAGGGATATTATAGCTCTTTGTGGCGGTACATCAACATATTTAATGGCAAAAGAATTGGTGAACTGCGAAGAAATAACTGTTGTTACAAACTCAATTTGGGTTGCAAATGAATTATCAGCTAACAAAAAAATAGATGTGCGTGTTTGTGGCGGAATATTAGACCATAGCAAAGGCTCTTTAATAGGGGCTATCGCTGAATCGTTTTATCAAAATATGCATTTCGATAAAGCTTTTATCGGTGCAGACGCTGTTGATGTTGATTACGGAATCACCTCAGGTGACACAAGAATATCTCATTTAGAAACTGCTATTTGCAAAAAAAGCAAAAATGTTTACATATTAGCAGATCATACTAAATTTACAAAACCGTTAACTATTGATACCGTTTTATCCTCGCAAGACATTGGCATTTTAATTACTGATTCAGGAATTAGCTCAAGTTTATTAAATATCATGAATTCTAATAACGTAAATATCATAACAGCAAAATAACCGGTTTTAGTAAAAGCTTCTCTTTTAAGTAAGAGGAGCTTTTATTTATTTGGCGCCGATTTAATACCTGTTTTACTATGTTGGTTTTAAAACCTTTCTTCAAAAACAAATAACCAATTAAAAGCAGATTATTGTGCTGTAACAGTTTTTACAATCGGTTTTTTAAAATTTTACAATCGTTTTAGTCGTTTTGATTAATTTATTGATTGGTTTATTGTGGATTATTAACTAAATAACTGTTTAACTATTGATAATATATAATTGTTTTGCTATAATATAGTCAACAAATTAATAAAAGGGGTATGAACAATGATATTAGAGCAAATAAATAATATTTTATCCTCAAATTTCTCTATGTTAGATATAAGCGTTAATATAGATGAAAGAAACATAGTGTACCTAAAAGGAGATTGTGATAACTGGGAACAATTAGATAAACTATGTCATGAAATAGCAAAAGTTTCGGGCGTTGTTAGCCTTGTTAGCGAGTTAACCGTTAATGGTAAAATTCCATTTTCTAAAGATTATACCAAGCAGTGCGAAGATGGACTTAACGCAGGCGAAATTGAAAGTTGTGATGTTGTAATAGTTGGCGGTGGAATTACGGGGTGCGCTGTGGCAAGAGAATTGTCTCGCTACAATTTAAATATTGTGCTAATTGAAAAAGACAGTGACCTTGCCTGTGGAGCAACAAAAGCAAACAACGGCGATATTCACTCTGGCTATATTGAAAAGCCCGGCACGTTAAAAGCAAAATTGAATGTTATTGGTAACCCTATGTACACACAATGGGCACAGGAATTAAATTTCCCATTTACACGTCCAGGTAACCTTTTAGTACTAAATGACGCCAGATTTAAAGATGACCTTGAACATGCAGTGGAATTGGCAAAAAAGAACAATGTGCCTTTTGAACGAGTGGGCGCCGAAGAAATACTAAAAATGGAACCCATATTCAAAGATGCAGACACTAAGCCGGTTGAAGGAATATTTTTACCCTCAATGGGCACGGTAGACCCTTGGGAAGTTGCTATCGCTCTTGCTGAAAATGCTGTTGACAACGGTTGTAAAGTGTTGCTTGAGCATGAACTTTGCCAAGTAAACCACAAGGATGGGAAAATTGTATCTGTTTTAACAAACAAAGGTACTATTAAAACAAATTATATTATAAACTGTGCAGGTGTCTATGCCGATGACGTATCAGATATGGCAGGCGACAAAGCGTTCACAATACATCCTCGAAAAGGTACTATAGCTATAGTTGATAAAAATATACCCTCTTATAACAGGCCTGTTCGTGTTATTGATGAAGAGCGAAGAATACTTGGGCACAAAAATACAAAAGGTGGTGGAATGGCAACTACCATATCAGGTAACAGCCTAATGGGGCCCTCTGCTACTGAAGTTGCAAACAAAGAAGATTTTGAAACAACAGCTGAAGGTTTAGATGAAGCAATGGCACGCAACTCTATAAAAGAGCTTAAGAAAACCGATGTAATACGCTATTTCTCCGGAACAAGGGCCGCAACATATAACGAGGATTTTTATATTAAACCATCAGAGAAAACAAACGGTTTAATTAATGTTGCAGGTATTCAATCCCCCGGCCTTGCCGCTTCACCTGCTATTGCCGATTTAGCAATTTCTTTGCTATTAGATGTTATGAAACAAAACGGCAAAGTTGTTGTTGAAAAAAGCGATTTCAACCCTATTAGAAAAGCACCTGTTCGTTTTTCGGAATGCAGTGTTGAAGAACAAGATAAGTTAATAAAAGAAAATCCGGCTTATGCTAAAATTATTTGCAGATGTGAGGCTATAACTGAGGGTGAAATAATTGATGCAATTAAATCTCCTATAGTGCCACTTACAATAGATGCAATAAAACGCAGAACTCGCGCAGGCATGGGCCGTTGTCAAGGTGGTTTTTGCCAACCTAGAGTTTTAGAAATTATTGCACGTGAACTTAATACAGATTGGACTAATGTTAGCCTTAAAGGAATAGGCAGCGAAATTTTAATAAAAAATAACCGCAACTGGGAGGAACAATAACATGAAAACAATTTCAGTTAGCCTTGCAATAATAGGTGCAGGCCCTGCAGGGCTTGCAGCTGCTGTTGAAGCGAAAAATCAAGGGGTAGATGATATTATAGTTCTTGAAAGAGACCGTGAAGCAGGTGGCATTTTGCAACAATGCATTCACGATGGCTTTGGCTTGCATAGGTTTGGCAAACAGCTTTCAGGCTGCCAATATGCGCAAAATTTTATTAATTTTGCACAAGAATTAGACATAAACATATTGTGCAACACAATGGTACTTACAATTACACCGGATAAAACCATTTATGCTTGTAATGAGCAAGATGGAATGATTGAAATTAAAGCAAAAGCTGTTATTTTAACAATGGGTTGCCGCGAGCGCACACAATCACAAGCATTTATTCACGGAAGCCGCCCCTCAGGTGTTATGACGGCAGGTAGTGCACAGCGCTATATTAATATGGAAGGCTACCTCCCCGGCAAAAACGCAGTTATTCTTGGTTCGGGTGATATAGGTTTAATTATGGCTCGACGCATGACACTGGAAGGTATAAACGTTAAAGGAGTTTACGAGTTAATGAGTTCGCCCGGTGGATTAACGCGAAATATTGTACAATGCCTTGATGATTATGGTATACCACTACATCTTTCAACTACTGTGACAAAAATACATTCAAATCAAAGGGTAGAAAGAATTACAATTGCAAAAGTTGACGAAAACCGCAAACCAATTAAAGGCACAGAAGAAATAATTGATTGTGATTTATTAGTTTTGGCAGTTGGTTTAATTCCTGAAAATGAGCTCTCTGTAAAAGCCGGAATAACAATTGATGAAAAAACAAAAGGGCCTATTGTAGATGAAAACTTTATGACAAGCATACCGGGTATATTTGCAGCAGGCAATGTAGTAGCAGTTTTTGACCTTGTTGATTATGTTTCAATTACAGGTGAGGTTGCTGCTCGCGGTGCCGCCGCTTATATAAATGGAAATTACGATTGCAATGATGAACATTTAACGGTGCAAGCAGGCGAGAATGTTAATTTTGTTGTTCCGCAATTAATTAGAAAAAATCAAGATTTAAACGATGTAAATTTCTTCATGCGTGTTAAGCAGCCTAAAATTAAAGCGCGATTAGAAGGCATGAGTGAAAACGAAAAAATATATTCAAAAACACATGTTGTTGTAGCACCGCCTGAAATGCTAAGTTGTGTTGTTACTAAAAAAAGCAATAGCGATTTGCTATTTAAAGTTACGGAGGTTTAAATATGGATTGTGTTTGTATAGTTTGTCCTGTTAGTTGCAGAATGAGCATTGAAGAAAAAAACGGAGAATATATAGTATCGGGCAACACATGCCCAAGGGGGAAAAACCACGCTATAAACGAGTTCATTTGCCCAAAACGCATGTTAACATCCACAGTGTATATTGATAATGGCATATTACCAAGGCTACCTATAATTAGTTCTGATGAAATACTTAAATCTGATGTACAAAACTGCTTGAAGGAAATATATGGTGTTAAGATACAAGCTCCCGTGAAACAAGGGGATGTTATAATAGCAAATATTTGTAACAGTGGTGTAGATATGCTTGCTGCAAGAGATATGAAAAAAATAGATTAAGTCATAAACAAAAATATAACTTGTAACTTCAGCAAACTCAAGCCATAATACAACCACGTCGTCACGGGCTGCATTTAGTTCGTGACGACTTTCTTTTTTATAATTTTGAAAATAATAACTCGCATCATTTCGTCGTTCCTCCTTTTCAGAATAAAACCTAAAAAATGATGGTTTTATTCTGGTGCGTTTAGAATTCAAATATTACCATTTAGATATTTCTAAGTGGTAATATTTTTACGCCGAATAGGCACAACAAAACCCCCAGTTCAACTGGGGGTAAGTGAAAAACTATGACTATGTAAGTATACTGATTAAACTTAATATTATATGCTTAATGGCGCGCTTTTTGTATTTGGTTCAGTTTGGAAAAGCCCGTTTTACAGGGCGTTATACTTTGGCGGTTATTGCTTATTTTTGCTTATAACCTGTATAAAGGCACATTATCATTGCAAAAACCATAATGTACGACCAAAATTTATGTTGTTTCATTTTTTGCCCCCTCCGTTAAAAATAAATCGTCTTTTTTCATAATAGGTTTTGCCGAGGTTAAAGTAAGCGTAAAAGTTGAAGCGTTA
Source organism: uncultured Bacteroides sp. (assembly GCA_964369565.1). Classification (GTDB taxonomy): domain Bacteria; phylum Bacillota; class Clostridia; order Oscillospirales; family Ruminococcaceae; genus Ruthenibacterium. Next base: position 136,444 of record CAYJEU010000003.1, on the reverse strand, counting down.
TGCAATAAAGCGGAAGTGTTTGGGGTAAGCACACCAAACAGGCCAAGGATAATTAAAGCGGTGTTAAACGAAACTATTAAACCATATTGCCTATATATTTTGCGCATTAGCTTTGCAGATAACCTACGTATTTCCACTATTTTTGTAAGTTCATGCGATAGCACCGAAATATCGGCAACCTCTCTTGCTATATCGGATGAGCCGTTTAAAGTGAGCGATACATCAGATACGCTTAGTGCCGGAGTATCATTTATTCCATCGCCTACCATAAGGATAGTTTTACCCTCGGCTTTTAGCTTTTCAATTATTTCAGCTTTTCCGTCCGGAAGCACACAGGCGTAATACTTATCAATTCCAAGAAGCGAGCAAGTGTGTTTTGCACTGCTTTCGCTATCGCCGGTAATCATAAAAATGTTCTCTATACCCTCGCGCCTTAGCACATCTATTGTGTTTTTAGCGTCTGCCCTGGGCGGGTCATTAATACAAATAATGCCTATAAGTTCGTTGGCAATGGCAAGATAAACAGCACTATCGGTTCCAATTTGCTCGTTTATAAAAGCCTCTTTATCAGTAGGGTATGGAACACCCTCGTCCTCAAAAACAAAGTGCTTACTGCCAATAACCGAATATTTGCCGCCCAATATACTGGCTATGCCGTGCGCTACAATATATTTAACTTTGTCGTGCTCTTCAGGGTGATGAATATTTCGCTCTTTTGCTTCCTTTACAATAGAAGATGCAACGCTATGAGGGAAATGCTCTTCAAGGCAAGCTGCCATTTTAAGCACGTCGTTTTCAGAATAGCCATCGGCAATAGGAATAATTTTTGATACTTTTGGAACAGCGCTTGTCAGCGTGCCGGTTTTATCAAAAACAACTGTATCTACTTTTGATAGAACTTCAAGATATTTTCCACCTTTAACAAGCACTTCGTGGTTAACACTTTCTTTAAGCGCTGATATAATTGTAATAGGCGTTGTAAGCTTAATTGCACAAGAGAAATCTACCATAAGAACCGACAATGCGCGTGTAATACTACCTGTAAAAGCTAAAGTGGCAAAGAAAAGCCCGAAACTTACAGGGACTATATCGTCAGAAAGACGTTCCGCTCTGCTTTGTAAAAGAGCCTTTTCTTTTTCGCCCGTATCTATTAAATCTATAATCTTCGCTATGCGCGAGTTACTTTGCAAGCTTAAAACTTTTACATCAATTTCGCCATCTTCAATAACGGTGCCTGCAAAAACTGTATTGTCTTTCGATTTGTGCACAGCAATAGGCTCGCCTGTCATAGTTGCCTCGTTTATAAGTGCATCGCCAAATACAACAGTGCCGTCCATAGGAATTAAACTGCCTTTTCTTATTCGAATAACATCGTTTACAACAACGTCGCTGTGATGCACTTCGCTTTCAACGCCATCTTTTACAAGCCAAACCTTATCTGCGTTAATGGTAAGGCTTTGCGCTAAAGCGTGTTTTGCTCGTAAATTCGAATACTCAAGAAGCAAATCTGAAAGGCCTAATAAGAACATTGTAGACGATGCGGTTCTGTAGTTTTTTGATAAAAGTGAAGCTGATATAGCGGTGGCATCTAAAACTTCAACATTAAGCTTTTTGTTTGTAAACGAATAAAGCCCGCTTGCAATATATGGAATAGAGCGAGCTAAAGTATAAATTCTATGTGGATATGCCGGCAAGAAAAAGTGTCTTGCTAAATGGCAAGCACAATGTTTTATTATTCGTTTTTTTATACCGCTTTCTAAAATTATTTCTCGCTGCTCTTGTGTTGGCACACCATCTTTAATTTCAGATAGCAATAAAGAAGAAAGTTTTTTTAAAATTACAGCTCTTGCGCTGGTTTTGTTATACGCTATAAGCACCGACCCGTTAATCTCATTTGCCGAAACGTTTTTTACACCATCAACACAAAGGAGCATGTCACAAAGCCCGTAACACTGCTCCTTTGTAAGGGTATATTTACCAAACCGAACTCTGAGGCGAGAGTGCTTATCATAAATAATATGATATTTCATAAGCTTCCCCTTTGAGTTTTATTCCCCTGTACAGTTGCAGTTTTCACCTGCAACACATTCGTTTTTAGCGGCTAACTTAGCCTCAGCACAAATATCATCTGCTTCCTCTTTAATGTTAGCGGCGGTTTCTAAAACTTTATCTTTTAAAAGCATACTGCCCGCAACACCTTTTACAGCTATTTCACGTGCTTTTTTTGTGCTTAGAAAGCTAATAACTGCCGCACCCAAAGCGGCACCTGCTGCGAAAACCAATTTTCTTTCTCTTGTAATCCAATGTAGCATATATATTCCTCCATACTGTTTTGTTTTTATTTTACTAAATTATCTGCTTTTATATCCACTCCCAAACCGCAATTTTTGCGATATTTCGACGGACTTACATCATATACATTCCGAAAAGCTTCTGCAAATTTGCTTGTGTTTATATACCCTATAGAATATGCAATTTCACTTATTGTCTTATTTGAAATTCTTATCATTGTTCTTGCTTTGTATAATTTCACATGGCGAATATATCGTTTTGGGGGCATGCCGAATTTTTGTATGTAAAGTTGTCTTAGCGTTGTTTCAGATACATAGAGTATTTTTGCTATTTGCTTTTCTGTTAGTAAAGTTTCAAGAAGTAATCTTCTTGAAAGATTGATAATTAATGTTGTTTCCCTTGTCATACATCCTCCAAAAACTTTAAACCCAAGAACAATATTCTCGGGTTTATTGCTTGCCTATTATAAGATTTAAAATACATTTCTCTATTAAATAGAGCTAGCTTTACATAAATTAAAGTGCTGAATTAAACCGTTATATTTACGGAACAAATTTTTTAAAATAAGCGCTTTACACTTAGTTTATTAATAGTTAGTGCATATATTTTTGAAGTGTTAGTTAATGTTAACTTGTATTATAGCATTTCAAATAAATTTATTCAAGTAAAGCGCAAAATAAGCTTAAGAAAAACCGTGGTCAATTTAGTGCCCGGTTTTGTGAGCTAAACGGTATTGACAAAATTTATAAATATGTTATGCTAAGCTTATATGTAATATAAGACAATAAGTCGGTTTATTTTTTTTGTAAACTTACTACATCGTTGCAGTAAAATTAGGGGGTGGCGAAATGGTAACAATAAAAGAAATTGCAAAAGAATGTGGGATTTCAGCAACAGCTGTAAGCAAAGCTCTTCGAGATGAAAAAGATATCAGTAAAGCAACAATCGATAAAGTTAAAAAAGTGGCAAAAAGCTTGGGCTATGTTAAAAACCCTGCGGCTGTTAGGCTTAAAACTAACCGTTCTTACAATTTTGGCGTGCTTATGCAAGACGGCACAAGCAGCGGCATAACACATGAATTTTTTGCATCGATTTTAAACAGCTTTATAATTAACGCAAGGGAAAAGGGCTATACAGTAACATTTATTAGCGATAAATTTGGCAATGAGACGCTAACTTATGAAGAATATGCAAAAATTCATGGCTGTGATGGTGTTTTCATTTTAGTATTTGAATTTTATGATGACCCTAAAGTGATGAGCTTAGCAAACAGTGATGTGCCCGTTGTTGCGGTTGATTATAAATATAGCAATTGCAGCGCCGTGAATTCAGACAATGAGCATGCAATTAAGCAAATGGTTGAATACGCACATTCTATGGGGCACACAAAACTTGCGTTTATACACGGTGAACAGTCTATGGTTACAAAAACACGCATTGCAAGTTTTCATAAAACATGCGAAACACTGGGAATAGAGGTAAACGAAGACTATATTAAAGAGGGTGTTTATCATGACCCCAAATCTGCGGAAAAAATAACTTATGAGCTTTTAGATATGAAAAATCCGCCTACATTTATTTTTTATCAAGATGATTTTGCGTTTATCGGTGGTTTAAATGCATTTGAAAAAAGAGGCGTGCAAATACCAAACGACATTAGCGTTGCCGGCTTTGACGGCATGAGTTTATCACAAGTTATCCGCCCGAAATTGATGACATGGCGCCAAAATTCTGAAAGAATAGGCTTTGAAACAGTACAGCTTTTGATAGAGGCGGTTGAAAAACCAAAAAGCTATATCCCACGAACAGTAGAGGTGAAGGGTGAACTTTTAAAAGGCACAAGCGTAAAGGATATAAGCAAATAATATAAAAGGCATTAAATGCAGCTTTTGCACTTAATGCCTTTTTCGTATAATTTAGGCGTTAACGCCAAGTTTAATCTGTGCCTATTTTTAAAACACACAAATAAAAAATAACATTATTATAAAAAACTGAAATTTTCCTTATGCAAAATGTACAAATAGTGAACAATGAATTTGAACCAAACGTAGAATAAAGCGAAAAGTTGTTGACAAGATTTAGGAGTAATGCTATTCTATTACTACAACGTTAAAGTAATATTTAGAACATGCAACATTTTTACTAAAGCATGGCACATTAGCAACATGTTCATAAGTGGATTTCCCCTTAAGCAATTAGATAAGCCTAATGAGGAATTATTTTTTTACTTGAAACTTTAACGTTAAAGTATGCGTTTTAGATATAACTTTTAAAAGGTAAAAGATAATCTTAACCGATTATTAATATAAAAACGGAGGATAATGATGAAAAATCTAACATGGAAAAAGGCATTAGCACTGATAATTTGCGTGGCACTTTCACTGTCTGTAATGGCAGGGTGCTCATCATCGAATGAGCAAGCATCAGGCGCAGAGGGTGCACAAACAAGCTCAGACACTGCAATTTTAACAGTATTATTCGACCAAACAGATGGCTGGATAAACAATTTCAGCCCACTTACATCAGGCGCATACCAATTTGTACAGGGCTTTATGTATGAGCCACTAATTATTTTTGATGCATACAAAAATAACGAAGAGACAATGTGGCTTGCAGAAGATATTATTTCTGAAGACGACAACAAAACTTTAACGATAAAGGTTCGCGAGGGCATTAAATGGAGCGACGGCGAAGATTTTAACGCAGACGACGTTGTGTTCTCGTTTACATATTCACAAGATAAACCCGAAATTGATAAAACAGGCGACTGGGACAGAGATGGCGTTGAGGGTAAAATCGAAAGCGTAACAAAAATTGACGATTACACAGTAGAGCTTGTTATGAGCGAAGAAAACCGTTTCCACAGAAACACAGTTTTCACAAACAAATGGATGCTTCCAGAGCACGTTTGGAGCGCAATTGAAGACCCTGCAAACTATGTGTATGATGCAAGTTCAGTTGTTGTAACCGGTGCGTTTAGCGAAGTTTTATCTTATGCCCCAGAGATGATTGTTCTTGGCAGAAATGCAAATTACTGGAAAGCAGATGACTTGCAAGTTGACGAGCTAAGATGCCCACAGTTCAACTCTAACGATGCAGCACTTTCACTATTACAAACAGGTAGTGTAGACTGGGCGCATATATTCATTCCAAACATTGAAGAAACATATGTTCAAGGCGATGCTAACAAGAAATATTGGTATGGCGCAAATGACGGCGTAAGGCTTTCAATGAACTATATGACAACTAACGAGGGCAACCTTGAAGCGTTTAACGACCCTGACTTCAAACGTGCACTTTCAATGGCAGTAGACAGACAAGGTATTATAGATTCAGCTGTTTACGGATATTTAGATAACACAACACCTCCAAACACAGGTTTGCCACCGGCACTTTTAGGCTACGCAGACGATGCTGCACAAGCAGAGATGGAACAATACACAAGCTATGATATAGATGCAGCTAAAGCACTGCTTGCACAGGCAGGCTATGAAGATACTAACGGCGACGGATTTGTGGAAACACCAACAGGCAAAGAAATTGCATTTGACATTATTTCGCCTGCAGGTTGGACAGATTGGAACGATGGTGCTATTATTAGTGCAGAGGGCATGAAAGCGATAGGCGTAAACGCAACAGCAAATGCAACAGAGCTTTCAATGGTAACACAGCTTTGGGCAAGTGGCGAGTGGGATATGCTTTACACAGCTAACGGCCAAGCAGGCGATGTTTACAAATTCTACTTCGATACAATTAGCGATAGCACAAGAGCACTTACAGATACATGGTGGAGTGTTTGCCAAACTAACTACATTAATGAAGACCTTAACGCACTTATAGAAGAACTTCCCACAGCGCAAACAGAGGAAGAAGTTTTAGCTATTACAAGCCAAGTTGAAATGCACTTTGCAGAAAATATGATCAATATCCCTGTTTTATATAACGGTAACTGGTTTGTATATAACGATTCAAGGTTTACAGGTTGGTCAACATCTAATGAGACAGGTTACCCTGCATTAACATTGCACGACTCAAAAATATTAAGACTTTTAGAGCTTGAGCCTGTAGTTTAAACTTATATTTTATATATTATCTAAAACTAAAGCCTTTTACGCTCTATAACAAAGCGTAAAAGGCTTTAAAATTTTATCCATTAAACCAAGAAAGGGAAATAAATATGAAATATATTTTAAAGAGATTGGGCTTTTATGCAGTTGCCTTTTTTGGCGCTGTAACGTTAAACTTTTTCTTGCCAAGGCTAATGCCCGGCAACCCTGTGCAAATGTATTTGTCAGAGCTTGCACGCGGTGGCTCTAAGGTAGACCCCGCAACAATTGCATCTGTTGAGGCAATGTTTGGGTTTAGCTCAACAGAGCCTTTAATAGTAAGCTATTTTAAATACATAGGCAATATTTTAACAGGCGATTGGGGTATATCTTTTTATTATTACCCACAGCCTGTGTTAGATTCTATAACGCGTGGCTTAACGTGGACAGTATTTTTAATGGGTATGGCGCTTATTATAGGCTTTATAATAAACAATTTGCTCGGCATTTTTGTAGCATGGCGCCGTGGCACAAAGTTTGACACTGTATTAACAGTAGGCGGCCAGTTTTTAGCAAATGTTCCAAGCGTTGTAACAGCAATTGTGCTTTTATTTGCACTATGCTATACAGGAATATTTCCGCTGGGCTATGCGGTTACACCCCTGTTTATACCTGAAACACCGCTCGATTATGTTTTAGACGTTTTATACCACGCCTTTGTGCCTGTAACGGCAGTTGTTTTAACAGGGCTTGGCGGTATAATGGGTATGCGCGCCAACATGATAAACCAGCTGGGCGACGATTATATTACAATGGGCATAGCAAAAGGCTTGCCCGATAAAAAAATAATGTTCTCTTATGCGGCACGAAACTCACTTTTGCCTGTAATTACAAGCCTTGCAATGCAAGTTGGCTTTTTACTGGGTGGCTCAATTATAGTAGAGCAAATTTTCAACTACCCCGGGCTTGGCAAAGTTATGGTTAGCGCAATAGATGCACGCGATTATCCATTAATGCAAGGCATATTGCTTATGACGACAATACTAATGCTTTCAGCAAATTTACTTGCCGATATTGCAATACTGTTTTTAGACCCCAGAACAAGGCGACAAACAAGCAAGTAATACAATTATATGCAGAAAGGATAGTTAGAAAATGTCTGAAAAAAACAACAAATTTAAAAATATTTTACAATTTTTGAAAAACAGCCCAAAATTTACAATAGGTATTACATTAATTACTATAGTTTTAATTATGACTGTTTTTGCACCTGTTTTCACAAGTTACGACCCTTTAACAAGGTTTGAGGGAATGTATCACTCGCCGCCAACGGCAGAGCATATTTTAGGAACAACAAGCCTTGGGCGTGATGTTTTTGCCCAAACGCTATACGGTGGCAGGCAATCAATTTTTGTTGGCTTGCTCGCAGCTTTAATTACAACATCTCTTGGTATGCTTGTTGGTATAAGCGCAGGGTATATTGGCGGCGTGTTTGACAGCATTGTAAGCACACTTACAAATATTATGATGGTTATACCAACAATTGTGCTGCTTTTAATTATTGCCTCTATGATGGACGGCGTGTCACCCGTTTTAATAAGTTTAATCATAGGTTTAACCTCTTGGCCGTGGAATTCTCGTGTGTTAAGGGCACAAACTATGAGTATAAGTAACCGAGATTTTGTTCGCAGTGCCGAAACTTTGGGCGAGAGCAAATTCAGAATTTTATTTGTGGAAATTATGCCTAATATGCTTAGCATTATTTCTTCTGCTTTTGTGGGCACACTTATATATTCTATAATGGCACACGCAACGTTAGAGTTTATTGGCTTTGGCGACCCCGAGAGCGTTACACTTGGCACAATTCTTTTTAATGCGCAAAATTCGGGCGCTTTTCGCAGTGGTTATTTCTTTGAGGTTGCAGGCGCAATTGCTGTGCTTGTAATGATAGGCATGGGCTTAACACTTATAAATTTTGCAATAGATGAGATATCTAACCCAAAATTAAAAGCGCAAAGAATAATGAAAAGCTATTATAAAGCAAGAAAAGCCGAGCTTAAAAGAGTAGCAAAGTAACTTTGCATTTTGCAATTTATAAGCAGATAAATCTGCAAAAGGAGTGAATTTTAAAAGATGAAAACTGTAATAGAAGTTAAAAATCTTTGCGTAGATTACATTACAGGCGATGGCTCTTATGTTAGGGCGGTTGACGATGTAAGCTTTAAAATAGAAGAGGGCCAAAGCCTTGGGCTTGCGGGTGAAAGCGGATGTGGAAAAAGCACAATAGCATATTCTTTAATGCGCTTACATAGGCCACCGGCAATAATTTCAGGCGGCGAAATAATTTTTAACGGCGAAGATATATTAAAATACAATGACAAAAAACTGCAAAATTTCCGCTGGAAAGACACAGCGATGGTGTTTCAAAGTGCAATGAACTGTTTAAACCCCGTTGCAACAATGGAAACACAGTTTTACGAAATATATAAATACCACGGCATAACAAATAATAAAGCTGAAAGCCGCAAAAAAGCCGAGGAACTTTTAGCCCTTGTGGGCATACCTAAAGAGCGCTTAAAAGACTATCCGCACCAATTTTCGGGCGGTATGCGTCAGCGTGCCGTTATTGCAATGGCGCTTGCACTAAACCCAAAACTGCTAATTTTAGACGAGCCTACAACAGCACTGGATACAGTTGTACAGCGTGATATTTTAAAGAGAATTTACGAGCTAAAGGCGAAATTCGGCTTTTCAATTTTGTTTATTACCCACGATATAAGTTTAATGATGGAGTTTTGCGACAATGTTGCTATTATGTATGCAGGCAAAATTGTTGAAAAGGCAAATACAGGCAAAATACTGCACAGCCCAAGCCACCCATACACATTTGGCCTAAAAAATTCTTTCCCCTCATTAAAAGGTGAAATTGAGTATATGGAGGGCATTGAGGGTTCACCTTTAGACCTTAAAAATATACCCGACGGCTGCCGTTTTGAGGCAAGATGCTTTAATAAATGTGAAATGTGCGATAAAAAAGAGCCTGTAAAAACAGAAAATGACGGCAATTTCTATTACTGTCATAACCCTTTGGTAAAGGCAGAAAGTGAGGCGCAAAATGGCTGATAAAAAACAGGTGGTTTTTAAAGTAGAAAACTTGACTATGGACTTTGACGTGAGCGGAAAAGGTATGCTTTCAAAAACGAATAAATTACGTGCGCTTAACGACGTAAGCTTTGATTTGCACAAAGGTGAATCACTTGCGGTTGTTGGCGAGAGCGGTTGCGGTAAATCTACAATTTGCAGAATTGCTATGCGCTTTCATAAGCCTTCAAGCGGAAAAATGAGCTTTGAAAACGAAGATGTACATGCGTTAAAAGGCAATAAACTAAAAAACTATCGCCAAAAGGCGCAGATGATTTTTCAAGACCCGTTTAGCGCACTAAATCCACTACACAGCATATATTACCACTTAGAGAGGCCGGTGAAACTTTACCATAAAAGCAATGCGAAATCTGAAAAATATTTGATGGACAGCGCCCTAGAGCTTGTGGGCTTAGTGCCAGCGGAAGAGCAAGGCAAAAAATATCCTCACCAGCTTAGCGGTGGGCAAAAACAAAGGGCATATATAGCAAGGGTTTTGGCCGCAGGCGCAGAGGTTATTTTTGCAGACGAGCCCACATCAATGCTTGATGTTTCAATACGTCTTGGTGTTTTAAACTTGATGAATAAGCTTAAAAACGAGCATGGAAAGTCTTTCATATACATAACGCATGACATTGCTACGGCAAGGTATTTTGCCGATAGGATAATTGTTTTGTATGCGGGGCATATTGTAGAGCACGGCGATGTTAACAAAGTTATAATTAATCCAAAACACCCATATACACAGCTGCTTGTTGCCGCCGCACCAGACCCGGAGCGAATAGAAGAAGTTAAGCTTCCTGTAAAATCAAGCGAAGAGACAGAAATTTCTATGTGGACGCCTGAAAGCACAGGTTGCCCTTTTAAAAACAGATGCCTTTATGCAAAAGATATTTGCCATAAAGAAATGCCAAAAGAGACAATGGTTGATGACGGCCAATTTATAAGGTGCCATAACCCACAATAAAATCGGAGGATAGCGCAAGCAACGCGCTAATTATTTACATGTACACATTAGATTATAATCAATATGCGCAGGCTATCAGAAATGCCGTTGCAGAGGCGGCAGTTCTACTTAAAAATGACAATTGCACACTGCCGATAAAACAAAGCGAAAAAATAGCAATTTTTGGCAGGGCGCAAATAGATACGTATTATTGCGGTACAGGCTCGGGAGGAATGGTAAATATACCATACCTTGTAAATATAGCAAGTGGGCTAAAAGCAAAGCGCAAAATTGATGAAAAACTTTTTAGCATTTATGATAACTTTGTAGAGGAAAACCCTTTTGACAAAGGCAAAGGCTGGGCACAAGAGCCTTTTATGCAAAAAGAGCTTTTTTTAAGTGAAGACATTGTGAATAAGGCTAAAGAAACCAGCGATATTGCGGTTTTTGTTGTAGGCAGAAGTGCCGGCGAAGATAAAGATTGCGCCCCTGAAAAAGGCAGCTACTATTTAAGCGATATTGAAGAAAACAACCTAAAACTCGTTTGCGATGCTTTTGAAAAAGTTGTGGTGCTTTTAAATGTTGGCGGCGTTATGGATATGTCTTTTGTGGAAAAATATAACCCAAGTGCTGTGCTAATTGCATGGCACGGCGGTATTGAAAGCGGTAACGGCTATGCCGATGTTTTGTGTGGCGATGTAAATGCAAGTGGCTCTTTGCCCGATACTGTGGCAAAAAATCTTGAAGATTACCCCTCAAGCAAAAATTTTGGCGATGAAAAAGAAAACATATATGCAGAAGATATTTTTGTGGGCTACCGCTATTTTGAAACTTTTGCAGAGGATAAAGTGCTATATCCTTTCGGGTTTGGCCTTTCTTACACAAGTTTTGTAATTGAAAACACACATTTTAATATTGAAAACGGCAATTACAGCTTTAACTTTAATGTTAAAAACACTGGTGATATTGCCGGCAAAAAAGCGGTGCAAATATATGTGCAAGCGCCAATTTTAAAATTAGGCAAGGCAAAAAAAGTGCTTTGCGGGTTTAGTAAAACAGGTTTACTTAAACCAAACGAAGTGCAAAACATAAGCGTTGAAATAAGCAAAAAAGATATGGCGTCTTTTGATGATGAAATATCTGCATTTGTTATGGAAAAAGGCGAGTACAAATTTTATGTTGGCTTTGATGTGCGAAGTGCCGCACATGTCGCTCAGTTTACACTGCAAGATGACGAAATAATAGAAAAGTGCACGCCTGCGCTTATGCCTATAAAACCTTTTGAAAAAATGGCGGCAACGTGTGAAAACGGCGAATATAAACTAAGCTATAACAGCGCCGTATTAAGGTCTTACGATATAAACGAGCGCATAAAAACATGCACACCGATAGCGCAGCAAAAAACAAATAACAACTACACGTTTGAAGATGTGAAAAACGGCAAAATAACGGTAGAACAGTTTGTAAACGACCTTTCCGACATAGAGCTTATTCAAATGTCGAGAGGCGAGGGAATGTGCTCGCCAAAAGTTACACCGGGTACAGCAGGCTGTTATGGCGGTGTTACTACTGCGCTAAAACAAGAGCGCAAAATGCCCATTGCTTGCTGCTCTGACGGCCCATCGGGGCTTAGAATGGACTGTGGAACAATGGCGTTTAGCCTTCCTAATGCCACGGCAATTGCCTCTACATTTAACGTTAAAGTTGTAGAAGAACTTTTCGATTATCTTTCGATAGAAATGCTTTATCATAAAGCAGACACATTGCTAGGCCCCGGAATGAATATTCACAGAAACCCACTGTGCGGCAGAAATTTTGAGTATTATTCAGAAGACCCGTTTTTGACCGGAATAATGGCAACAGCGCAAATTGTAACAATGAATAAATACAATGTTACAGGCACAATTAAGCACTTTGCCGCTAACAACCAAGAAAAAGCAAGAAAAACAGTAGATGCCGTTGTTAGCGCAAGGGCACTTAGAGAAATTTATTTAAAAGGCTTTGAAATGGCTGTGCGCTTTGGCAAAGCGTTTAGTTTAATGACGGCATATAACCCGATAAACGGAACACAGGCCGCATCTAATTTTGACTTAAACACAATAATTTTACGCAATGATTGGGGCTTTGACGGCGTTGTTATGACAGACTGGTGGGCTACCATGAATAAAGAAAACGGCGCATCGAGTGAAACTTACACTGCCGACATGATAATATCGCAAAACGATGTGTTTATGGTTTGTGCAAGCAGCGAAGAGAATTCAAACGGGGACAACAGCGAAACAGAGCTTGCAAATGGTAATTTAACAAGAAATTCACTTGTGAGAAATGCAAGAAATATAATAGGTACATTGCTGAAATACAATTGTTCAAAGCCGCCTTTAAATGTTGAGCTTTTAAATACTCCTAAAAACTCAAAAGCAAAAATAAACGATGTAGGAATATATAAAATTGATGAGTGCTTAAGCATTGACGCCGGTAAAATAGACACAACAAAATGTGTTTCTAATAATATAGTGCTAAACTTAAGCAGTAAAGGAGTTTATGAGATAACATTTGACTTGTTTGCAAATGCGCCTGAGCTGGCGCAGCTACCTTTAACTGTAAAAGTGAATGGTAGCATTGTGAAAACAATTACGCTTAAAGGCACAAAAAAGGGCGTATTTACGTGTGAATTTGACATGTTTGCAACAATAAACACCTATGTTGAACTATATTTCGGTGAGAGCGGAATGGTTATAAACTCAATTGATATAAAGCGAATAAAACAATATTAAAGGACGATTAGCGTGAAAACGCACTAATTATTATAAAAAGGCGTGCCGTCAAAAGACGGCACATGCCAATTAATCTCCATTCTGTACGGAGATTTATAAAAACTATTTGTGCTGTGCACAGAATGGAGATTAAAGTGGACATAACAGGAAGTTTTGTTAAATTAAATAAAACACCTTATTATAAAATAAGCAATAGTGAAAAACTACCGCCGTTTTTTATTCAAGTGGCATCTTCAAATGATATATGGATTTTTCTATCATCGTGTGGGTGTGGTGGTTTAACTGCAGGGCGCAAAAACAGTGAGGGCAATTTATTTGCATATACAACAGACGATAAACTGTTTGCAGATAGCGAAACAGGCAGTAAAACTATAGTAAAAGCAAACGGCAAATTGTGGCAGCCATTTGAAAAGTGTGGTACACAAAAATATAATATTACAAGGAATATCTATAAATCTTGTTATGCTAACAGCGTAATTTTAGAAGAGATTAATAGCGATTTAAATCTTAGTTATTCTTATGAATATTGCTCAAGCGAGAAATACGGGTTTGTAAAAACATCTACTTTAAAAAATTTGAGCGAAAAAAAAATAAACGTGCAAATGCTTGACGGCTTAAATGATATTTTGCCGTATGGTGTAAATTTAAATTTACAGGCAAATTCTTCAACACTTGTGGATGCATACAAAGCGGCAGAATTGCAAGGTGAAAAGCTTGCTATTTACTCGCTTACAACTACAATTAATGACACGCCAAACCCACTTGAAATGCTTTGTGCAAACATTGCTTACAGCACGGTTAAAAATGCAAAAATTTATCTGAATAGCGATGTTATTTCCAAATTTCTAAATGGTGAAAGCCTTGATATAACACCCGATAGCTATGGCAAAAAGTGTGGGTATTTTGCAGTGCTTGAAAAAGAGCTGAAAGGCAGTGAAAAGCTTGAGCATTCGTTTATAATGGATAGCGGCTATGATCATGTTAAGCTTGCTGATATAGAAAATTTTGCAAACGCAGATGATTTTGAAACATTATATGCCGACATAGAAAAAGGCACAAACGATATAATAAAAATAGTTGAAGATGCAGACGGTGTGCAAAAAACAGGCGATGAAATAGCGTGTGCCACACATTATTTAAGCACGCTTTACAATGTTATGCGTGGTGGCACTTTTGAAAAAGGCTACGACTTTGATTATAATTTATTTATTAAATTTATAGAAAAACGAAATAAAAAAGCCCTTCAAAACGCAGAAGTTTTGAAGGAAATTGAAAAGTGTAAAAACATAAGCGAATTAAAGCAAGTGGTGCAAAAAGATAAATTAATGCACCGCATGGCGCTTGAATTTATGCCGTTGTCGTTTTCACGCAGGCACGGTGACCCATCGCGCCCGTGGAATAAATTTAACATTGCAATAAAAGACGAAAACGGCGAAAAAGCAGTTAACTACGAGGGTAACTGGCGCGATATTTTCCAAAATTGGGAAGCCTTGGGTTTATCCTTTCCGCTTTACTATGATAATATGGTGGCGAAATTTGTCAACGCAAGCACAGTAGATGGCTATAACCCATATAGAATAAATAACGAGGGCATAGAATGGGAAAAACCCGAGCCGGAAAATCCTTTTGGGGGCCTTGGTTATTGGGGCGACCATCAAATAATTTACCTTTTAAGATTGCTACAAGGGCTTTCAAACCACTACCCTAAAACCCTAAGTGAAATGCTTGGTGACGAAATTTTCACATACGCAAATGTTCCCTACATTATAAAAGATTACGAAGAAATTTTAAAAGATAGCAAAAACACAATAATATTTGATTTTGAGCTTGATGAAAAAATTGAAGAGCAATGCAAAGAATTTGGAACCGATGCAAAGCTTTTAATGAAAAACGGTGAAATTTACACCGTAAATTTAGCTGAAAAATTGCTTGTGCCGTTGCTTAGCAAATTAAGCAATTTGCTACCCGGCGGCGGCATTTGGATGAATGCGCAGCGCCCGGAGTGGAACGATGCAAACAACGCAATTGTAGGAATAGGCCTTTCTATGATAACTGTTTACCATTTAAAAGCTTATTTGGATTTTATCAAAGAAGTTTTTGTTTTGGCAAAAGAAACCTATGTTTTTTCAAAAGAAGTTGCCACATGGTTACAAGAAATTACCGCAGTATTAGAGCAGTATAAAAACAATTATAGTGGCAATGAAAAAGCAGTGCTTGATGAAGTTGGAGCTTCGTTTTCAAATTACAGAAAAAAAGTGTATAAAAACGGGTTTAGCAACAAGACATCTACAAGCAATGAAGACATTTTAAAATTTATAGATAGCGCTTTAAACGTTGTAAATTACACAATAAGTAAAAATAAAAGCGATGTTTATGTAGGGTATAATCTTTTGAATGAAGATTTTACATACACGCCTATGAAACATATGTTAGAGGGGCAATCTGCCGTAATTGGAAGTGGTTACTTAAGTGCAAATGAGGTTTGCGATTTAATAAGTTCAATGAAGCAGAGCTTGTTTGATGAAACCGAGAAATACCACACACTTTACCCCGTGAAAAAGACGGTGAAATTTTACGACAAAAACAGCGTTTCGCAAAAATTGAAACCCATTGATAATATTATAAGCAAAGATAAAAACGGCAAATTGCATTTTAATGCGGATATCATCAGCGAGGAAGTTTTGCGCAAAAAGTGCAGTGAGAACAATATAACCGAGGAAGAAATTAAAGTAATTTGCAGTGAATTTGAAAGAGTTTTTGCACATAAAAAGTTTAACGGCAGAAGTGATGTTATGTATAAATTCGAGGGCATAGGCTGCGTGTATTGGCATCAAAATGCAAAGTTCGCATTGGGCGTGCTTGAAAGCGCACAAAATAGCCATACAAAAGGTGAGGATATAACAAAAATTTATAGTGCATACAATGAACTGTTAGAGGGCTTTATCTATCGCAAAAGCCCAAAAGAGTGCAAAGCCATACCAATTGAGCCATATTCACATACATCTTTTAATAAAAAAAGCGAACAGCCCGGTATGACAGGGCAGGTAAAAGAGAGTGTAATAATGCGCCGCGGCGAGCTTGGTGTTATGGTGAATAATGGGCAAATTACATTTGAAAGTGCGTTTTTAAGGCCTTGTGAGTTTGATGAAAACAGCGAAATTAATTTTACATGCTATGGTGTGAAATGCAGGTATATAAAAACCAATCAAAAAGGCATTGCGCTACATAAAAATAACGATATAATAAAGCAAGATAGTTATGTTTTAAGTATGCAAAACAGTAAAAGTGTATTTGATAAATTAGGCGAAATTAGCTTAATTGAAATTTACTGCCAATAAAGTGCTAGTGCACCTATTGCACCGCTGAGGTATGCCTAATGAGAGGCATACCTTTTGTGCTTAAAATTAAAGATATTGAGCATTAGCATTGAAGCGAGCTTTGAAATGAAAGCAATTTCAATTTATGCTTCATAAGCAACTCTTTTAAATAAAGGAATGTTGCTTACACTTAAGAATATAACAAAAAAACATTGCTTATTTATGTATTTTGTTATATTATATAATTATAGTAAAAATAAAATTTAATATGATAGCAAATTGTGGGGAAACATGTTAAAATCATGTGCGGTCCCGCCACCGTGAAGCAAAAAAACGCTAAGCCGGAATACCATATTTGTTAAAACCTAACGGGTGTTGCCTGTTTCTTCCACGATGAATGGAGGCGGTTATTTAATTTCAAGTGTTTTTGCGCTTAGAATTATACAAGTATTTAACGTCTTTCTATTTTGGAAAGGCGTTTTTTATTGTTTGCAATTTATTGTTTTATGAGCTTTACCTTTATAAAATGATAGGCTAATATAAATTTAAGGAGAGAAAGAAATGAACAAAAAAGTAATTACTGCTATTGTGGCGCTTATAGTTGCCGTTGCATTAGCAAGCGGAACATATTTTTTATTCGGTATGCCGCAAACAACTGAAGGGGCAAAAGCTATAACGGTGGATGTGATTTTAACAGATGACAGTGTGCAAACATTCACTTATAACACAGATGTTGAATTTTTAGGTGAAGTTCTGCAAAACGAGGGGCTTATTGAGGGCGAAATGAGCGAGTTCGGCCTATATGTAAAAACAGTAAACGGAACAATTGCAGACGATAGCAAAGAGCAGTGGTGGATGCTTTCAAAAGGCGGCGAATCTACAACAACGGGCTTTGATACAACACCTATAGCAGACGGAGATAAATTTGAAATAACACTTGTTGAAGGGTACTAAAGAATGAAAACCACACGTCAAATTGTTATTGCAGCGTTAATGGCTACTATACTTGTTGTAAGTAAATATGCCCTAGACGCAGTGCCTAATATTGAACTTGTAAGCCTTTTTGTAATAATTTATTCGCTCGAAATGCCAAAACTTGCACTTCCGGCTATTTCCGGCTATATGATGTTATATGGGCTTATGAATGGATTTGGCATTTGGTGGTTTGCGCAAATTTATATTTGGCCTTTACTGTTTTTAATTGTGCGCATGTTCCACAAAATAGATAGCGTATGGTTTTGGTCTGTTATAAGCGGTTTTTTTGGCTTGTTTTACGGGGCGCTTTATGCGCTTTCATATGTTGTAACAGCAGGCATTTACGGCGCAATTACTTGGTGGCTGGCAGGCATACCGTTCGATTTATTGCACTGCGTCGGCAATTTTGTTGTGTGTTTAATTTTGCTTAAACCCTTGCGTGCAGTTATTAAAAAATGCATGAAAGCATTTACTACTGCTTAATTTAGAATTTGTTTTAAATGCTGTTTTAAATGCATCGTAATGAAACTAAATTTAAGTGTAGCTTAAAATATGCTCTGTGTTTTACTATTGTGTTCAAGATTAGTGCCATGGTGCATATATAAGCATAATAAATAAAACCCCAAGAATATAATTCTTGGGGTTTTATTTATTATAAAATTTTAAGCTAAGTTTTCTCCGCAAGCTATGCAAGCGGCCTGTGCATCTGCATCCGGTGTTTCATTGCACATATATGTTTCTAAAGCTAAAGCAGAAGTTTCTTCTTCCCAGTTTCTCATCCACTCGCCATCGCCCCAACCATAAGAGCCGAAAAGCAACACTTTTACGCCGTTAAGGCTATCCTTTACACTATCCCACATTGGTTGAAATTCAGCTTCTTCCAAAACTTCAGCTCCCATAGAAGGGCAACCAAAAGCAATTGCATTGTAATTTGCAACCATATCACTGGTGAATTTATCGCAAGTCATTACATCAACTTCTGCTCCTTTAGCTTTTGCACCCTCAGCTATGAAATTTGCCATAGCTTGTGTATTTCCGGTGCCGCTCCAATAAACTACTGCTACCTTGCTCATAATAAAAATCTCCTTTAATATTATATTTATTGAATATTTAAGCTACTGCTTGTTTTTTAACAGTAAGGCTTAAAATATCTCGTCCGTCTTGCCACAACTTTTTATATATGTTTTTGCATTTATCATATTTGGCAAATTTTAATAATGCTTTGTCTTTGTTACCATAAACTTTCCAATATCTGCAAAGGTTGCAGTTTTTTCCTTTGTTACATATAAACCCTTCAACATCTTCGGGCGGATAACCTAAAAACAACCCGATTTCATGGGGGAACTCTTCATATGTAGAAAGCCTTTGCGATAATAGCTGTATGGCTGAATTTACACATAAATTATCATAGCCGTATTGCGAAAGTATAGCGCGAGCTTTTGGGCTATTCATATCGCCTTTAAGCATATCGCGCCTGTACATATAAACAAGTGCGGTATGCTCGCTCACTTTTAACAAGTGTAATTTAATACCGGCCTTCGAAAATTTTTCGTTCCAAAGTTTAACATCATTCTCTAAAGCACTTTTGCTTTTGAACTTTATAGTAAATAAACTTGCTGTTTTTAAAGAGGATAATGTTAAAGAACAATGTTCAATAAGCGATTTTTCACTTAACATATTACATGGCCTCTAATATGTTTTTTAGTGCAGTTAGAGAACTTGAATGGCAGCGCTCTACCCTTGCTTTGCAGCGTTTTGCTTCGCAGTTTGCGCAAGCTACCAGCTTGTGCGAAACTGTGTTAGTGAAAAGTATTATCATATCGGGTGAACCAAATTTACTGCGTACATCGCCTTTCATTTTTGTGAAAACTTTCGCTTTACAACCGTATTCCTTGCAAGTGTCAATGTATCTTCTTTCCATGCACTCATTTCCACCAACTATTACAACACTCATAAAATAGCTCCTTACAAATAAGTTAGCGAAAGCTAACTGGTGAATTTAAAATAACCCGCATTAAAGCGGCAAGTATAGTTATATCGGTTAGTATAAACTAACTTATTAAAATATACAATAGAATTGTAAATTTGTCAATAAAAAAATTAAAAATAAATATTAAAGTATTGCTTGACAAACTTCATGTAAAGTGATAACATTGTTATGAAAAATAAGAGCGTTATGTGAGGTGAAGTATATGAGCTATTCCTCAGAGCTTACAAAAGAGCGCATAATAGCTTGCGCTAAGGAAGAATTTCTTAAAAAAGGCTTTTTAAACACAAGTTTACGAAAAATTGCAACAAATGCTAAAGCTACAACAGGTGCTGTTTACAACCATTTTGATGGTAAAAACGGCTTATTTGAAGCGATAGTTGGTGAATTTGCAAATAATTTACTTGCGCTTTACATAAAGGAGCACGAAGAAGTAGAAGGGCAATATGATTTTGAGAGTGCCGGCATCACCGAAAATATGGGCAAAGGCACAAATGTAATATTAGAGTACCTTTATGCTGATTTCAATTTGGCTAAACTTTTGTTTTGCTGTTCGGGCGGCACAAAATATGAAAAGTTTGTAGATGAGCTTATTGAGATTGAAGAAAAATCTTCAATTGAGTTTATGGAGAGCGATAATTTTAAGCCAACAAAAATAAACAAATTTTTTGTACATGTTATCTCAACCTCAGGGCTTAATAATATGCTTGAAGCTATTCACCATGATTTAAGCAAAGAAGAGGCTTTTGAATATATTGGTAAAATTCAGAAATTTTACTATGCAGGAACAAAAGAAATACTTGGCGGTTAAATTATAGCCTTTATTTTATAAGGCGCTAATTTAATATGAATTGTTTTTAAGGCTTTTTAGCTTTGTAAACATTTTAAGTTAAATGAAAGTATAGGGGTAAAACCCTATATTTTTTCAAATTGAAGTTAGCGATTACTAACTATATTATAAGAAAAATAAGGAGAGTTTTATGGAAAAGCAAAAACAAAAACCACTGTTAAAAAGGCTATATGCCTTTGCGGGGGGCTATAAGCACCTCACTAATTTGGGTATGATTTTATCAGGTGTAAGTGCTGTTGTTACATTATTGCCCATCATTTTTATTTATAGAGGTGTAAGCGAAATTATTCGGGTGTACCCGAATGTAACCCTCACAGATACTATCATTGCAAATGCGTGGCTTGCGGTAGGCTGTGCCATTGGCGCAATGTTTATATATTTAATTGCACTTATGGCTACCCATATTGCGGCATATAGAATTGCAAAAAATATGCGAAAAGCCGCGCTTAAACATATTATGACATTGCCACTTGGCTTTTTTTCTGATATGGGTAGCGGTAAACTGCGCAGAATAATTAACGATAGCGCAGGGGCAACAGAAACATACCTTGCCCATCAATTGCCCGATTTAGTTGGGGCATACACAACGCCTATTGTTGTGCTCTTAGTGCTGTTTGTGTTTGATTGGCGGCTTGGGCTTATAAGCCTTATACCTCTTGTTTTAGCGGCAATTTCAATGATGTCGGGCATGGGTAAAGACCAGCCCGAGAGGCTAAAACAGTATCAATCTGCGCTTGAAAATATGAATAATGAGGCAACGGAATATGTGCGTGGTATACCGGTGGTAAAAACATTTAATCAATCTGTATTTTCTTTCGAGCGCTTTTATAATGTTATAAACACTTATAAAAAATATGTTTCGCAGTACTCATACCGCATGAGAATGCCCATGACAATGTTTCAGGTGTTCCTTGCAAGCACACCGATATTTTTGGTGTTGAGCTCTATTTTTATAATAAGCGGCCAAAGCGATATGATAAGCTTCTTTTTAAGCTTTTTCTTCTACCTAATTTTTACGCCTATAGCTTCACTTATGTTAATGAAAATAATGTGGGTAATGCAACATTCTATGCTTGCAAGTGATGCAATAGATCGTATAGATAATTTACTAAATGAAAAGCCGCTTGTGAAACCGTTAGAGGCAAAATCTCCAAAAAATGCTGATATAGTGATGGAAAACATCTCGTTTACATACCCGAATACCGATAAAAAGGCTGTTGATAATGTAAGCATAAGCATAAAGCAAGGGCAAACGGTAGCTTTTGTTGGGCCATCGGGCGGTGGTAAAACTACGCTCGCAACACTTATACCAAGATTTTGGGATGTAGACAGCGGCACTGTAAAAATAGGCGGCGTTGATGTGCATGACATTGAAAATACCGAGCTTATGAAAAATATTTCTTTTGTATTCCAAAATACAAATTTATATAAATCGAGCATTTTAGAAAATATTCGTGAAGGCAAGCCTAATGCTACTATAGAGGAAGTAGAAAAAGCGCTGAAAGCTGCACGCTGCGAGGATATTATTGAAAAACTTCCGAATGGAATTCATACTATATACGGAACAAAAGGCGTGTATTTATCGGGTGGTGAAGCACAGCGCATTGCGCTTGCAAGGGCAATACTTCGCGATGTGCCAATAATTTTACTGGATGAGGCAACAGCCTTCGCAGACCCTGAAAATGAACACCAAATACAGCTTGCATTTAGTGAACTAACAAAAGGTAAAACTGTTTTGATGATAGCGCATAGGCTTTCAACAATTAAAAATGCCGATTTAATTTATGTAATAGCAGACGGGAAAGTGTCGGAGCAAGGCACACATGAAGAACTTGTGGCGAAAAACGGATTATATAGTGAAATGTGGGCGGAATACCAAAGCGCATTTATTTGGAAGAGCCAAAGCTCTAAGGAGGTTACTGCATAATGGGAAAATATTTACAAAAAACTTTTGCACTTACAAAGCTTGGTGCAAGCGAGCTGTTAAAGGCAAGTATTATTACGGTGTTAATAAATATTGTTATTATGGCGGTAAGCGGTATATCTTATTATTTTATACAAAACACTTTAATGCCTATTTTAGAGGGAAGTGCACCTGTATATACAGTTTTAGTTTATATAGCTTATGCAGTTTTCATTTTGTTTTTGCTTGCAATTTTTTATTATTTCCAGTATAACTTTTGTTATATTTCAGCTTATGAAGAAAGTGCAAATATGCGAATTTCGCTTGCGGAAACGCTGCGCAGGCTACCGCTTTCGTTCTTTGGTAAAAGAGATTTATCTGATTTAACCTCAACTATAATGGGCGATGTAACCATGATGGAAAACGCGTTTTCACATTTTATACCGGGTTTTATAGGCTCGATTATTTCTACCATCGTTATGGGAATTGGTATGTTTGTTTTTGATTGGCGACTAGCAATTTCCTTAACTTGGGTAATACCTGTTTCGTTTTTATTGTGCATTGCCAGCAAAAAAATTCAAGATTATTTTCTTTTAAAAACTAAGGCTATTCAGCTTACATATCTTGATAAAATTCAAGAGTGCCTTGAAAATGTGAAAGACATTAAAGCAAACAATAGAGAAAACGCACATTTAAGTATTATGGGTACACATTTTGAAAACCATGAAAAAGCTAGCATTAAAGCCGAATTTGCTACAGGAACATTTGTGAACTTATCGCAAATGATTTTAAAAGTTGGCATTGCCACCACAATGATTGTAGGGGTAACATTGCTTGCAACAGGCGAGATTTCGCTTTTAACATTTCTTGTGTTTTTGATGATAGCGTCCCGAATTTACGACCCATTAGCAGGCGCACTTATAAATCTTGCGGGAATTTTTATCTCGCTGAAAAGTGTTGAGCGCATGAAAGAATTTGAAAATACAAAAACTCAAACAGGCAAAGAAAGTATGCAGCCAAAAGGCTATGATATTAACTTTGAGGATGTGCGGTTTTCTTACGATACAAGCGAAACGGTTTTAAATGGCGTAACATTCACAGCAAAACAGGGCGAAGTAACTGCGCTTGTAGGCCCATCGGGTGGCGGTAAAAGCACAGCTATGAAACTAGCCGCACGCTTTTGGGATATACAAAGCGGTAAAATCACCATTGGAAATGAAGACGTGAACAGCATAGAGCCTGAGACATTGCTCAAAGAGATATCTATTGTGTTCCAAGACGTTACGCTTTTTAACAACACAGTTATGGAGAATATTCGCATAGGCAGAAAAGGTGCGAGCGATGATGAAGTTATGCAAGCTGCAAAAAATGCACAATGCCACGAGTTTATTATGAGCATGCCCGAGGGCTACAACACGTTAATCGGTGAGAACGGCTCTAAGCTATCAGGAGGTGAGAGGCAAAGGTTATCTATAGCAAGAGCACTTTTAAAAGATGCACCTGTTGTGTTGCTTGATGAAGCAACATCCTCGCTTGATATTCAAAACGAAAGTGCTGTGCAAAAGGCTATTTCAAGGCTAACAAAAGATAAGACTGTTATTGTAATTGCCCACAGAATGAGAACTATTGCAGGAGCTAATAAAATAGTACTGCTTAAAGAGGGAAGAGTATCGGGTGAGGGCACGCATAGTGAGCTGCTTAAAAAATCTGCCGATTACGAGAATATGATAAAGCTGCAAACCGAGAGCATGAACTGGGTGCTATAGTAAAAATATAGCTGAAGTGTAATTAAAAGGGAGCTGTTGACAAAGTTTAGTTTGTCAACAGCTCCCTAATTGCTATCTCTTAAGTATGTATAAAGTGAAGGTTGCTTTATAGTATAATGCAAAAATTGAAAACTTATATAAAATGTGCCTGTTTAATATGTTGTAAAAATTATTCGCTGTTAGGTGAAAAAGCCGAGTTTGTTTGCCATAGGAATTTTTTTAAGTTTACGGTGTTGTTTTCACAAACTTCTACACCTTCACTTATTAGCAAATCTTTTTGCAAGCTTGGGCCAATTACGCCAAAAGTTTTTGAAAGCTCGCCTGTAGAGCGAATTACCCTGTGGCAAGGAATACAAGAATCTTTACAAGCTGCCATAGCATAACCAACAACTCTGCTGCGTTTCGGGTTACCTGTCAAAAAGGCAATTTGGCCATAAGTTGACACTTTGCCTAAAGGTATAGCCTTTACGATGGTATATATTAATTTATATAAGTCGCTCATGTTTGCATCACCGCTTTGTGTTAGTTATTAAATAGCTTAATAGGCTTTTGCTTTTTTATGTAAACCGTGCATAAAAAATAAAGGGGTGTGAAAAATTAATGCTAACAAAAAATGTTATAAAATATTTAGCTCATGCAAATCTTTTATAAAATCTTCTGTCCTAATTTTTTTACCATTTGAATTTAAGTGGTTGTTTGAGTTGAAAAAAAGGCTTTCATCCATCATTCCTTCTCGGTATGAGCCAATCCATGGAATACTGCAGTTTTGGGTTAAATAGTTTTCAAAATCTTCTATATCTTGCAAGTTTTCATTTTCAACAGCCAAAGCGTTAAATGGCGCATAAGTTAAATATATTTTTATGTCCTTTGTATCTGCCCATCGTTTTAAACTGTTTAATTCATTTAAAACAGAGCTCTCAACGATTTCTTCGTTTATAAAATATGTGTCGCCTTTGTTGTATAAATCTGTAAGGATATTCTCTGTGTGCTCTATTGTATAATCGCCATACTCGTTAAAGCCTGCTGAAATATAACCATGCTCTTTTGTGTCAATTTCGGCATACTCTTCGTGTATAAAAAGCTTGCCTTGAGCATAGTGATAATAATTTAAAATAAGCTGTGGCATATAAGAAAACGGAATGATTTTATACATATTTTCATGGTTTTCTATAGCTTGCCAAACTGTTTGATAATCTACTATATTGCTATATACTGAATTTTCTAATGATAGTACTATTAAATCTCCCGGTTTTGCGTAAGACTTAATTTGAGTAACAAAAAAATCAAGGCCTAAATAAGCAGTTGTTCCCATATTAAAAACAGGCATATCAAACTCTTTGGAAATATCCTCGGCTGTCAAATTATAAACAACATTACTTCCGCCAACCAGCACTATTTTCTCTTCGTTTATTGCACTAACCAAATCAAGCTTCATGCTGCTCACTCCCATAAGCGAGCCTGTTGAAGTTGCGGCAAAACTTTGAACATACAAAAAGGCTATAAAAAAAGGCAGAATTAAACAAAGAGCAAAAATTGTTAATTTCAAATAAAATTTCTTCATTTAATTCCTCCTTTTTTTGTTTAGAACTGAAAATATATAAATTCTGCAACAACGCCACTTGGCGCAGTTAAAAATGCAATTATAGCTATAAAAGCTATAATATAACTAACCGTATATCTAATATAAGCTTTTTGTTTAGATAAAACTGTAAAAGGCTCATAACCTTTATATAACAAAGTATCATAGAAAAATAAAATAAATATGCTTAAGGCTATTCTTACTAACTCGCTTGCACCTATGCCTAAAGTTAAAACAGTTTGCTCAAAGTTTATAAGCGGGTTTGCTATTGCTTTAGGTAATTGCATTAGCATGAAAATAGCATCGGCAATAGTATTTGCTCTAAATAAAACCCAACTAGCACAAACTACTAAAAATATAAATGCTACTCTAAAGGCATTGTAAATTTTATTTTCTTTCTTTATTTTTAATGTGTTTCTAATTTTACTTCGCAAATTTTCACTTTTATCTTCTATTATCTGTGCAATTGCATGGTAAAGCCCCCATAAAACAAATGTCCATGCCGCGCCATGCCATAAGCCGCTTATTAAAAAAGTTATTAGTAAATTTAGCGCTTTTGCTGTAGCGCCTTTTTTATTGCCGCCTAAAGGTATGTAAACATAATCTTTTAAAAAGCTCGATAAAGATATATGCCATCTTGCCCAAAATTCTCTTATTGATTTCGATAAATAAGGCGTGTTAAAGTTTAACATTAAATCATAGCCTAATAGCTTTGCACTGCCTCTGGCTATATCTGAATAGCCGGAAAAGTCGCAGTAAATTTGAATAGCAAAAAACATTGAAGCTACGAAAATGCTCATTGGCGAATGGCTGTATACATCGTTAAAAACTATATTGGCAAAGCCTGCAAAAAAGTCTGCAATGAACATTTTTTTTAAAAGGCCGTAAACTATCATGCGAAGGCCCCAAGCTAAAGCGGTAGGCGTTACGGTTTGCTTTTTGTGAAATTGGGGCAGTAAGTTTTCAGCCCTTTCAATTGGCCCTGCAACCAGTTGAGGGAAAAAACTAACATATAAAGCAAAAATGCCTAAATGCTTTTCCGCTTTTATTTTGTTGTTATACACATCTATAACATAAGACAGAGTTTGGAACGTGTAAAAACTAATGCCAACAGGTAGCATAACATTTATAGTAAAATCACTTACCGGTAAAGATATTAAATTTAAAAAGCCTATAACACTTTGCGAGAAAAAGTTGAAATATTTAAAGAAAAACAGCATGCCTAAGCTTACTATACAAGTAAAAATAAGCCAGCGCTTTTTAATATGCGCCTTAGTTGTTTTGGCTATTTGCAAGGCTGAAATATAGGCCGTTACGGTAGTGGTTAAAATTAAAACAATTAAATTTGCATTCCAGCTCATATAAAAATAGTAACTGGAAGCTAAAAGAAGTAACCACCTGCATTTATGCGGTAGCACATAATATAATATTAAAACTAAGGGTAAAAACACTATATATTGCCATGAGTTAAATAACATTATAACCTCTGATGAAATCAAAATTGCTTAAAAAGCTTACGGTTTAGTATATCATTTTTTTTAAAGGTGTGCAACGAATACCATGAAATGTTTTGCGATGGTATACCGGTATGCTTTTTTAAATTAAACATTATTATATATTAGCATACTACCCATGTTTATAGCAGGCCTGAGATTATATAATTTGGCCAAAGGTTTTTTAAATATAAAAATAGCGTAAACTATAAAACCCCTTCTCTAAATTCAGCCAAAGCAAATTTTAGAGAAGGGGTTTTTGGATTTTACTGCTTAATAATTAAGTTTGTGTTTATTTTTTATAGCCGCATTTATGGCAAACGCCGTGCTCGTCAAGAGCTATGCCGCAAAGCGGGCATCTGTCTATATGGTTTTCTGTTTTGTATTCTGCGCTTGCAGCATTAACGCCACTTGTAAATGTAATTTTAGCTATGTTCAATTTAGTGTGAAGTAAATCGTAAACAATTTTTATAAAACCTTCAACTGTCATAGTTTCTTTTGTAACTACCAAGCGGCAATCGGGGTATGCTGTTGCAAGTTCTGTTTTAAAAGCTTCTCCTTTCATTTTGTTTTGTGGTGTTCCGTCTTTTACGCCTGTTTCTTCATAAACTTTTAATATTGCAGGCAATAGAGGGTCATCTTCCCTTAAAATTAAGGCATGGTCGAAGTTTTTCAAAAGCTCCCACGCTGTTTTTTGAATTTCATTACATGGGAAAACCATGTTTACGCCTTCGTTAACGGTATCTTCAACTTCAATTGTTAAAATGCCTGTGTGGCCATGTAAGTATTGTGCCTCGCCTCTAAATCCATAAAATCTGTGGGCATATTGTAAATCTAATGTAGCTATACTCCTCATAATAATCTCCTTAATCTTGTAAACATATTATATGTTTTGGTTTATAAAAGAAAAATTATTGATGTAGTGTCAATAAATAATTCTATTTCTTATTGATATTGTATATCAATAACGCATAGTTGTCAATAGTGATTTTAACTAAATATATAAATATTTTTAACATAATATTACAAAATAGTTAGATTTGTCGAGAATTTTGTGTTTAATTAAGAAATATACAGTTTGCCTTACAAAAAAATGTTTTTGGTAATTTGTACTATTAATTTGTATTTTTGATGCAAAAGTTAAATCAAAGGGTTATAAAAAATTTTTTAGGTATTGAAGCAATATAAATCAAAATTGTATATACTTTAAAAATTTTAAGTGTTTTCTTGTTACTTATGTCAAAATTTTCGGTGTTATGAATAAAAATAGAATAAAAATAGAATAAAAGATAGGCGGTTAATGCTAATTGACACATAAAAGCTTTGTGTATATACTTTTGTAAAGCGACGAACATTGGTTATACTGGAATGTTTTACATAATGCTTTGGAAATGAAAATTTTATATATTTTGGAATACTATATGGCTGCTTTAACATTTTGCATTGGTATGCAAATTTGTATTATCAGGTTATACTTTTTATAGACAAGATGTATGCCTGTTTAATAAATATTTTTATAAAGAGTGAATGTAATTATTTCACTCGCTACACAAGGAGGACGCCATGAAACAAAGAGCAAAATCCCCAAAATTTTGGATGTGCCTTGCATTACTGTTATGCTTTATAAGTGCATTAGGTGCAAGCATAGTTCAAACGAGCTTCGGCGACGTTACAATTAAAGATTTGAGGTTTGAAACTGAATCCGGAGTACAGATGAGCGCATTACTGTTGGTTCCCGACACAGCAAGTGCTGAAAACCCTGCACCTGCTATTATTACAAGCCACGGCTGGTATAATAACAGAGAAATGCAAGATTTAAACTATGTTGAATATGCAAGAAGGGGCTATGTTGTGCTGTCAATAGATATGTATGGACATGGCAATTCAGATAATATTCCAGCCGGTTCATGGTGGCAACCGGAATACGGCGCAAATGGTATGTATGATGCTGTAAAAATGATAGCCGATTTACCTTACGTAGACGCATCAAAAATAGGCGTTACAGGCCACTCTAACGGCGCTCGAGCAAGTAGAGTTGCAATTGGCCTTGACAATGAGCAAGAGGAACAACTTATTGCAGCGGCATTATTTGTTTCAAACGACGCAGATTATGTAGATGAGAATGGCGAGTTTGTAGATGTTTACGGCGCAAGAGATATTGGTGTTGTTGCTTGCCAATATGACGAATTCTTCCACCGTGTGGCACAGGAAGATGGCAGTAGAAGTGCCCCGAGAGACTATATCCATCAAGCCACAGCTCAATCGTTTTTACATTTTGGACAAAACCCTGAAGGTTTAGAAGCTCGAGAATCATACAAAATATATGAAGAACAAATTGATGGTGAAACAGCAACGCGTGTAATTTATAACCCTAACCAAATTCATCCTTGGGCACATTTCTCAGCAACTGTTGTTACCAGCAGTGTAGAGTTTTTTGAGAATGCCTTTGGTGCACCAAACCCAATTGATGCTTCAAACCAAATTTGGCAAGTTAAAACAGCATTTAACACGCTTGGCCTTGTTGGCTTTTTCATGTTTATAGTAAGCGTTACAAAAGTGCTTGTTGGCACAGCTGTTTTTGCATCGCTTAAATCTAAAGAAGAAGTTAAACCACAACCTGCTTTAACAGGCAAATCGAAAACATGGTTTATTGTTAGCAGTATACTTGCTGTTATTTTCAGCTTTGTTGTATATATGTTCGGCTACAGCAAAATCGCTCCAAATATGCCGTCGTTTGTAACGCAATCGCCACCGTTTTTCATTGGTGTATGGGCTGCGCTTTGTGGAATATTCGGTATAATTCTTGTTGTTATCGGCGCAAAAGTTACAGGCGTTAAAATGGATACCGTAGCTAATGGCGTAAAAATGGATACAAAGAAAATATGCAAAACAATTGCACTGGGATTAACAGTAGTTGCTCTATCTTACAGCATAGTATTTGCGGCAGATTACTTCTTTAAAGCTGATTTCCGTATTTGGGTAATAGCAATTAAAGCTTTCACAGTAGATAAATTGCCAATAATCCTTTGCTATGCACCGCTATTCTTAATTTACTATGTTTTAAATTCAGTAGTTACAAACAGCTATAATTACTTTGAAATGGGTAAAAAATCTTGGCTAAATACTGCTGTAAATGCATTTTTCAATGCGTTACCAAGCGCATTAATGATAATTGTAATGTATGGTTGTTTTTATGCTACAGGGCATTTGCCAAACTATTTCTACCCAACATTCGGCGGCAGCATAATAGGTATTTGGTTGTTCCCAATAGTTATTTACTTACCACTTTATGCAGTAATATCTCGTAAAATATTCAAAGCCACACGCAACCCGTATTTACCCGGCATAATAATGGGTTTGCTTGTTGCGATAATTAGCTGCACAAACACATTAACACAATTATAATAGGCAAACTGGATATTTAGTTGAAATAAAAAACGCAGTGTGAATTATATAATTCACACTGCGTTTTTTGTTTTGCAACACTTTTTTGAAAAAATGTTTATAAAATAAATTTATTTTTCTTCAGCTGTTTTTTTGCGCATTTTCTTTGTTACAATAAATGTTGCACCGCCTGCTACTACAATTAATACTAATATCCACGGCCAGTATGTTGCGCTTTGCTCTTCGGGCATTGCTGTTGTTGGAAGCTGTGTGTCTTCAATATCAGTGGTTTGTGCTTCTTCTTGCTCTGCCTCGGGCTGTGCTGCTTGTGGTGTTGGTGTTAGGTCAATTATTGTTTCGTCTGCTGCTACAGGTGCTGCCGCTGCTGCTGCTATAGGTGCCGCTGCAGGTGTAGTAGCAGTGGTATCTGTGCCGGGAGTAGGATCAGAAGTAGAAACTGCGTTAACTGTTAAATCGCCGTGGTTTACTGTTATGTTATAATTGGTTTTTGAAATTGTATAAACAGTTCCATCGGTAGATTCGCCAGCATTTGGGTTATAAGCCGAGCCTCTTTTCTCCATTTGCAAACCTAAAGCTGCGCTGTGAGTTGCTACGGTGTTTGCAAGGCTTGCATCATAGGCAAACTCAATTGTGCCAAAATTAACTGTGTATTTGCTTGGGTCTTTGATGCCAAGTGCTGTTAGTTGGGTATCAAGCTCAGTATAAATAGCGGCATTTGCATCTGCAATTTGCTGTGCACTTAGCGCAATGCCTTGTGTTGTTGTGAAGCTTGGAACGTTAATTGTAAGGTTTATTGGCAATACATCAACTTGTACAGTGCCTATAATCTCGCCTGTGTAGTTTTTGTTTGTTGGGGTTACTCTGTATTGAACGGCTTTAGAATCTTCAGCATTCCTTATAGTTGGGAATGTTGTGTCCCATGTTAAGCCGCCGTCTGTGCTGTATTCAACTTCATATTTTGTATATGCGTTGCCGTTTTTTAGTTTTGAAACTGTAAGGTTAATGTCGCTTTCCTCAACTGCATATCTATCATATCTTGTTGCGGTAAAGTTTGTTGTAACGCTAAATACTTTGCTGAAATCTGTTTCATTGGCATCTACTTGCTCAAGAGTAATTGGTTGTGTAATGTTTTTTAGCAGTTTTCTAACATCGCTTGTTGTGTCTACACTTGCGCCGCTTGGGCCTTTTTGTAATAGCCAGTGTGAGAAGTTATCTTTGCTTGTGGTAGGCACATTGTAAGTTGAGTTTTCACCATGTTCAACTGATTCATTGCGCACGTTTCCGTTAGCTTTTAATACTTTAACAGTGTGCTCAATATATGCATAAAGGTTAGTGTCCTTATAAACTCTTGTATTGCCTGTAACTTTTTTGCCGTTTTCGTCAACCCATTTGAAGTCGGAACCGCTTGCGTCTAAAGTAACACTACCGCCGTTTGCAGAGTAGTAGCTACCGTGGCTGCCTAATTTGTTGTTTGTTAAGTGCTCTTCAAGTAGCAATGTGTTTTTGCTGTAAGTGTCGTAGTAAAATGCTTTTGAGCTAAGTTCTAAATTAAATTCAGTTGAGCCGTCAGCTTTGATAAGTTTAACTGTTGAAGTATTTATAATGCTTCTTCCGCCAAATACTTTGTTTTTAGTATCGGAATTGCCTGCTAAAAGTTCTTTTACAAAATCTGTATCTGCTGCATCAAATGCTGCGCCGATAACAGCTCTGCCTGTGTCTGTTTTAGAAACTTCATTGCCGTCTGCATTAGTGTATGAAATGTTTATTGTGTATTTAGCTGTTTTTTGTAGTTCACTATAAACAAACATAATTTCTTTGTTTATTTCTGCGTTAATTACTAAATTGTTAGATGAAATATTAACTTTTGTGCCATCAACAAGAACTTTCTTGAATTCGTAATTTGTAATGTCAATATAATATTCTGTAGCATATTGGTTTTCGTTGTTGCTTCTTGTAATTGAAGGTGCTGAGGGTATTTCTATATAATCGCCGTTTTCATCTTCATAAACATATTTTACAGTGTAAACATATTTATCACTGGATGATTTATAGTTAATTGTAGCAATAGAGTTAATTTGTGTAGGCGATACGAATACGCTTTTAATATCTTCGTCAGTTAATGCGTCGCCATCTGCAAAGCTTGCATAGCCATCTTTGATGTTGCTACTATCAACTGAGTAAGTGTTTTTAGAGTTCCAGCCTGCATTTGAAACAAGTTCGAAAGAAGTAAGAGTATTGCCTAAAACGTCTTGCTCGCTTAAAATGTCGCCCTCTGATACTAAATGGTAAGTTGTGTGTGTAGCTGTTACCGCACCTTTATTATTCAATAAATTGTGCTCAACTGCATAGTAAGTTTCAATAGCTGCATCTTCATTGCTCTCGTTTATGCTGAACGCTATTGTTATTACTAATGGATCTTTTAAGGTGTGTGCTGCTGAATCAAAGTTAGTATCTGTTAAAATATAGTTTGCGGTTTCTGTTTTATTATAGCTATAACCTTTGGGTTTAGCCACGTCTGAAAGGGCTTTGTAATCAATAAGTGCGCCGGTTTGTGCTGTGCCTTTTACAGTTTTTGTTATATCTTGATAATAAGTGCCGTCTGCCTTATTTTCAAGTAAAACATTTATTGTATAGTAAGCAGTATCGGTGTTTTTAACATATTCTACTATTATTGTATCTACTGGGTCTGTGTTAGCTATCGTGTGTGAAAGCACAGCTGGGTCTTTTAGCGTATAACCGCTTATTGTAGGGAATACAATTGTTTGGCTAACACTGCCTTCTTTAGGCAGTTCCAATTCAGTTGCAGGGTAAATTACATCGCCTTTGTCATCAACATATTTAATTTTATATGTGTTTACAAGTTTATCTGATAGTGGTTTATTATATACAGCTGTTAGTGTTACTGATTTTTTGCCATCTTCACCGATATTGTAAAAATCTGCTATATTAAAAGATTCAGCATTGCTTAAATTGTAAGAACCTTCTACTTTCCAACCGGCAAAAACATAGCTTGTGTTTTCGGTGTTAACAAGGCTGGTTGCGCCTGCTGCAGGGTATATAACTGTATCGCCTGTATCAAATGAAACTGTGTACTTTGATTTTGATTCGCCGCCAATATTAGTGAAAGTTACATCTAATTCATATTCATAAGCAGGGGTCTCAGAAAGTGGGTTTATATTGAAATTGCCTGCTGTTAGGCCGCCCACTTCGCCCGCTGCTGCGGTTGTGGGTGTAGTAGTAGCTTTTGTGAAAACAGGGTAAAGTGTAACATCGCCTGTTTGTGAAGCTGCAAAGTTAACACTTGTTCCGTTTTCATAAGCCCAGCCCGACATATTAAAGCCAATAGGAACACTTACGTTAGGGCTCTCGCTCATAACAATAGCTTGGTTTAAAGTTTTAGTGTTTAAAATTTCAACAGCTGTTGCATCGCCATAAGGTGCACTCATATAAATTACATTATATTCAGCAGGTGCAGGAGCAGGTGTGCTGTCGCCGCTGTCTGCAGGAGGGGTAGTAGGAGCAGGTGTGCTGCTGCCGCTGTCTGCAGGAGGAGTAGTAGGAGCAGGTGTGCTGCTGCCGCTGTCTGCAGGAGGAGTAGTAGGAGCAGGTGTGCTGTTGCCGCTGTCTGCAGGAGGGGTAGTAGGAGCAGGTGTGCTGTTGCCGCCGTCTGCAGGAGGGGTAGTAGGGGCAGGTGTGCTGCTGCCGCCGTCTGCAGGTGGAGTAGTAGCACCTGTAGGTTGCACCGCAGGAGTAGCCGGTTCTTCAGCTAAAGCTAAGTAGCTGAAATTTGTTGCCACTATTGCAAGCATTAAAATAAAGCATAGTGACCTTTTTAAAATTGTGATAACGTTCATCAAGATTTCCTCCATATATAAATGTAAAATGATAACAATATTAATGTGAGCTTTTTTAAAATAAGCTGCACTGTTTTTGTTGCTGTAACCAGTATACAACATTTAGGTTACAAATCAATTACATTTAGAAATGAATTTAAAACATTTGCAAATTTTGACATAAAACAATTGATAACAATTGAATAATTTTTTATGAATAATACATAAAATGCTGCAAAAATAGCTGTTTTTTGCTAAAAAATGGTAGTGTTTAACAAACAAGTTCAGTGTTTTGAAATGTTTTATAAAGTGCAAAAAGAGGCTGGAAATGGGTGCTTATTCATTATATAAGCTGTATATGTAACTTTAGTGTATAGATAATGTCGGAAAATGTAAAATTA
Organism: uncultured Bacteroides sp.; assembly: GCA_964369565.1. Taxonomy (GTDB): domain Bacteria; phylum Bacillota; class Clostridia; order Oscillospirales; family Ruminococcaceae; genus Ruthenibacterium. The sequence continues at coordinate 101,736 of CAYJEU010000003.1, read as the reverse complement.
ATTAAACGATGCGCAGGACTATTTAATGAATGTATTGTAAAATCGTAAAATAATAGTCTTTGTTGTTTGTTTTTTTATTGTCAAATATTGTAATAATTATTTTCAACAAAAAAATGCTTAAGTTTATGTTGAAAATAGCAAAAAAATATGATATTCTTAAATTGTATAGTAATTAAGAATAGGCATTAAAAGCTTAAGCATTACTTAGTTTAAAGCGTTGTGTTAAAAATTGCGCATATAAAAACTTTCGTTTTGTATGGAAGTTTATAATACTATATAGAAGTTTATAATACTATTTGTGCTGAGCACAGGATGGAGATTTTTATGAAAAAAATCAGAAATAAAATAATATTTGTTATTGTGGGAGCAATTGTGGTTAACGCAATTATTTTAAGTGCTGTGTCTGTTGTTACAACACTGAACGCTTCTATTGAAACAACAAAAGCAACATTAGAAGAAACCGCTGTTATTGCAGCCCAAACAGCAAGCAGCACAATAGGCAACTATACTGTAGCTGTAGGTGAGATGGCAACACATGAAGTTCTTTACTCCTCAGATTATGACGATGATGAAAAATTGGATTACATCAACGAAAAAACAGCGCAATATTATATGAGAAGCGGTAGTATGCTTGATGAAAACGGTAGAGATTTGCTCACCGGTGAAGATTTTTCTCAAAGTGTATTTTATATAGGTGCAAAAGAGGGTAAAACAGTTTTTTCAGAGCCGTATATATCAGAAGACAAAACAGATGCTTATATAGCGGTATCGGCGCCTATCATGAATGGTGAGCGATTTGTTGGAGTTTTGTATTTTTATTGCGACACAGTTGTATTGCAGAATTTAGTGGAAAGCGTTGGCATTGGCGAAACAGGCAGCGCATATATACTGGATAACACCGGTACTACTATAGCTTATAATGATTATGAATTAGTTCTTGAGCAATCTAACAGTATTGAGCAAGCGCAAAGCGATTCCTCTGCTGCAGAACTTGCGGCCATTGAACAAAAAATGATTAATGGTGATACAGGTTTTGCCTCTTACGTATTTAACGGTGTAACCGAATACCAAGCTTATGCGCCAATTCCAAACACAAATGGCTGGAGTATTGCGGTAACTTCTACACAAACCGAGCTACTGGCTGCTGCATTCGACTCTATCATTATAAGTGCAATTATTGGCGTTATCATGATTGCTCTTGGCGCTGTTTTAGCGGTTTTCACAAGTGCGTCTATAGGTAACCCAATAGTAAAATGTGTGGATAGGCTTAATGCCCTTGCCTTGGGAGATTTAACTTCGCCTGTGCCTGAAATAAAAACGAAAGATGAAACAAAACAGCTTGCACAATCTACGCAAGCTATTATAACAAGCTTATCTGAAATTATATTCGACTTAGACCATTCTTTATCGCAAATGGCAGAAGGAACATTTAACATAGATACAAAAAACAGCGAGGCATATATAGGCGATTACAGCTCGCTGCACACATCAATGATAAAAATTTCCGAAAGCTTAAGCACAACATTAGAACAAATTAACAGTGCGACAATGCAAGTTAATATGGGTAGCGACCAAGTTGCAGCGGGCGCACAAGCTGTTGCACAGGGCGCAACCGAGCAATCGGCGTCTATTGAAGGGCTTGCTGCTACAATTGATCTTATCACGCAGAAAATATCGCAAACAGCAAAAGATACACAACAAGCTAAAGCTTCAAATGAAAAATCGCAACAAGCCCTTGTGCAAAGTAATGAGCAAATGAACCAAATGCTTGTAGCTATGAATGAAATTAACGATAAAGCAACGGAAATTAGCAATATTGTAAAAGTTATAGACGACATTGCGTTCCAAACAAATATTTTGGCGCTTAATGCCGCTGTTGAAGCAGCGCGCGCAGGCGTTGCGGGCAAAGGCTTTGCGGTTGTAGCAGACGAAGTTCGAAACCTTGCGGCTAAATCTGCCGAGTCTGCTCAAAATACAACTGTTCTAATTGAGGAAACTATAGCGGTTGTAAAAAATGGTAACCAAATTGCAAGTGAAACGTCAAGCTCCATTGGCGTTGTAGGCACAAACGCCGAAGAACTTAGCGAGCTTGTGAACCGAATTGCAACAGCAGTTGAAGAGCAGGCAAGTTCTACAGAACAAATTAACCACGGGGTAGAGCAAATTTCCTCTGTTGTGCAATCTAACACGGCAACGGCAGAAGAAAGTGCCGCAACAAGCCAAGAGCTAACAGATCAAGCGCATAAACTTAAAGAGCTGCTTGGCCGCTTTAAATTCTAAAAAATAAATTATGTAATTTGTAAGCGGTGGTATTTGCATATCACCGCTTTTTATATTTGGGTATGATGCAATTAAAGTGAAAGTTATAAGTTTTGACACCATTAAATTTTTTGTGTATAATTATTACTACACTAAATTATAAAAAACGTCGATATAAAAAGGTTTTATGCTTAAGTATGCAATAATGTTTATTGGGATTTTTAAGTTGTCTTATTTGTTTTAGCATTTATAAAGTAAATGAAAAGAGGAAAGCTGAATGACGAGAAAACCTATTAATTTCTATAGCACTTGTAGCGGCATAGCCTATATTAAAGACAAATAGGTAAACTTGGCATATCTGCTATTATATAAATGTAAGTGATGAAGGAGAGAGGCTTATGAAAAATGCAATTGTGGGGCAATCGGGCGGGCCAACTGCGGTAATTAACTGTAGTTTATATGGCGTTATGGTTAAAGCGTTTGAAAGCAAAGATAAAATAGGCACATTATATGGCATGGTAAATGGCGTTGAGGGTTTATTAAAAGATAATATTATGAATTTAAATGAGCTTATAGGCACTGACGAATTTGAGCTTATTAACACTACACCGGGCTCTTACTTGGGCTCGTGCCGGTATAAGCTACCTGAAAATTTGAGTGATGAAATATACAGTGTGCTGTTTGAGAAGCTGGAAAAGCTAAATATCGGCTACTTTTTTTACATAGGTGGCAACGATTCTATGGACACAGTTAGCAAGCTTACAAAATATGCACAAAATATAAAAAGTGATATTAAATTTATTGGCGTTCCGAAAACAATAGATAACGACCTTGTTGGAACAGACCACACACCGGGTTTTGGCAGCGCGGCAAAATTTGTGGCTACTACTCTGCGCGAAATTTGCATTGATGCCTCAGTGTACAGCAATAAAAAATCGGTTACAATAGTGGAGATTATGGGCAGGCATACAGGCTGGCTTACAGGCGCAAGTGTGCTTGCGCGCAAATTTGAGGGCGATAACCCGCTTTTTATATATTTGCCCGAAAAAGCGTTTGATACAAAGAGCTTTATTGAAGATATTGACGCTGCTTTCAGCAAAAATAAAATTGTAATTGTTTGCATATCTGAGGGTATTCACGATAAGGACGGCAAATTTATTTGTGAATATGCAAGCGATGTAGGTGAAGATACATTTGGGCATAAAATGCTAACAGGCTCGGCTAAATATTTAGAGAATTTAGTGAAAGAAAAATTGGGCGTTAAAGTGCGCAGCGTAGAGCTGAATGTTAGCCAGCGCTGCTCAGCCGGGTATATGTCTTTAACAGATGCAAAGGAAGCGAAAAAAGCAGGCGAGTATGGCGTGAAAGTGGCACTAAGCGGTGAAAGCGGCAAAATGATTTGCTTTGAGCGCAAAGCGCAAAATGTATATGAGGTTGATTTTGTTACAAAAGATGTAAATGAAATATGCAATAAAGAAAAAAGTGTGCCGCAAGAGTATATTGCTGAAAACGGCCATGATATGAGTGAAAAATTTATAGAATATTGTAAAGAACTTATAAAAGGCGAAGTTGCTATACCTAAAAAAGACGGCCTTCCTGTGTTTGCTTATAGGAAGTAAGTAGCGATTGATGAATTACTGTAATTGATGTGTAAGCATCAAAAAAGAAGCAAAAATCGGTGGTGCAAAAAAATGCACCACCGATTTTACATTTATATTAAATTAAAACGCTGTTGACGGCTAAATTTAGCTTAAAGTGCAAGCAGTTTTTGCAGTATTAGCATCGCGAATAGGAACTTTGTTAAAAACTGCTTTGCTCGCTGTTTTGCTATACCTTTTTTTTGGTATACAGGTGAAATTTGATTAGTTTGTTTAATCAAAAAACGAAGGCTGGTTTATTATAATGCTTTTAGTAGGCCTATTTGTGATAAGTGCATCATCGCGCAAATTGCCTATAAGCAAAGGCGATAGAGGGTTGTGGTTTTTTATATTCTCAAGTGCACTATGCTCGCTTTTAAGTGCATAACAATAGGCGCAATTATTAGCGCAGCAGTTATATGTGCCTATATCAATGCTCTCAAGGCATAGACATTCATCACGCTGGTTTTTATCTTTAATATTGTTTATGTTGCAGTTTAAAATGCGCTCTATTATGCCTTTATCAATACAAGCGCCATGCTGTATGCCATACTTTTCTAAATTGTATTTTTCAGCGCATGTGAAAATTTCAATGCCGTTTTGCTTTGCAATTTCGCTAAAAACATCGCTGATTTCGTGTATATTCCTTAGCGACATATCATATTTTATGTTTTGCCCCATTCTTGCAGCAACATTTTTGTAGCTGTCTACAAAACTAATTACACACCTATTCGTATAGCCGCAAAGCTGTTTTGCCATATCGGTGAAATTTTGTTTGTGGTAGGCAATATCGTGCGCTTCATCAATAATTATAGGGTCATATCGCCATACAATTCTGTTTGTGCCAAGCTGTTTTGAAAGTGCGATAAAAGCCGCTATCAGCTCGGTTTTGCTAGGTAAATTCTTCTCTATATCTTTGCCATAAGGGGTGAGGGTAAACTCAAAATAATAAGGGTAGCCAAGGGTATCAATTTGTGGCAAGTGCTTTAAAAAAGGAATGGGGTTTTTAGTCCAAAACACGATTATATCAACAGTTTGCGGCGTGAGTATAGCTTTGCTTAGCCTGTTTGAATTATATGGGTTTTGAATAAGCACATACCCGGCATTAAGGCGGTTTATAAACCAATCACCGAAATAAGACGGTATATCGCACCTCCTGCTTGCGCTTATTATCAAGAGTTCACCTCCTTTAACGCTTTTATGTTTATTACATTTTACACTATTTTAAATGGTATTGCAAAGGCAAATTCTCGTAGGAATTGCCTTTTTACGAGTTATACTGCCGCAGTTTTTTGGGTTTTGTCTAAATAAAAAACGGGTTCGAATTATTCTTTATCAGCTTTAGTTTAGCCGCTTAGAATTATAAAGAGTGCTTAATAAAAATAAGGGGGTGCAATAATTGCACCCTTAGTTTTGTGTTTATATTTAATAATCGCGAAATGTAAAAGTGGCAAAACAACAATTTAAATATAAATTATAAATAGTATGGCAAGCCGGCTTTAAGGACTGTTTCATTTGCCCGCGCATTTATTTAAAGCAAATATCTATACCTTTGTAAATAGCTTCATAGGGTATGTTTTTGCACCTATAACATATATTAACACAGCCTTTTCTTGCTAATACATAAGGTGAGTTTGTGTTTTCTTTAACTGTAACCGGCGCCTCAGCGCTACTGAAATAAACACTTATATAGTGCTTTCGGCAAGCAACGGCAACATATTTTTCGCCTATTCTCCAAGTGGGTATTAAAGTTTTTTCAGAGTATTTTTCGTCTAAAACTGCGTTTTTATGTGCGTTTTCTATGTGTGAAATAATAGGCGAAACTTGCTTTTGGGTTTTTTCGTCAACCATATTCATATATGTTTCTATTGGCATTGTATACACCCCTTGTGCATATGTTTTATTTTTTTGCTTTTGGTAGTTTGTATTCTATTATATATGCATTTGGGTTTTGCGCCCAATTAATACTTGTGCAAAAATACTCGTCGCTTTCAAAACTGCCGTCATTTTGTGCAGCATTTTGCATGGGGCAGTTTTCACATGTTTTTTTTGTTTCCCTGTTAGGTTTTAAGCACAAAGAGGAATGCAATGCAACATTTGAATTTTTGGCAGCTTCATTTATGAAAAGCGGCTTGAAAAAATTAGGGCTACAAACTTGAACAGGAGTATTTAAAGCATTTAAAGTGATTTCCATATTTTCTTTTGTGCTTAAAACGCTCTCTAATAAAAATTGGTTTATAATTATAGAGGACAGTTGCTGGCAAACATCAAAAACATTATCTTGCACCCTTACATTAAGCTTTTCGTCGCCTTTTTTCGCTTCAAAGCCAATATAGCCCATTAAGGATTTTTTGTTTTTTAGCGCAAAAATATATCTGCATGCATCTTTATTTTCATTAATGTTAAATTCAATAATATGTTCTGTGGGCTCTAATGCAATTAAATTAGAGTGCTCAAACTTCGCAAACATCTCGCTAACTTCAAAAAGAGTTATCTTTTCACTTTGCGGTGTAATAGCTGTGTTTGTGTTTTGCCAATTGAAAGTGCGTTTAATATCGCCCTGGGAGTATTCAAATTTGCAAACAAACCCATTTTCAAAATTAAACTGATTGCAAATTAGCTGCAACACAGATTGAATGGTGTAATCGGCAACTTTTGTGCCTTCCACAACATCAAAAATATGCTCTTTTATATTCTCTTTAAATTCCTTTAGGCTTTCGCTTAAATCGCCGCCGCTGTCTTTCGCGCTCTCAATTGCAGTTCTTGCAGATTGGTACTTAAGCTCTTCTTTGCCCGTGAAGAAAGAATAGTCGTTCTTGCCTCTTGCTTTTGTGTTATAAAGCGCTATATCCGCCATTTTATAAATATCTTCAAAAATAAAAGAATTATCTGTCGTGGCAATTCCAACGCTTGCGGAAACCTTTACAATTACACCGTTTTGCTCATATTCTTTGCGGAATTCATTGCAAATTTGCTCTGCTCTTTGTTTAAGAATTTCGTGCTCGTTGTAGTTCCTCAAAAAAACAAAAAATTCATCGCCGCCAACACGCCCGAGCACGTCGCTTTTTTGGAAAATATTGCGCAGCGAACTGCCGAGTTGCTTTATAACAGCGTCGCCATAAAGATGGCCAAATGTATCATTTATGCTCTTAAAATTATCTATGTCTATAATCATAAGCGCACCGCATTTGGCGTTTTCCTTATCGCTTAAAAACTTGATTATCAACTCTTCGGTGGTTTTTTTGTTGTAAAGCCCTGTTAAAGCGTCTTTTTGCGCTAAATCTTCCGACATTTTAATAAAATCGTATAACTTTACATAAGAATTAACCCTTGCGCTAACAACTCGCTCTTTAAAGGGTTTTGTAATGTAATCTATAGCGCCCAGCTGAAAGCCTTTTTCCTCGCTGCTTTCGTCGTTTAAGCCGGTTATAAAAATTACAGGTATTTTGTTGTATTCATCGCTTGCTTTAAGCTTAACTATTATTTCAAACCCGTCTAGTTCGGGCATAACTATATCCAATAGTATAAGTTTTGGCTCGAATTGCTCTAAAAGCGTAAACATTTCTTTGCCACTTTTTGCGCAAAACACTTTAAAATCCTTCTCGAGCATTTTAGTTAAAACTATTTGGTTTACAACGCTATCGTCAACAATGAGTATCTCGTCCATAATAGTTCTCCATTCTGTTAGTAATAATGTATTGCTACTAACATTCTATACTAATTATATAGTTTTTTTAAACAAATGTCAAAAGAAATTTGTGAAAAATAGGTGAAATAAAACCGAGTGTTAAGCGAAAAAACAGACTTTTGAAAAAACTTGTAATGCTACGTTGTTTTTTATGTTAACGTATGCAAATAAAGACAAGTTTTGTAATAATTTGCAAAGTGATAAAACGCATGTGAATTAATTGTTAAATTTACAATTAACTGTATTGCTTATAAGCGGTGTTTGATGTATAATATAGTATGATTGTTTTATATAAAAGAATTTACAATATATTTAAATAAAAAAGCAATTCACTTTGTGCAGTTGATAAGAAGCTGTAATAAATTTTATATTGTGAAATAAAGAAAGGTAGGAACGTTATTTGCCAAACGCTAATAATAGTAGAAATGTTAAAATGACACATGTTCAGCGCCGTAAGCAAATACGTAAAATGCGCAATAAATTTTTCCTTCTTTCCTTTGTTGTAATTTTAATATTAGCAGCAATAATTACAGCCATAATTGAATTGCCGCAAATGCTTAGCGGTGATGAGCAAACGGGGCAAAACAGCACGGCGAGCGATAACGCGCAAAGTCAAAGCGGTACTCAAACAGATAATTCAAGCGTGCAAAGCGAAAACACACAGCAAGGCTCGCAAAGCGGCCAAGCTGGGGTTAGCGGCGTTATAGGGCCGCAAGAAGCAGAAATAAGCTACACAGTGCCAACAGCACAAATGTTAGCGCTTGTTGAAAACGGCAGGGTGGATATGTCTTATTTTGCCGATGCGGTTTTTGTTGGCGACAGTTTAACTTTAGGCTTTCAAACTTACGCAAGCGGAATAGTTAACACAAATTATGCAGCTTACACAGGCGCAGGCCCTCGCAATATAATGGAAGGGCTTGTTACAAATATAAGCGGCGAGCGCGTTGCTGCAATTGATGAAATAAAAGCAGCTGCTCCAAAGAAAGTTTATGTGCAGCTGGGCATGAATGTGCTGGCCGGCCTTGAGGATGAAGCGTTTTTGCTTTACTATGAAAACATGATGGTGTTTTTGCAGGAAAATTTACCGCAAGATACATTGTTTTATTTGCAGGCAATAACGCCTGTAACCAAAGAAAAATCTGAAGAGCAAATTGAATTTAGCAACGAAAGAATAAGAAATTTGAACGAGAGTTTAGCAAAATTTGCTTACGATTACGGCTGGAATTATATTGATTTATATTCGGCGTTAAGTGATGAAAGCCAAAATTTGCGCGAGGATGTTACCGCCGGTAGCGACGGCATACATCTGAACGATTTAGGCTATAATATATGGCGAGAATACCTTATAACACATGCGGCATACAGTGATGACAACCCATATATAGCAGGCTCGCCATATATGTGATAAAAGGCGAAAAACTCGAAAAGGTATAATAAATTGGTGAACAACGCTTCACCCTACATTTAAGCGGAGGAAAGAATGGCAAATAATTTTGATTTTAACAGTGGTAAAGGAAGTGCATATAAAAAGCGAAATGCGACAACGCGTGTTGTTTTATCGCTTTGCGCCTTTGCGCTAATAGGCTCAGCTTACATACTTTACACATTGATAACGGGGCAAAATATGTTCCTTGAAAGTGCAGATTTACAGCAGTATTTAGATGCAAACTCTGCCTCTCAAATTAACAGCGAAGCGGCGCAAGACGATTTACAAGGCGATTTACAGCAGCCGCAGGAAATTGTGAACGAAGAATGGGATGTGCGCATTCCTGTAGCGCAAAATATAAATTACACGGCAACCGCACCCGATGCGAGAATGCTGGCCTTGCCGCAAAACGGGCAAGTTAGCGATGAATATTTCAGAACTGCACTATTTATAGGCGATAGCCTTGCGCAGGGTTTTTACCTTTATGCGCCAACAGCGGGCGTTGCGGTTAATGCAGGTTATAAAGGTATAGGGCCAAGGGAAATAATTTCAAATAATGCCGCAACATTACAAAGTGGTGAAACTGTTAATTCGTGGGACTATATTGCGCAGCAAACCCCGAGCAGTATATACATTGCGCTTGGTTTAAATGCGCTTATATCTCTGCCGGATGATGAGGGTTTTTTAAAATACTACAGCGACTTTTTAGATTTGCTTAAATTACAGTTCCCGGTAACACCAATTTACTTGAATTCCATAACACCGGTTACAGCGGCAGAGGCTTTAGAGCGCCCTGCTATGGGCAACGACAGAATAAAAAGGCTTAACGACGCCCTAGCACTTATGGCAACACAAAAAGGTATTTACTTTTTGAATGTTAATGAAGTGCTTTTGAACGACACAGGCTCGCTTAGAGAAGAAATTGCCTATAGTGACGGCTTTCATATGAAACCCGAGGCTTATGCCGAATGGGCGGAGTACATAAAAACACACACAGTTTACAGCACATATAATTTACAATTTTTGCAAGTGCCTTACGATAGCGAAACTGCATAGCATAAAAATTTATTTTAATAGGCAGGTTTTGCTTTTAAACGGATATGGTTTAAGCATTGCCGCCAAAAGCGGATTAGTCCCTATCGGCTAAAGTTTAACTGTTTTTAATTATATACGGCAACGCAAGGAGATATTTTGCAAAACGAGAACTTAAAGCGTAATTTTTTGTGGAACACAGCAGGCTCACTTTTATATTTTGCGGCGCAATGGCTTTTTACAATTTTAGTGTGGCGCTTTGGCACACAGCAAATTGCACAGCAAAATGCAGGGCTTTTAAATGTTTCCACAGCGCTAACTAACACATTTTTAGCGCTAGCGGCATTTGGAATGTACAGTTTTCAAGTGTCGGATTTAAAAGGTAAATACTCAAACACAGCCTATGTGAACAGCCGCAATATAACATGTTTTGCGGCTGTTTTACTGTGTGCTTTTTTTGTTGCAGGCGTAAATTTTTTTAGCAGTGCTTATTCATTTGTGCAAATAATGTGTATCGCTTTTATGCTGGCATTTAAAATGATAGAGGCAAAAACAGATGCATTTAATGCCATTCAGCAAAAAAGCGGCAGGCTCGATTTAGTAGGCAAAACTTATGCGCTTAGAGGCATTTTATCGCTTGTGGCTTTTGTTATAGGGCTTTTAATTACAAATTCTATGGTTATAGCGCTTTTAAGCTTGGTTACAGTAAATGTGCTTGTTTATTTTTTATTTACTAAAAGTATAATTAAGCCTTTTTACAACAAAGAGGATTATAATTTTAAAGAGGTTAAACACCTGCTTATTGCGTGTGCGCCCCTTGCGCTTTACAGCTTTTTTAACACAGCAAGCGCCTCGGTTCCCAAAATTATATTAGAGCAAATTCACGGCGCGCAAATGCTAGGAATATATGGCTCTGTAACGGCGCCTGTGCTGCTTTTACAAGTGGGAGCGGCTTATTTGTTTACGCCGTTCATAACACATTTCGCAAGCGATTATAATGTGAAGAACAAACAGGCTTTTTATAAAACTTTATTAAAAATATCAGGCGTAATTTTAGTGCTTTTGCCTTTGGGGATAATTATTGCCGAGTTTTTGGGCGAATGGGGAATACGCACATTTATAAACGCAGAGCTAACACAGTACAGCTATTTGCTAACCCCTATGGTTATTTGCGCGGTTTTAACGGCTATGGTGCTTTTTTTTAGCATGGTTTTAACAGTTATGCGCGCGGTTAAACAGCTTATAATATCAAGCGTTTTGGCTATTTTAACTGCGGTTTTAATTAGTGTTCCGCTTATAAATGCATATAATTTGCAAGGAACAACATTTGCGGCTATTATAGCACTTTGTGTGCAGCTTTCGCTTTTATGCACTTTTGCGCTTATTCGTGCAAAGAAACATTTTAACGGCACAATTTAAAATAAAAGTTAAAGCGAAATTTAGAATTTAAAGCGAAGCCTAGGTTTTAATAATAAATTAATTATTGTTAAGTTTTGAAAGCAAAAAACAAAAAGCAGCAACATTTAACGTTGTTTATTTTAGCAGGGTTTTTTATTAAACCCAAACATGCAGCTTTAAAGCCGTTAATGAACAACAAATGCCGTCTACTTTTTGTTTTGTTTTCGGTTGAATTTGAAAAATATACTTTTATTTATAAATTCAGCCGTGCAATTTAGGCGAGTTTTAAAAACTGCCCTCGTGAAACCAAAAGCATCTTATAAGTTTTTCGAGCTTGTGTTATTGCTCTTGCGTAAATGTTTCACATTTTGTTTCTTCGCCCAACAGCGCCACGCGCTGTTTCACGGTTACGGTTTGCGCTGTGCATCCCATATTACCGTTGTTGTAGATGCATTTATCTACATTGCAAGTTACCGCTCTGTTAACGCTGTCGAAATCAGAGTGTCTTATTTCGTTTTGCATGGCAAACACCTCCTTTGGTGTACAGTTATTATTTACGGCAAAACACCTTAATATTCATGGAGGGCTTATGGCAATTTTTACTATAGGAGATTTGCATTTATCTCTTGGCACTAATAAACCTATGGACGAATTCAAAGGCTGGAATAATTACGTGGCACGCATTGAGGAAAACTGGAAAAGCTGTGTGCAAGAAAATGATATTGTAGTTTTAGCGGGCGATTTATCATGGGGAATGAGCCTTGCTGAAAGTGCGAAAGATTTTGCTTTTGTGAATAATTTACCCGGTAAAAAAGTTCTAATAAAAGGCAACCACGATTATTGGTGGAGCACCGCAAATAAAATGCAAAACTTTTTTACACAAAACGGTTTTAATACACTTTATATAATGAATAATAATTGCTATATTGAAAATGGCCTTGCGCTGTGTGGTACAAGAAGCTGGCTTTTTGAAAACGGCGAAGAAAAAGATATGAAAATAATAAACAGGGAAAAAGGACGCCTTTTGGCATCGTTGCAACAAGCACGAGTGAAAAAAGCAAGTGAAATTATAGTGTTTTTGCATTATCCGCCCATTAGCAAAAGCGAAAAAGCAGAGGAAATGATAAGCGTTTTGCAAGAGTTTGGCGTAAAAGAATGTTACTATGGGCACTTGCACGGGGCTTCAATAAAAAACGCTGTGCAAGGCGAAATACAGGGTGTTAATTATAAACTTATAAGTGCAGACAGCCTTAGTTTTAAGCCTTATAAAATAAGGTAGTTTAATTTTTTTGAACAAAGGTTAAAGCGATGTATAATTTTGTTGAAAACCTTATTTTTTAAGTTACCCTTGACAAAATTAAACTATGCGATATAATAAACTAAGAAAAAGGCTATGAAGAGAAAAAGTAGCTGTAAATTCACGGCAAAGAGAGCGTTTGGCAGGTGTAAAAACGCGTGTGAAATACAGTGAATACATCTCAGAGCCGCAAGCTGAAGGGGGTATCCTCTGCGTAGGCTTTGTCGTTTAGCGCACGTTACAGCGCTTTGTGCCTTTGTGCACGCTAAGGCTTATGCTGTGAGGTGTAAGTGAACAGAGGTGGTACCGCGAATTTATCGCCCTCTGCCAATTATTTTGGCAGAGGGCGTTTTGCTTTTTGCTAAGCAGTAAGGAGAAAGAAATGGGAAATGTATTCGATTTATTCAAAGAGAGAGGCCTTTTCGCGCAGGCAACAGACGAGCAAGCTATAAGCGATTTGCTTGGCAAAGAGAAAATAACATTTTACACAGGCTTCGACCCAACAGCAGATAGCTTACACGTGGGGCATTTTATGCAACTTATAAATATGCGCCACATGCAAAAAGCGGGGCACCGTCCAATAATTTTGCTGGGCGGCGGCACAACAATGGTTGGTGACCCGTCGGGTAAAACAGACATGCGAAAAATGTTAACGCAAGAAGATATTCAAAACAATGCAAACCGCTTTAAAAAGCAAATGAGCAAATTTTTGGATTTTTCCGAGGGCAAAGCGATTATAGTGAACAATGCCGATTGGCTTTTAAAGCAAAATTATGTTGAGTTTTTGCGTGAAGTTGGCGTGCATTTTTCGGTTAATAAAATGCTTAGCGCAGAGTGCTTTAAAACAAGGCTTGAAAAAGGGCTTTCTTTTATAGAGTTCAACTATATGCTAATGCAAAGTTACGATTTTCTGCACCTTGCTCGTGAGTTTGACTGCAAAATGCAGTTTGGCGGTAACGACCAATGGAGTAATATTATAGGCGGCGTAGAGCTTAACCGCCGCTGTGATAAGCGCGAAGTTTACGGTATGACATTTACCCTTCTAACAACAAAAGAGGGCAATAAAATGGGCAAAACCGAAAAGGGTGCAGTGTGGCTGGATGAAGAAAAAACGCCGCCTTACGAGTTTTTCCAATATTGGCGCAATATTGACGATGCCGAGGTACAAAATTGTTTAAAACTGTTAACAGATTTGCCTGTTGATGAAATTAACGCAATTGATATGCAAAGCGGAAAAGAAATTAACCTTGCAAAACAAACGCTTGCTTTCGAGCTTACAAAACTTGTGCACAGCGAAGAAGAGGCGCAAAAAGCTTTGCAAACGGCAACAGCGCTTTTCAGCGGTGAGGCTAGCGAAGAAAACATGCCTTCTACACAGCTGAGCCAAGAAAATTTAAACTGCGATGGAATTGGCGTTTTAGACGCACTTGTTTTGGCAAAACTTGCACAGAGTAAAGGCGAGGCACGCCGTTTAATTCAACAGGGCGGTGTAAGTGCAAACGGCGAAAAAATCACAGATGTAAACGCTGTTTTTAAAGCAGAAACATTAAAAGAGGGTATAGTTATTAAAAAGGGTAAGAAAGTTTACCATAAAATTAACTTGTAAAGCAGACAATAACGCACCTCTTTCGTCGTCAATTTCAAAATATCTGCTCGGTTACATACAAAAAGTATGCGCCCTCACGATATTTATCATTTCCTTGAAATAGGCACATTCTTGCCGCTTTGAAATAAGTGCAAAATAAGCGTTGCAAAGCAGACAATAACGCACCTCTTTCGTCGTCAATTTCAAAATATCTGCTCGGTT
>CAYJEU010000003.1:0-87092 GCA_964369565.1 uncultured Bacteroides sp. | reverse complement strand
AAAGCAGACAATAACGCACCTCTTTCGTCGTCAATTTCAAAATATCTGCTCGGTTACATACAAAAAGTATGCGCCCTCACGATATTTATCATTTCCTTGAAATAGGCACATTCTTGCCGCTTTGAAATAAGTGCAAAATAAGCGTTGCAAAGCAGACAATAACGCACCTCTCGGGAAAAACACTACAAAACACAAGCTTTTATGTGCTTTTTTACAAAAACTTATTGAAAAATTAAATGTTAAATGCCTTAAAAAGGAAAAACGGCAAATTATCTTTAAAAACGCGCGAAATTTGTAAAAAGTGTAGAAATGTTCACATTTATATGGTATTATTAATAACAAAGACACATAATTTGGAGGAAAATAAATGAAGCTCATTAAAAATGAAAAACTGGAAAAATCTTGCCGCGAATTGCAATTTTCAATTGAGGCAGAGGAATTTAAAAATGCGGTAGATAATGCATATAAAACCACAGCGCACAAATACAATGTGCACGGTTTTCGCAAAGGCAAAGCCCCACGCGGAATAATCGAAAAAATGTATGGCGCTGAAGTGTTTTTTTATGATGCAATAAATGATTTGTTCCCCGATGCCTATGACGCTGCTGTTAAAGAAAGCGGCATAGACCCGGTAGACCGCCCCGAGGCGGATATTGTTAGCGCAAGCCTTGAGGAAGGCGCTGTGCTTAAAGTTACGGTTGCTGTTAAACCCGAAGTTAAAATTGGCGAGTACAAAGGTTTAAAAGGCGTTAAAACTGTCAACACTGTTGAGGAAAGCGAAGTAGACGCAGAAATAGAGCGCATGAGAGAGCGCAATGTGCGCATAATTACTCGCGAGGGCGCTGCTGAAAATGGCGATGTAACAGATATTAATTTTGAAGGCTTTATAGATGGCGTTGCTTTCGAGGGCGGCAAAGGCGATAATTTCTCGCTAACTTTGGGTTCAAAGCAATTTATCCCCGGCTTTGAAGACCAAATTATCGGCAAAAAAGCGGGCGAGGAATTTGAAGTAAATGTTTCATTCCCCGAGGATTATCAAGCAAAAGAATTTGCCGGAAAGCCTGCTTTGTTTAAAGTAAAATTAAACGAAGTTAAACAAAAAGAAATGCCTGTGCTTGACGATGAATTTGCAAAAGACGTTTCTGAATACGACACAGTTAAAGAACTGAAAGATAGCATTCGTGAGAACATGCAAAAACAAGCCGACGAGCAAAGCGAAAGAGAATTTGAAAACGGCTTAGTTGAGCAAGTTGCCAATACTCTAAAAGGCGAAATTCCGGAAGTTATGTATGAAAACCGCATAGATGACATGGTGCGCGATTTCGACCAGCGTTTACAACAACAAGGAATGAAACTTGACGACTACCTAAAATACATGGGTGGCGACGTGGCTAAATTCCGTGAAGGCTTTAAAGAGCAAGCTGAAATTCAAGTTAAAACACGCCTTGCACTTGAAGCTGTTGCCCAAAAAGAAGATATAAAAGTTAGCGATGAAGATTTTGAAGAAGAAGTAAATCGCATTGCTAAAGCATATAATATGGAAGCGGATAAAATTCGCAATATTTTGCCGGAGCAAGATATGAAAAACGATATAGCTGTTAACAAAGCTATAGATATTATTAAAGAAAATGCAAAAGTAACTAAAAAGAAAGAAAAAGCAGAAAAAGAGCCAAAGGAAAAAAAGGCTAAAGGCAAAGACGAAGAAAAAGCAAAACCAAAAACAAAGGCAAAAACTAAAGCTAAAGAGAAAAAAGGCGAATAGTTAAATTATTTTGGCGGCCGATACGAGGTGTATTGCGTATCGGTCGCATTAAATAGGAGGAAAAACATGAGCAATTTAGTACCTTATGTTGTAGAGCAAACCGCTAGAGGCGAGCGCTCGTATGATATTTTTTCAAGGCTGTTAAACGATAGAATTGTTATGCTTTCAGACCAAGTTAACGATGTTACTGCAAGCTTAATTATTGCACAGCTTTTATACCTTGAAGGGCAAGACCCTGAAAAGGATATTAACCTTTATATTAACAGCCCCGGCGGTAGTATTAGCTCGGGCTTTGCAATATACGATACTATGCAATATATAAAGTGTGATGTATCAACAATTTGCATAGGCATGGCAGCTTCAATGGGTTCATTTTTGCTTGCGGCGGGCGCAAAAGGAAAACGCTTTGCTCTTCCCAACAGCGAAATAATGATACACCAGCCTATTTTAAGCGGTTTGCAAGGGCAAGCAAGCGATATTAAAATTCATGCAGACCATGTAATTCGCACACGCTCACGTCTAAATAAAATTTACGCACAGGTAACAGGGCAAAGTGAACAGCAAATTGAAGCGGATTGCGACCGTGATAATTATATGCTTGCCGAAGAGGCTAAAGCCTACGGCATAATTGATGAAGTTATAGAAAAAAGGCCTTAAACAGGCAAAATTTAAAATAAAACGCCGGTTTTCGGCGGTGCAAAACCGCAAAGGGGCATAGCACCATATATTTATATGGTGCTTTTTGCAAAAGCGGTAGAATGGAAGTATATATGGCGGGTAAAAACAATAACGAGCACTCAGATAAAAATTTAATGTGTAGTTTTTGTGGTAAAAAACAAGACGATGTAGAGCGTATGATAATAGGCCCGGGCGTGAATATTTGCAACGAGTGCATAGGGCTTTGCCACTCTTTACTTGAAGACGAGCACGATTCTTGGGGGCTTGATTCAAACGAAGGGCAACCTAGAAAAGAGAAAAAATCGAAAAAGGCGCCCGATGCTGATATTAAAATTATGACGCCCAAAGAAATTAAAACAAAGCTTGATGAATATGTTATAGGGCAAGACGAAGCTAAAGTTGTTTTGTCTGTGGCTGTTTATAATCATTACAAGCGCATACTCTCTAAAATGGAAGACACTGTTGAATTGCAAAAAACAAATGTGCTTTTGCTTGGGCCTTCGGGCGTGGGCAAAACATTACTTGCGCAAACATTGGCGAGAATGTTAAACGTGCCTTTTGCAATAGCCGATGCTACAACGCTTACAGAAGCGGGCTATGTTGGCGAAGATGTTGAAAATATTTTGCTAAAGCTAATTCAAGCGGCAGATTTTGATATTGAACGCGCTGAAAAAGGCATAATTTATATAGATGAGATAGACAAAATTACACGCAAGAGCGAAAACCCCTCTATAACAAGAGACGTTGGCGGCGAGGGCGTGCAACAAGCGCTTTTAAAAATAATAGAGGGCACAGTTAGCAATGTTCCCCCACAAGGCGGCAGAAAACATCCGCACCAAGAGTTTATACAAATTAACACAAAAAATATACTGTTCATTTGCGGTGGTGCTTTCGACGGCCTTGAAAAACATATTGAAAAACGCACAGACGCTTCAAGCATGGGCTTTGGCGGTACATTAAAACTTAAAGAAGACGAGAAAAAAGAAAACCTTTTGCGCCTTGTAGAGCCGCACGATTTAGTGCGCTACGGCCTAATTCCCGAGCTTATCGGGCGCATACCTATTGTTACTGTTTTGAAAGCGCTTGATGAGCAATCGCTTATTCGTGTTATGCAAGAGCCTAAAAACAGCCTTATAAAGCAGTATAAAGCGCTTATGGATATGGACAATGTTGAAATGGTTATCACAGATGACGCTTTAAGCGCAATAGCTAAAAAAACAATTGCTATGAAAGGCGGCGCACGTGGGCTTCGCAGTGTTTTCGAGCAAGCGCTTATAGGCGTTATGTTTGAAATTCCAAGCGATGAAACCATTACAAAAGTAACTGTTACAAAAGACACAATAGAAGGAAAAGAGCCGATTTTAGAGCATGGCGAAAAACAAGCGCGCTACAAAACAACGGTTAATTTACAAAACGAAGCATAGCAAATTGTTATATAAACTAATATAGCGTTAAAACGCAAAAAAATTTTTTAGCGCTAATAGGCAGAAAGGAATGATCATTATGCCTGAAAAAGTTAAAATTATACTTGAAAAAAATTCGGATATACTTCGCCTGCCGGCAGTTGCCTTGCGTGGGCTGGTGGTATTCCCCGGCAATGTAATACATTTTGAAGTTGGGCGCCCTAAATCCATAGCGGCCATAGAGTGGGCAATGGCAAATAATAACTCTGTATTCTTAGTGGCGCAAAAAGATATGGATATAGAAGACCCCGGCTTTAAAGATTTGCATACATTTGGCGTTGTGGCCGAAATTAAGCAAATACTTAGGGTGTCAGACGAGCTTGTTAAAGTTTTGGTAGAGGGCAAATACAGAGCCAAACTTTTAACTATAGATGCAACAGGTAGGTTTTTGTTATCATCAACAAAAGCCTCGCCGCTACGCGGCTTTAAAAGCGGGGACGCCGCAAGGGTAGAAGCGCTTGTTAGAAGTATTCGCGAAGTGTTTGAGGATTATTTCTCGCTTAACCGCAGAATACCAAAAGATATTGTGTACACAATATTAACGCAAGATAACGCCGCAGAACTTTGCGATTTTATTCCTGCAAACTTCCTTTTCAAGCACACAGATAAACAAGAGCTTTTAAATGAAACGGGCATAGTTGCAAGGCTTGAAAAAGTTCTTGAATTAATGCGCAAAGAAACAAAAGTTCTTAGAATTGAAAGGGATATTCAGCACAAAGTAAACGAGCAAATGGATAAAAACCAAAGGGATTACTACTTGCGTGAGCAAATGAGGGTTATATCCGACGAGCTTGATGAGGGCGACGATACAAGAGAAGATGCCGAGGATTATAAAAGCAAAATAAAAGCGCTTGAATTGCCCGAGGAAGCAAGTGAGAAATTGCTAAAAGAGTCAGAGCGCCTATTGCGCATGCAAGGTAGCTCGCAAGAAGCTGCGGTTATTCGCACTTATTTAGATACATGCTTAGAACTACCGTGGAATGAAAAAACAACGGATAAATTAGATATAAATAAAGCCAGTTCAATTTTAGATAAAGAGCATTATGGCATGGTAAAAGTGAAAGAGCGCATATTGGAAATTTTGGCGGTTCGCAAATTAGCGCCAAAAGCTAAAGCGCAAATTATTTGCCTTGTGGGCCCTCCGGGCGTTGGTAAAACGTCTATTGCCCACAGCGTTGCCGAGTGCATTGGTCGCAAATATGCAAGAATGTCGCTTGGTGGCGTTAGAGATGAAGCTGAAATAAGAGGGCACCGCCGCACATATATAGGCGCTATGCCCGGCAAAATAATAAGCGCTATTATTACAGCGAAAAGCAAAAACCCTTTGCTGCTTTTAGACGAAGTTGATAAGCTTGCAAGCGATTTCAGGGGCGACCCTGCAGCGGCGCTTTTAGAAGCGCTAGACCCAGAGCAAAACAACACATTTAAAGACCATTATCTTGATATACCGTTCGATTTGAGCGACGTGCTCTTCATAACCACAGCAAATACATTAGATACAATTCCGCGCCCGCTTTTAGATAGAATGGACGTTATAGAGCTTTCAAGCTATACACGCATAGAGAAATTGCAAATTGCTAAAAGGCATTTAGTGCCAAAGCAATTAGAGGCAACAGGCCTTAAAGGCATTGTTAAATTTAACCAAGGCGCGCTTTACAAAATTATAGACGGCTACACACAAGAAGCCGGCGTGCGTAGTTTAGAGCGCACTATAAACGAAGTTTTAAGAAAATGCGCAAAACGCATTGCCGCAGGCGAGGAAAAAGACATAAGCATTACAGCAGATTCTTTACAAGAATTGCTTGGGCCAAAACGCATTAAGCCGTCATTTTGCAGCAGAGCAGATGCCGTTGGCGTTTCAAACGGCCTCGCGTGGACGCGTGTGGGCGGCGAAATACTGCCTATAGAAGTGCAAATTATAAAAGGCGGCAGTGGTAAATTAGAGCTTACAGGCTCTTTGGGCGATGTTATGAAAGAAAGCGCACGCCTTGCCATAACTTACGCTAAAGTTCACGCTGATGATTACGGCATAAGCGCTGATATGTTTAAAGAATATGATATACATATTCACGCCCCAGAGGGTGCTATACCCAAAGATGGCCCCTCGGCAGGTATAACTTTAGCGAGTGCGCTAATTTCAAGGCTGTCTAAAAGGGCTGTTAAGGCAAATATTGCAATGACAGGCGAAATTACTTTGCATGGCGAAGTGCTTCCGATAGGCGGCTTAAAAGAAAAGAGCATGGCGGCATATAAAGAGGGCATGAGCACTGTTATAATACCAAGGGCAAATATGCCTGATTTATATAATGTTGACGAGCTTGTGAAAGAAAAACTGGTATTTAAGCCCGTTGAAAATTTACGAGAAGTGCTTGATTTAGTGCTTGTGCCTGCCGCAAAAAAGGCGGCAAAAAAACAAGGCGGCACTGTAAAAACACTGGCAAAAAAGAAAGAGGCTTCAAGCAAACAAAAGCCACAAGAGGCTGTACAATAATAAAAAAATAGGTATTTTGGCGCTTGGCTCCAATAAATTTTTGCTGTATTTATAGGCGAAGATGGAGCCGGCGCCCTATTAAAGCCTATAGCAGGGGATAATAATGAATTACGCAAAGGCAGAATTTTTTTCTTCTTTCGGCATTTCTTCGCAATTGCCTGAACAAGATAGGCCCGAAGTTGTGTTTGCCGGCAGAAGTAATGTTGGAAAATCGTCCATTATAAATAAGCTGTGCAACAGAAAAAACCTAGCGAGGGTTAGCTCTACACCGGGGAAAACAGCCACAATTAACTATTATAATATTGATAATATTTATTTTGTGGATTTGCCCGGCTACGGCTATGCAAAGGTTTCAAACTCTGAGCGCAAACGCTGGGACGAGCTTATTAACAACTATTTTGCGAGCGCAAGAGAGAATATTTTGCTTGTGCAATTGCTGGATTGCAGGCACAACCCGTCGAAAGACGATATGCAAATGCTGGAATACTTAAAACATTATAATGTTAATTTTGTTGTTGCACTAACTAAGGCGGATAAACTGAAAAAATCGCAGCTTATGGGCACAGTTGAGCAGTTTACGCAAATTTGTGCGCCTTATAATTGCGGCGGCATAGTTTTAACAAGTGCGCAAAACGCCTATGGAATAGAGCAATTAAAGCTTGTTATACAAACATATGTAGACGAGCAAATTGAAACAGATTTGAATCTGCAATCAGAATGAGGGTTTGAATGCAGAATAGAATAAAAAAATAAAATAAAACAAAGGGAAAGTAATATGGCAAATATAACAACAATTAATGAAAACGGCAACTTATGCATAGGCAAAAAAGACACTTTAGCGCTTGCGGAAAAATATGGCACACCGCTTTATGTTATGGACGAAAACGCAATTAGGGAAAACTGCCGCGCAATGAAAAGCTCGCTTGATAATTACTATGATAAAAACGGCATCGTACTTTATGCGAGCAAAGCGTTTAGCTGCAAACAAATTTACCGCATTATTAACGAGGAAGGCCTTGGCACCGACGTTGTTTCGGGCGGCGAGCTTTACACGGCTTTAAGCGCGGGCTTCCCTGCAAAAAACATATATTTCCACGGCAACAATAAAACAGCGGTAGAGCTTGGTATGGCAATTCAAAATGATGTTGGCTACATAGTTGTGGATAATTTATCTGAGCTTGAGCTGTTAAACTCAATAGCGCTTGCAAACGATAAAGTTGTTGATATTTTATTTAGAATAAAACCCGGCATAGATGCACACACCCATAGCTTTATCAGCACAGGGCAAATAGATAGCAAATTCGGTTTTGCACTTGAAACGGGCGAAGCAATGCAGGCTGTAAAAGCTGCGCTATCTTATAAAAACGTTAAACTTGTGGGTATACATTGCCATATTGGCTCGCAAATTTTTGATATAGAGCCATTCTGCCTCGCTGCAAAAACAATGCTTAGCTTTGCACTTGAAATTAAAGAAGACTGCGGCTTTACAATTGAAAAGCTTAATTTAGGCGGCGGCTTTGGCATAAGATATGTGCCACAAGATGACCCTAAAGCGCTTGATGCCTATATGCAGAGCGTGTCTAAAACGGTTAAAGAATTCTGCAATGAAAATAACTTCCCAATGCCCTATATTTGCATAGAGCCGGGGCGCAGCATAGTGGGGGATACAGGCCTAACGCTTTACAGTGTAGGCGGCGTTAAAACAATACCGGGGCACCGCACTTATGTTTCCGTTGACGGCGGCATGACAGATAACCCAAGGTATGCTTTGTATCAATCGGCATACGATATTATAATAGCAAATAAGGCAAGTAAGCCAAAAGATTTTATTGCTACAGTTGCAGGGCGCTGCTGTGAAAGCGGAGATTTAATACAGGAAAATGCTAATATGCAAAAGCCCGAAGTTGGCGATGTAATGGCTGTTTTATCAACAGGCGCATATAATTATTCTATGGCGTCTAATTACAACAGAGTGCCGCGCTTGCCCGTTGTAATGGTAAAAGGCGATGAAGATTATATTGCAATTCGCAGAGAAACTTATGAAGATTTAGTGAGAAACGATATTTAATGGCTTATGAAATTATAGCTGAATTTTATGATAAACTAAACGAGGACGCCGATTACGGCGCCTTGTTTTGCGCTGTGCTTAAATATTTAAAAGAGTATAATATTGAAAGCGGAATTGTTGCAGATTTAGGCTGTGGCACAGGAGAAATGAGCCTTCGCCTTGCAAAAGCCGGCTATGATATGATAGCTATAGATGCCAGCGCTGAAATGCTCAGCGTTGCAAGGGATAAAGCTTTTGAAAACGATGTGCAAAGCATATTGTTTTTGCAACAAAATTTAACTAAATTAAATTTATACGGAACAGTAAGAGCGGCAATTTGTACATTCGACACATTTAATCATATAGGCCCTTATAGCGAATTTAGCAAGGCTATTAAAAAGGCATCGCTTTTTTTAGAGCCAAATTGCCCGCTTATTTTTGACATGAATACAAGTTATAAGCATGAACAAATACTTGCAAATAATGCGTTTAAAGAAGAACAAGAGAATATTGCATATCACTGGCAAAACACAATAGAAAAACATAAAAACCGCACACAAATATCTATAGTGTTAAGTGAAAACGAAGAGGAAATAGGCGAAGAGCTTTTTTATGAATATTACTATAATTTAAATGAAATAAAAGAGGCCTGTAAAAAAGCGGGCTTAGAAATTGAAGTAATAGTAGACGGTGAAACATTTAACGAGATAACCGATAAAAGCAGTAGATATTTTATAGTGGCTAAAAAAATGGAGGCAAAACATGAGTAATTGCATAAGGGGAATAACAGAAAACGGCGGCATTGCATTTTGTGCAATTGACGCAAGCGAGCTTGTGCGTGAGATGGAAAGCCTACATAAAACATCTGCGGTGGCATCTGCGACGCTTGGGCGCCTTCTTATAGCGGCAGGTATGATGGGCGCAATGATGAAGCATGTAGACGATAAAGTTACACTTCGTGTGAACGGTGGTGGCGCTTTGGGCACAGTGCTTGCTGTTTCCAATGCACGCGGCGAGGTTAAGGGCTATGTTAGCAACCCTGTAGTAGAAATTGCGCCAAAAGCTAACGGTAAACTTGATGTTGGCGGCGCAGTAGGCGTTGACGGCACATTATCCGTTTGCAAAGACTTAGGGCTAAAAGAGCCGTATGTGGGGCAAATTCCGCTTGTAAGCGGCGAAATAGGCGATGATATAACGCAATATTATGCGGTGAGCGAACAAATACCAACAGTTTGCGGCTTAGGCGTTTTAGTGAATAAAGATTTAAGCATAGCTAATGCGGGCGGCTTTTTAATTCAATTATTGCCGGGCGCAACAGACAGTGAAATTACTATGCTTGAAAATAATATAAAAAATATGGATAGCGTTACAAATTTATTAAATGAGGGCAAAACACCTAAAGATATAATAGAAATTGCGCTAAGAGGTTTTAACCCCGGCATACTGGCAACAGAAAAGGTGCAATATAAATGTGATTGCTCTGAAAATAGGGTGGAGAAAGTATTAATTTCGCTTGGCCTAGCTGAGCTTGAAAGAATGAAAGAAGAAGAACCGACAGCGCAAGTTGTTTGCCATTTTTGCAATAAAGAGTATAATATAAAAGTTGATAAAATAATAAATGAAATAAAGCAATAATAATAAATTGAGCATAAATTTTTGTAAAATAAAAAAGGTTTTTAGCTTGACAAGCCATAGTGTGAATGGTATAATATACTAGCGTTTTAATATTACTGGTTTTATTTAACCAGTAATATTAAACATCGCATAAATAACGAGGTGTAGCGCAATTGGTAGCGCGCCTGCTTTGGGAGCAGGATGCTGCAGGTTCAAGTCCTGTCACTTCGACCAAACAAAAAGCACGCTGTAGCGTGCTTTTTTGTTTTTGTAAAAGACAAGGCTTGAACTTTAGGAAGGTGAGAGCCGTAAAAAACAATGCGGTGCATTGTTTTTAGGCGCGAAGCCCGAAGTGGCTGTGCCACGAGGGTGAAAATTTGCAAAGCAAATTTTGTCTTGTCACTTCGACCAGTTGAGAAGCCGAGAAGCAAAACCGCCCTCTAGTTTCTGCTAGAGGGCGAATTATTGATTTTTAGTGAATAATATATTTTTAGGGTCGAACTACATATTATTTAAATAGTATAGTACAATTAATAATTTTGCTAAAAACACAGATGAAAATTAGCGAAAAATTAGTGATAATAACTTCATAAAACAGTGAAACTATTACGTGATTGACTTTGTGAAAAAGTGGGAGTATAATTATTATAATGAAAAAAATTATATATTTTCCTTTAAATAAACGTAAAAAATTATAGTGTTTTATTGATAAAAACATAAAGAAAATTCTGCTAAAACCAACGAAGAATTTGATGAAAGGGATGTTCGTTATGTTGAAAAGATTTTTTTTGTGTTCTTTTTGTTTTTCGTTGCTATTGTTAATTACAGCTTGTGCAGCGAGTGACGATAATGTGCATATTTCCAGTGAAGAATCTGAGATGCAGATAACAGAAACTGATGTAACACAAAACGGTGAAATCGAGATTGACTTTTGGACGTTTCCTATAGGTGATTTTGGAAATGAAGATGTAGTTGAAGGCTTTGTTGAAGAATTTAATAAAGTATATCCTAATATCACAGTTAATGTAAAGATGCTTGATTTTGCAACAGGTGATGCTCAAATTGAAGAAGCCATTGAAAATAGAGATGCTCCTGACATTGTGTTAGAAGGTCCCGAACGTTTAGTAGCAAATTGGGGCGCAAGAGGACTTCTTATTGATTTGAGCGATATGTGGGACGAAGAAACCACTGCTAATATTGCACAAATATCAAAAGAAGTTGTAAATGCTTGTCAGGCACCGGATGGTGCGTTTTATCAATATCCATTAGTAATGACAGCCCACGTTATGGCAATTAATTATGAAGTTTTTGAAAGAGCAGACGCTTTAAAATATATCGATGAGGAAACTCGAACCTGGACGACGGATGACTTTGTTTCTGCTATGGAAGCTGTTCGAGATAGCAATTTAATTGAATTTCCGGGTGTAGTTTATACAGGGAGTCAAGGTGGCGACCAAGGAACAAGAGCATTAGTTACTAATTTCTATGGGGCATCTTTCACAAATGAAGACCATAATGCGTATACAATTAATGATGAGCTGGGTATAAAAGGGTTATCTTTATTACAAGAAATGGTTGAAAATGGCTCATTAAGCCATAATTCAAATATAGCAGCTGCTGAAGAATTGCAAATGTTTGCTTCACAAGAATGTGCAATTACGCTTGCTTGGAATGCGGCAAATGAATCTTTATACGCACAGCAAGTAGATTTTACCCCCTTTGCAATGAATTTTCCTTCAGATGATGGACTCGCAGAACTGCAAGGAGGAATTTGGGGCTTTGGAATATTCAATAAAGGCGTTCCCGATAAAATCAATGCATCAAAGTTATTTATTGAATTTTTAGCTGACGATCCAATTCAAAGGCAAAAAAGCATTCTCGCAACTCAATTTTTCCCTGTAAACAGTCTATATAGTGATGTGTATGTTGGAACCGAATTTGAAGAAAGAATGATGGGATATTTCCCGTTTATGACAAATCTTGGGGATTATTACCAAGTGACTATTGAATGGACTGAACAACGAAGTGCATGGTATCAAATGCTTCAAAAAATCTTAAATGGACAAGATGTAGAAGAGTGTGCAAATGAATATGTAAGTTATCTTGATGAAAAGATAAAAGCTTAAACATCTTTAAGTATATTTTAAGGAAAGATAGAAAATGAAAAATTTACTAAAAAGTAAATTGTGGCAGATAATTTCTGCCCTTGCGGTTGTAATATTTTTAATTTTTTCCACATTGCTTTATAATTCTTTTATAAGAGATGAGATTAATGCGTTGTCTGATCAAAGTATTCAACAATTAATGGATAACAATGTAGACACATTTAAACTGGAATTTGAATCAAATATTAATCTGCTTGAATCCACAGCGTCTTTACTGCCTGTTTGGGATTACTTAAGATATGTTGATTATGATTCAGGTGACTATGATTATATTGCAAAGAGCTTTGATTATGTAATGGTAATTAATCCATACGGCTATGCAGTTGGAAGTGATGGAAATGTTGGCGATGCTTTTGATGAACCATATTTTCAAAATGCTATGAATGGTGAAACTACAATAAGCGAGTTGATTGCCACTGACCATAATGGGATTTATACTATAGTTATTTCAACTCCCATGATTGCAAATGGTGAAACTCGTGGAGTTTTAGCGGGGCTTAATTATGTAAAGACGCTTAATGGTATTTTTGGAAATCCCATTGATGGAATTGTTGCAAATCTTTTAGTTGATAGCAAAGGGAATATTATTTCAAACGGTGTTGATAATACATATTTTAACCCGTCCGAAAATGCTTTTGATGTTATATCTAACTTTGATTTAGCAGATTATGATCAGTTTGAATTGCTGAAAGAAGATATATCAAACGGAAATGACGGGGAGAAAAAAATTGAATTTAATGGCGAATTGTATCGATTGATTTATACGCCTGTTGGAGTAAAAGATTGGTCTATTATGTCTATTATCCCTGAAACAATTATTCAATCTACTACAAATCATATTATTATTTTAAGTGCATTTGTTTCTTCTTCTTTGGTATTAATTATATGCTTGTTTGCATATTTAATTGGAATGACTCGCCGCAAGCATCTTAAAAATCTTGAAAAAATTGCCTATGTTTCACCACTCACAAAATTAAATACTTTAGAGAAATTTAAATTAGATGCGCCTAAGTTTATAAATGAACATCGCACAAAAAAGTTTTTGCTTATAAAATTTGATATAGAAAATTTTAGGCTGGTTAATGAAACACTTAGTGTTTTAGAAGGTGATAAAATACTCCTAAATATGGCTGCCGCTATTGAGCCGGAAGCTACATATGATTCTTTATCTGCACATATATATAATGATGAATTTTTAACTTTGATAGCATATAAAAAAGACGAAACTGAGAATTGGTATGACGATTATAAGAGCAGATTATATAAAAAATTAGGTGAAAATTTTAAATATAATTTACGAATAGTTTCAGGTTATTATTATATAGATGAAAGTGATTTGCTTGACATTCAAGCATGCATTGAGAAAGTAAATATTGCTCACCATAACGCAAAGGAAGAAAAATTACACACCAGTGTTTTTTCTGTTGAATATTTAAGCGATGCGATAAAAGCGAAAGAACTTGAAAATTCTATGGAAAAAGCGCTTTTGAATGGTGAATTTAAGATGGCTTTACAACCTGAATTAGGTTTGAAATCGGGTGAGATGATTGCGGCCGAGGCACTTGTAAGATGGATAAGCCCTACCGCAGGATTTAGAGCGCCAAATGAATTTATTCCGCTCTTTGAAAAAAATGGATTTATAGTAAAACTTGATATGTATATGTTTGAAAAAGCTTGTAACTTTTTGAGTTTGTGGAAAAAAGAAGGGAAAAAACCATTTGCTATCTCTGTTAATTTTTCAAGAAAGAATTTATATTCAGCAGATTTTGTTTCAAAACTAACAGCTATATGTAAAAAATATGATATTGATCCAAAATATTTGGGAATAGAAATAACTGAAACAAGTATGCTTAGTACCGATTGTGATTTAAATTCCTTTATAAACGATTTGCATAAAGAGGGATTTAAGGTTCTTATGGATGACTTTGGTATTGGCTATAGCTCTTTGGGGCTGCTGAAGAATACCCCGGTTGATGTTTTAAAATTAGATAGAAGCTTTTTTGTTGAATCACAAACTCGCGAACGCAGTATAGCTGTTGTAGCTAGCGTAATAAGATTATCTAAAGACTTAAATATAAACACGGTTGCAGAAGGTGTAGAAACCCTAGAAGATTTAAGTATGTTAAAAGAAATGAATTGCGACATAGTGCAAGGTTATTATTATGCAAAGCCAATGTTTGAAGATGATTTTAGAGCATTTTACGATAGCGAAAAAAGTATAATGAAATTATAGAGTGTTTAACCGCTGAAATTGCGCGTTGCAATATACGATATTAAATGATAAAATATATGTATTATTGCGTATAATATTTAGTGGCTTAATTATGCAGAATATTTTAGGAAAGTTATTTTTAAAAACGCTTTTAAATGGGTTTTTAAAAAACAAATTAAGCGAATATTATAAAGCTAGTTTAAAACAGGCAAATTTTGTAAATGTAGTGGAGCGGAAAATGAAAATAGATAGTAAATTAAAACAAATAATAACCTATTTAATGTTGGCTGTGTTAGTGCTTACCTTTACATCCGGTAGCGCTTGCGTAAGAGGAAGCGGCCCGTCTGATGAAGATAATGACTCATGGGGTATATCTGAGGTAACCTCTATACCGCAAATATCTGAGGATTATGCCGATGAAGTCAATGCGCTAAATGATGCCTTTACCGATATGGAAGACCTTCTCGATGAACTTGAACAGGCCATTACGGCAGCCAAAGATGCCACGGTAGACTGTGGCGCTATTACAACTGATATTACAGCGGCCATATTGGCGAATGACACAGATGAAGTTTCGCGCACATTAATTGAAGGAGTAGGGATTTTAGCGCTTGCCAAGCCTGTTTATGAAAGGCTATTAGCTGCCATTGAGGCCGTACAAGCGCAGCTTGATGAAATTAATTCCCTAAAAGACATTTTAGTAAATGCAAACCAAGACACAAGCGGTTTTGACACAGAAATTGCACAAGATGCAGTGACTACAGGTGAGCTCGGCGCCAAAGGCCTCTTAGCTGCCATGACCGCCTTAGAGAACGCTCTTGCCGACGCCCGTGAGTTCCTCGGCATAACTGATGAAGTTAGTACCGACATAGTTGGGGTAACCGAGGGAGAAGTTAGCGGCAGTTACAACTTTTTTCATATTATAGGGTTTGCGCCAAATGCGAGTTATCCGCGTTACACAAGCGAAAGCGTTGTAAACGCCCTTTACGTGAATGCCGTGGGAAGCAACTTGACTTATCAATGGTATGTAAGTACGGTTAATTCAAACGTTGAAGGCTCGATCATTCCAGGCGCAACAAGCAACACCTATAAACCTCTTACATCAACTGTGGGAACCTATTATTATTTTTGTCAGGTGAGTTCTAACAATGTTTCCTACCTTAGCACCCCGGCAATAGAGGTGAAGATATACTCAGTGGTGCCTTTGCCAAGCCTTACAATCATAAGCCATCCTATAAGTGCAGAGTATAGTATAGGTAGTGTAGCACAGCCATTAACGGTGGCGGCTACAGGAACAAACCTTACTTACCAGTGGCACAGTAAAGAGGAAGGTCAAAGCGTTAAGGTAATAATCGGTGCAACGAAAGAAAGCTACACACCGCCTACTAATGCACTTGGCACGGTTACCTACTTTTGCACGGTAACAGCCACGGAAAGCGGCGAGAAAATCGCAGCAAACAGCCATTCGGCCGTGGTGAAGGTTATTACCTCACTCATGCTTACTTCAAATGATAATGATGCCTATCACTATAGCGAAGGTAATACGCCGACAGCATTGACGGTTACCGCAAGCGGCGGCACGCCGGGGTACACGTATCAGTGGTATAAAAACGGCTCTCCGATTTCCGGCGAAAACTCTGCCACATACACTCCACTCACTGAGAATGGGCTTGACGCTGAAACACTCATCAACACATATTACTGTGTGGTAACAGATAGTGTTAATGGTACAGCACAAAGTAAAACTATTACTTTAGTTTGGATGCGCTTGTAACGGCAATTTTTGTAGCAGATAACATCATTTATTTGCATTTATACATAATTGCGAATTAAAAGCAATTTTAGTTAAAGCTTTAATATGCATATTTTACACAAAGTAACAATCACAGCATTAAAACCACCCTTTAGCTTCTGCTAGAGGGTGGTTTTTTGCTTTAATAAAAAGCCTATATAAACTTTTGGGTAATTATTAAATTATAAAATATAGCCAATGCATAGAGGGCTAAATATGCACTTTAGCATTACTAAAATGCCTGGCTTTAGCAAAATGTATAAAAAGCAACCGCCTTTAAAGGTTTAGCCTTTAAAAGCGGTTGTTTTTTTGTTTAATTTTTATCGTAAGGCGTTAGCCTTTAAAGATAATAATTGTTTGAATTAAGCTTCTTGTAAATCTTCTTCGTCTTTCTCTTCTTTTTTCTTGCGAGCAACTAGAGCAACGATAACTTGGATGCCGAAGATTATAGCCATTGTTAGTGTCCATCTGTCAACTAAAATCATTGGTAAGCGCATATCTTCTGTTAGAATGAATACTACTATTGCAAGTATTGCTACAGGAACGCTTAATAATCTTGCTATACCTTTGCGTTTAATTTCTTTTTCGTCTTCTTCGCTGTCATCTGTGCTTGCGTTTTGCATGTTTTCGTCTTCTTCGTCTTCTTTGTTTTTGTCTTTTTTGCCGAAGTATCTAATTAGAAGAACAATTGAGATAATAGCTGTTGCTATTGTTAGAAGTAAGTTAACAAGTGCCCATGCTGCATCGCCTATTGCTGCTTGAGGAACAACTGTTTCCTCAATTTCAACTTCAGCGGGTTCGTCTGTTTCGGGCTCGTCGCCTTCAGGTATATCTGTTTCAGGTATTTCTACTACTGGTTCCGGTGGGTCTACCGGTGGAACCGGTGGTACCGCTAAATCGAATAGGGTAATAGTGCCGGGTAGATATACTACAGTGTAGTTAGTTGTTTCTGCAGGGCCCTGAGCTATTACCGGGTAAACGCCTGCCGGGGTTGCTATGTCTGCTGTTGTTGTTACTGTTACCGCAAGGCCTATTGAACCTGCATCTTGGCCTAGTTTATAGCCAGAGCTTACAAAGCCAAGCGGTGGGTTAGCTGCGCCAACTGCTCTTGTATAGCTGCCTGCTGTAACTGCGATAGGTGCTTTAGTTACTACTGTGTCTGCGTTTACATAAGTAACAGTGTAGTTGCTTAATTTTGTATCAAGTCTTGTTCTGCTTGTAGGTTCTACTGTAACTGTATCTGCATAAGTGCCTGCGTTATCACCAACTGTGTAAGGTGTTGTTAGAACAACGTCGCCGGCAGTAACATTGTAAGTTGCTTCATTTTCGTTTGCAACGAAACCTGTAAATGTGTAAAGTGTTGCTATTGTAAGCACTTCGCCATACTCAACTGTTTGTGTGCCTGCTGTAAGTGTTAGTGGCAATGGGTTTACAGTTATACTGCCCTCAACATAATGGAATGTGTAGTTAAGTGTTCTTGCGCTTAAAGCAGTTGTAGTAGCTGTTTGGTCTGTTATATAGTGCCTATATGAACCTTTTGGGCTACCTTGTGTGTAATCGGTGCTAGATTGAATGTCGCTGTCTATTATGCCAACTGAGCTTTGGGTATCAAAGCCTTGTGCAAAACCTGTAATTGTGTATTCGCCTACAAGTGAGGGAACTGCGTCATAGTAATCTAAAGTGAAGTTGTTTAATGTGATTGTTAAAGGAATTTGGTTAACATCGAAACTTCCGTTTTGTAGGTATTGATTGTAGTTTTCAAGAACACGATCGCCTGGCGTAACAGGTGTTAATGTGCCGATTATTACATCATATGTGCCAACGTTATTTCCTGCAACATAGCTTGAATCTACAGGAACATTAACTCTTGTTAAATCGCTAAGAGCTGGTGTTACGCTTTGGTTAACTTGGAAGTTTTCTGTAATTGTGAAGTTAGGTTTAGCTTGTGCATAATCAATATCAGCTATTGCATCAACAGAGATATTTAAATCTGCTTTAGCTATGCTTGGGTGTGCTGTTGCTGTGTGAGGATTGTAGTTTGTAAGGCTTGCTGTTAAGCGAACGCTTAAATCTTCGCTATTAGTAGCTAAGCCTGTTGCCTCCCAAACATTTGTAACTCTTTGTTGTGCTTGAATATCTGCATAAGTCGCCTGTGTCCAATTTGTGCCATCATAGCTGTATTCAAATGTTAAAGTTATGCCTTTATTAGCTATATCTTGAGATGTTTGCAAAGTGCCGTCTAAATAAACGCTATAGCTTTCAATTGGCGCGTGTGGGTCTGCATCATAAATGCCATTGTAAGCGTTAATAGTAGCTGTTAGGCCATCGCTATTAATTAGCGTTAAATCGCCATCGTGGAAAGAGAGTCTATAGTTTTGTAAGCTTGTAACTGTGCCGTTGGTATCGCTCAATGTTACAATAACATCGTAAGGGCTACCGCTAACAGGTGATGTGTTAATAGCATCTGTTGAATAAGATGCTGTTAAGCCTAAGCTTGTTAAACTATCACTGCCAAGGAAACCGCTTGCTGTAGTAGAGCCTTTAACTGTATAAGTATGGCCTGCGTTTGCAATATCTGTGTGTAAAACAGTGTTTGCGTCGTAAACGGTGCCGTATACAATGCCGCTAACATCATTTGCCTGTAAAGTTAAAGGTGCTTTTTCAATTAATGGGTAAACTGTTACGGTTCTTGGGCGAAGGTTAGCAGCTGTTGCTGTAATTGTAACAGCATAGTCTGTGTGGTTAGAAGCATTTGTAACGCCTGCTAAAGTTTCTACATTTGCGTTTGTGATTTGCTCAATTGTATTTGGGTCTGCTGTTGTTTGAGCATTGCTGTTTGCATCTGTGTATTCAATAGATAATGTTGCGCCTTGTGTGTAATTTAATGCTGTTAATCTATCGTGCGCGCTTGCATCATAAGTGCCTGTGTAAGCTGTTGCAGAGAGATCTACAAAATCCCATACATCACTAAACACATAGAATATTGTGCCTTGTGCAACTGTTTTTGTTAGAACATTACCTGTTCTGAATGAATAATATTGTTTTAACTTACTTGCATCCTCGGTTATTGTTACAGTGCCGGGGTAGTCTGTGAAGTCTTGAGTATCATAAACTGAGTAAGTGTTGTTACCGTTGCCGTTTGCGTCTAAATTCTCAGCTAAATACTGTACTTGATAAGTAATTTTGGGAACAGCCTCGTAAACAAATTTAATTTGTGTTACAGGATTTTGTGCCGAAGAGGCATCTTCTTGCATTGCTACAGTTTTTGTTGCTTCTTTTGCTGTGTAGTTAGGAATAGCAATGCTGTTAAATGTTTCAAATTTGTTTTGAGTTGTAACTTCGTCTGTTGGGTTTTTAATTGTAGCGCCTGAAGCATCTGTAATTGCTATAGGGTTGTCATTTTCGTCAACATAGCTTATTTGGTAATGGTATTCAGGGCCACCAAAGCTATATGAAACTGTAATTACATTAGAACCCTCTTTTAATGCAAATTCATAATCACCGCTTGTATTAGCATTTACTGTTTCGGTGCTTGTGCCTGTGCTGCTTGTTATTTCAGCAGAAACGCTGTCAAATGTGTAATCGCCTGTTGGCCAGCTGTAAGGAGGTGCTGCAAGCTCTGTGCTTGTAGGAACATCAATAGGGATTGTTGTGCCAATTGATGAAGGCTCTGCAGGCATTGTGTAAGAGTTTGCACCGCTTACATATTTAATAATGTAAGAAGTTGTTGGCTGTGAATAAACTGCAAGCAGGTAAACGTCACGGTTAGCAGCTTGGCCGAATAAATAAGGAGTAGCGGCAAGTTTTGGGGCTACGCCTTTTAAATATTCGTCAACATTTGTAATTTCATACCAGCCTGCAAAAACTTCGCTTGCATTATCAGGCGTTGGATTGCCGTTAAATGCGGTTGTTGCAACTGTTTCTTCAAAAGGTGTATCGTTTTTAATTATTTCGTTGTGCTTTTGGTTTGCTATATTAGCAGGGTCAAGGTTTACTTCGTAAGTTTTTGGATCCCATTTAGCGTAAACCATGAAGTTTGAGTTTGGCATGGTAGCGTTGCTGGTTGCCGCATCAAATTTTGTGCTTATATTCATAGCGCCCGGGTCTTCTGTTATATACCAACCAGCGAAATCATAGCCTGCTTTTGTTGGTGTTACAGTGTCATCGAGCAAACCTGTCATTAATACAGTGTTGCCATTTTTATCTGGGTAATTAAAAGGCTCGCCATATTTAACGTCAGTTATTGTGTGTTTGCCATCAATTACAGTGTAACCGGCTAACTCACCGCCCATTAAATTGTAGCTAAATTCGAACCTGTTGCGAGCATAATAGAAGTTGCCGAACTGTGTAGCTGCAGTATCAGGGTCATTACCGTATGTTGCGCCACCTCCGGAAGCGGAGTCAAAGCTATTAGGGGTTCTAATGGAAGTAAAGCCCAATACAGCCTTTTGGCCCAATCCGCCACTATAGCGCATAATTTGTGTTTTGTCTTTATTTAAAGTAAAGAATAAACTTTGATTTGCTGCTGAAACTTGACTAGAGATAGCTGTATAAAGCACATCGAAATCATCTCTTGTTAATTGGTCTTTAGAAGTGTTATCGCCAGTATATGGGTTTAAAGTAGCTAGTTCTGCATCTGTTGCTTCATAGTAATACAAAATTCTTGTGTAAATATCAAAAACTGCAGTTAGTTCAGTAAATAGTAAAGTTGTATCGCCGTCTATTGGCAACATGCCATCTGAAAGGTGTATTTCTTTTAGGCCTGTTGTTTTGCCTGCAAGAGCACTACTTGAAACATTGCTTGGGTATTTCCAGTGGTGGTAGTTGTTGCTTGCTTCAAAAGCAACACCGGCAGATAAAAGGCCTGTTCTTGTTGGCCATTCTGTTGTTATATCATCGCCTAATTTAGCGTTGAAAATATAGGTGCTTTGTGCGGTGCTTAAATTGTTTTTATATGTATCTGTTTGATACTCGCTATTAACTGAGCCATCAGTATATAATATGCCGTCATAATATAGCCAAGCACCATTAAATTGGAAGCTTAACTCGTAAACAACTCTTGTGTAATAAACATTAACTGTTGTGGAACCGTCACCATTAATTGTAAGGTTTGTTAAATCTTCAGTCCAAGCATATTCAAAGTGATTTAAATTTGCGGGAGCTGCAGGCTGGGGAACTAAAGTGCCTGCTGTGCCTTTTACGCTGTTTGAAGAATGGAAAATATAATAATCTTCATTTGTCATTACAGTTTCGTCAGCTAATTTTAGGCTTTCATCATTATCAATGCCATCGTCTAGGTTTTCTTTTTCAACCCAATATAAAACAGTGTAGTCAACTTCTTGGCCTTGCCAAACTGCTGTTAGGGTTGTTGTGCGTTCTGCATCGCCTTTTGGCATTGTGCCTAATAAAGCTGTAATATCTGCATTAGTGTTTGTTCCGTCTGTCCAACCAAGAAAATCGTAACCTACGCGTGTTGGTGCGTTAGGTGTTGTTAAGGCAGTGCCCCATTTTTGGCTAATAGGGTCTACTACAGAGCCGCCGGTTGAATTAAAAACGATATTGCTTATTGCACGGTCGTAGTTTAAAAAAATTGTTTGGCCGTTATTTGTGATAGGTGTGGGAATTACAGAGCCGTTTAACACATAGTCTGTGCCGGGTTTAGGTTGTGCACTAACAACTTCGCCTTTTGCAGCCGTTAAGTTGTCTGTTGCAGAATCATCTTTAACATAAGCGCCGGTTGCATCTGCATAGTGGTGCTCTACTGTGTAAGAAGTTGCATTTTTCGCTGTGTAATATACATTAATAACAGTATTAGCTGTTATTTTATCGCCATTTAAAACTTCGTTGTTTTGAATGTTTGTGTATGGTACTGCAGTAGCTGTACCGTATGTAACAGTAACATTGCTAAATTCATAATCTGTGAAAGTTGGAACTGCAACGCCTGTTTGGAATTCGAAGCCTTCTTTAACATTTGATGTAAAAGCATTTGCTAAAACTGTGCCGCCGCTTATAAAGTTAACAGTAACATCATAAGAAGCTTCTCTTGCTATCCAATTTGCAGTAACTACAGTGTTATTGCTTGCGCCTGCAGTTGCATCATATTTAATAGTAGTTAGGTCTGTATCCCAACCATTAAATATGAAGTTTGCAGCATCTGTGGGGTGGTCAGGGTTAACAGAACCAGGGTAAGATACTACTGTATTATCAGTGAAAGTATAAGTAGTGCCTGTATCTGTCGTTGTTAATTTAAATGTAACTGTAAATTCTTTGTTTACATCATCGGGGTCAACTGTGCCCGGGTTGTTTACAGGCGCAGGGGTGCTGCCGTCGCCTGCATCAATAGAAGCCGGTGTACTTGCCGGTGTTGTGATTGCTTCGGCAAATGCCCCAAAAGGTATAACAGTCATCAACATCATAATAGATAATGCTAAACTTATTATACGCTTTGCAGCAAGTTTGCCCGTTTTGCTTTTGTTAGTCATAATAAACCTCCGTAAATTGAACTCATAATACGTTGCCGTTACATGCGTTTTCTTTATTTCAAATCATTTGTTACAAATTATAGCACATTTGCAGGTGCGATACAATACGTTTTCACTAAAAAAACGCACTGTTTTCAGATGATTTACGAATTGCACAAAAAAATACAGGTGGATTTATGCTTTTTTTATTTCAGTATTTTTAACTAAAGTTAATGTAACCTGAAATTTGCGATGTAAACCTCACTTTTTGCTGATAACATCGATGTTTTTTTGTAATTTGTGCAATAGTTATATAGGAAAAAAGTAACATCAAATCAATACACATACACGGGGTGAGGGTAGTTAAATTTTTGCTAATTATTTTACATTTTTTGTGCAATTTGTTAAATTAAGTAAATAAATAGTTAGCTAAAACTTACCTTGCTCAATAAAATATGTAAGTTTGTTTAAAAATGTACTACATAACTGTTGTTTATGTAACTCGCATGTAACCGTATTGTTTTGCACGATATATTATATGCAATATATAATGTATCGGTGACATTTAAAGCAAATTGCTTGAAAGCAAGAACTGCGCTATAAACTCACTGCAACGATAAAGCAATAATTAGAAACTATAGATTTATTTATATTATGCTTTAGCTGGTTTTCAATATTAATAGAAAGGCTATGTAAAAACAGCTTGTATGTCACCTTGAAGTTATTACAGCTGTTAAATTATGCAAGAATTTCAAGAATAATTAAAGGATTATTGAGGAATAAGGCCAATAAGCGTAATTAATGCTTTAGAATAAGCCTATGTGGGTGAACAGCATTTTATAACACAACTTTAAGTATATTTAAGTTTTGTGGTATAATATACTTACTAATACATAGGAGGGAAAAACATGCGCCTGCTTTTATGCGAAGATGAAGTGCAATTATCAAATGCACTTGTAAAAATATTAAAGCACTATAATTACAGTGTAGATGCCGTTTTTAATGGCGAAGATGCAATAGAATATATAAATAGCGACAATTACGATGCGGTTATTTTAGATATTATGATGCCGAAAATTGACGGCTTAACAGTTTTAAAAAATATAAGGGCAAAAGGAAACACAGTGCCTGTGATAATGCTAACGGCAAAATCTCAAACAGACGATAAAGTTACAGGGCTTGATTTAGGCGCGAATGACTATGTTACTAAACCGTTTGAAACAAAAGAATTGCTTGCAAGAATTCGTGCTATGACACGCACAGTTTCAGACAGTGTTTCGTCTGTTTTAACGGTGGGCAATTTAAATTTAAACCGCAAAACATTTGAGCTTTACACACAAAGCGGCAGTACAAAACTAGCAGGTAAAGAGTACCAGATGATGGAACTTTTAATGATAAATAAAGGGCAAGTCATAGCAACAGAGCGCTTTATGGAAAAAGTGTGGGGTTATGAGAGCGAAGCGGAAATTAATGTGGTTTGGGTTAATATTTCAAATTTGCGCAAAAAAGTAGCTGCGTTAAATGCTAATGTAAAAATTAAAGCCACAAGGAACACAGGTTATTCGCTGGAGGAAGAAAAATGCTGAAAAAATTGCAGAGAAAATTTGTGCTTCTTACAACTGCAATAAGTGTTCTTGTGCTTATAATAATTGCAGTTTCGGTAAATGTTGCATATTATTTTTCTTTAATAAACCATGCCGATGATGTTTTAAATTTGCTTATTAGCGGCGAGCTTTCTAAATATGAAAGCATTAGCGAGGGCAATGAAAACAACATTGAGACGGGGAGCGGAGCTGGCAATATGCAAGGCACTATGCCGCCGCCACCCCAAAGGGGCGATTTTTCAAAAGAAATTGCATTCACCACAAGATATTTTGTGGTGAGAAGTAACGAAGCGGGCGAATTTAATTATGTGGATACAAAAAATATATCCTATATTTCACCCGAGGATGCCATGGGTTTTGCCGTGCAAGTAGATGAGCTTGAAAACCTAAGTGGAAAAATAGAGGATTTTAAATACACAAAAGTTGAAAACCCTATAGGTTATTCATATTATTTTCTCGATATTGAAGAGGACATTATAAGTTTTGAGCGCTATATTCGCTTTTCTGTATTTATAGCACTTGGTGCAAGTGTGCTTATTTTTATGCTGTCGTGCATGCTTTCTAAAAAGGCGGTATCGCCTATTGCACAAAGTTATGAAAGGCAAAAAACGTTTATAACGGATGTGAGCCACGAGTTTAAAACGCCGCTTGCAATTATAAAGGCAGACAGCGAAGTTATAGAGCTTGAAAACGGCGAAAGCGAGTGGACAAGTAGTATAAACACACAGATAAAACGGCTAAACAGCCTTGTGGAAAACCTTGTTTCGCTTACAAAATTAGACGAGCAGCAGCAAAAAGTTGTAAAAACACATATAAATTTAAGCGAGCTTGCAAATAGCACAATAAACGAGTTTTCCGCTACTATGCAAAGCCGCAATTTAACACTTAATACAAATATAAATAGCGAATTATTTATTAGCGGCGATGAAAAAGCAATATGCAATTTGTTTAGCATATTATTAGAAAATGCCGTGAAATATGCGCCGCAAAGCAGCAAAGTAAGTATAAGTTTACAAGAAAAAGCAGGTAAAAAGCTTTTTAAAATTGAAAACAATTGCGAGAATATAAAAATAGGTAAGCACAACGAGCTTTTTGACAGGTTTTACAGAAACGATAAAGCGAGGAACAGCGAAAGCGAAGGTTTTGGTATAGGGCTTTCGATAGCTAAATCTATATGCGATATGCACAGTGCAAAAATTACGGCAGAGAGTAAAACAGGTTGTGAATTAATTTTTACTGTTGCTTTTTAAAGTAGGTATTAAACTTATTTAATTCGAAGATATTTATAAATATATAACAGTAAAGCGTAAAATTTTTACAAGAGCAGTAATTAATAATAGCAGGAGAGTTATAATGTTTGATATAGTTGCAATAGGTGAAGTTTTAATTGATTTCACCCCTTCGGGCAAGAATAAGCAAGGCATAGAGCTGTTTGGGTGCAACCCCGGCGGTGCGCCTGCAAATGTGCTTGCAATGGCCTGTAAGCTGGG
This sequence comes from uncultured Bacteroides sp., assembly GCA_964369565.1. Taxonomy (GTDB): domain Bacteria; phylum Bacillota; class Clostridia; order Oscillospirales; family Ruminococcaceae; genus Ruthenibacterium. The sequence continues at coordinate 61,313 of CAYJEU010000003.1, read as the reverse complement.
AAGAAAAACAGCTTTTATAGGCAAAGTAGGAAACGATAAATTTGGCGCTTTTTTAGAAAAAACAATGAAAAATGCAGGCATAAACACTAAAGGCTTGAAAAAATCTGAACATGTGCCAACAACGCTTGCGTTTGTGCATTTAAATAGTGATGGTGAGCGAGCATTTAGCTTTTACAGAAAGCCGGGTGCAGATGTAACACTGAGCTTTGATGAAATAGATAAAAGTATTTTACAGCAATGCAAAATATTTCATTTTGGCTCGGTTTCACTAACAGATGAGCCTGCTCGTAGCGCAACATTAAACGCTGTTAAGTACGCAAAAGAAAAAGGCGCTACTATCAGCTATGACCCAAACTATAGGCCGCTTTTATGGGAGAATGAGAGCTTAGCAAAAGCTAATATATTAAGTGCGATGCCTTTTTGTGATATAGTTAAAGTATCAGATGATGAATTACAGTTTTTAACGGGTGAAAAACATGCATTACAGGGCGCAAAAATAATTGCAGATTATGGCGCTAAACTTGTTATAGTAACAAAAGGCAAAAAAGGTGCATTTTACTTTACAAATACTTCAATCGGAGAAAAATATGCCTATGATGTGAAAACGATAGATACAACAGGCGCAGGGGATTCATTTTTAGGCGCATTATTGAGCTGTATACTAAATGAAGACTATAAAAAATTGCAGAATATACCGCAAGAAAAAATGCTGAAGTTTATTGATTTTGCCAATGCGGCAGGCTCGCTTGCAACAACGAACTATGGAGCTATTCCGTCCATGCCCACTATAGAGCAAATAAAAGATTGCCAAAATAATACTAATTTGTTGATTGACAATACACCAAAATAAAATGTGCTTGCTTTGAAAATATAATTTTTACAAAACCGCCCTTTGGCCTGTGCCAAAGGGCGGTTTTACTATACAAAAAAACGGATAGCCGAAACTATCCGTCACTGCCCCAAAGCAAGGGGCTTTTGTTTTTTGTTCATAAGTAAATTTTTGCTTTTATTATGTCAACTGTATATTAAACAATTTATGCTCCAATAAATGTAGCCAAAAGGAAGCTTAAAATGCCTGCAATCGTTGGTGTTCCAAACCATGCGGCAAATATATTTCGCAATACCTTGAAATCTACATTAGTTACGCCATTTATTAGGCCGGCGCCTATAACAGCGCCTACTACCGCTTGTGATGACGAAACAGGGATACCGATTAGTGCATATAAAAAAACCGTTAGCGCACATGAGAAAGTTACTAAGAAACCCAGTAGCGGTGAGAGGTCGGTTATTTTTGAGCCTACAGTAAACATAACCCTTTTGCTAAATGTTAAAACGCCCAGCGCTATTGTTATGCCGCCAACAAGCGAAGCGCCTGTAACGCTTAAAATGCCCAAATGCCCGGCATAAACAGCCGTTACATTTGCCACATTGTTTGCACCTAATGAATATGCAGAGAAAATACCCGCAATGTAAAAACCTATTTTAATAACAATATCATAAGCTGCAAGCTTTGATATCTTTTTATAAACATATTTTTGTGCCAAAGAACAAAGTATAAAACATATTATGCCTGCGCCCAATGGTGTTACTATCCATGCGCTTACAAAGCCTGAAGTGCGAGATAAATCTACAGCGCCAAAAGAAGCGCCCCAGCCGATTATAGAGCCTATAACACATTGTGAAGTTGAAACAGGTAGCGTTAAAATTGTCATAGCTGTAACGGTAACGCCTGCCGCAAGCATAACAAGGAATGCTGCCCGCGCTGTAGAAACTCCGCTTTGAAATGCATAATCGCTTAAATTTTCAACGCCGGCTGAACCGTTAACCAGCGCACCGATAATTACAAAAATTGCGGTTAATATTACCGCTGTTCTATATTTAATAACCCTTGTGGTAACAGCTGTGCCAAATACATTTGCCGCATCATTAGCACCCAGCGACCAGCCTAAAACTGAACCTGATAAAACCGAAAAAATATTAAACATTGCCTTTACTCCATTTCCTATTTAAAGTTATCCTCCATAACAATATTTCATAGTTAACTATGAATAAAGGCATGTTAAACTTGGCGGAATACCACCATAATTTGCATTTCATCCGAGATATTCTCTATAAGGTCGGAAATACCTGAAATGCGTTGAACAAATGTGCGAAGTTGCACTTTTTCCGCTAGACCCATTTCTCTTGTAAACAATCTTTCTACCAGCTCTATCTCAATTAAATCAACCTCGTGCTCAAAGTTGTTAAGCTCTTCAAGAAGGCTGTTTTTTCCAACAAGTTTGCTGTAGTCATCAAACAATGCCGAAACAGCGTCTGAAAGCACGCTTACTTGGCGAGTGGTAATTTTCATTATATTAATAAGGTCCTCACGGCTCTTTTTAATAAATTGCGGCTTCTCTAAAAGAATTTCTCTGCTGATATCTTGGCATTTATTAGCGATTTTATCAATTGATTCAACAACGCTTAAAATCTCGCGGCGAGTTTGTGGAAGCATACTGCCACTTGCAAACTCGGTAACGATTGCACGGCGAAGAATATCAGCTTGATTTTCATCATTGTTTATTACTGTGCTCAGTTCCCTTGCTTTTTTTGTGTCGCCGTTTGCCAAATATTCCTTGAGAAAAAGGTCAAACTGAGTAACAGAATCCTGTACCTTATCAAAATGTTGCTCCACTAATTCCATAATTTTTTTAGCTCTAAAAATTCCCATAAAGATTTCCTTTCTTTTGTAGCCTAATTTTTATTTTGGCAAGAAATTTATGCGCAATATCAAATTAACTTTAATTATCACAAAGCGCTAGCTCTTGCTTTATTCCTGCGTGAAAATAATTGATGTTGCAAAATAGTGCCTCTCATTACTTTGTATATGTTTGGGTTTAGATTCTTTCAAAAACATCATGCTTATTTTAAAGTAGCTTAAAGTTGTTCATACTCGTTTCTGAACACATTAAAAGTGTTTTCGTTTTATACAATAATTTTCACTATAGTTTAATTATATTATACATAAATGCTATAGTCAATATAATAATTTATAATATGCATAAAAAATTTAACAATTTATCGCCATATATTTGATTTTTCTTTCAATTACTGCCTGCGTTTCTTCTTGTTTTTTACTATTATGTGTTTTTTTACGCTTAATTAATTACTTTTTTATTAACTAACGCTCAAGTTCATTAAATGCTTTTATTAGCTTTGACACTTCAAATTTGAAACTATAATAGCCTTTCATTCAATATTTAGTAAGCTTTTTAAGGCAATTTTAAATATAATGGCAAAGTAGGCAACATGTTCTTAATATATTACAAACTAATCTTAATATTTTCTATTTTATTTATTAATTATATTTGCTAAACTTTATATTGTTAATTGTGTTATTAGCTTAAACTATAACAGTTTTTGAATGGAAGGATAAACTTATGATACGCTGTATGTCATGCATGAACGAATACGAGCAAAATTTAAACGCTTGCCCAATATGCGGCTTTGTTCGGGGCACGCCTGCAAAAGAGGCTTTCCACCTTTCGCCCGAGAGCATTTTAAGCGGCAAATATATTGTGGGCAAAGTTTTAGGCTTTGGCGGCTTTGGTGTAACCTATATAGGTTATGATGCACAGCTTCAAAGAACAGTGGCGATTAAAGAGTTTTTTCCAACCTCTTTTGCAACGCGTATGCCGGGGCAAACAAATATAACAGCGTTTGAGGGCAAAGGCAAACAGCAGTTTGATTTTGGTATAGAGCGCTTTATTGACGAAGCGCGCCGCCTTGCCAAATTCAACGGCATAAAAGGCATAACAGATATTTACGACACTTTTATAGAAAACGGCACAGCTTATATAGTAATGGAGTACCTAAAGGGCAAGGACGTAAAACAGCTTTTAAGTGAAAGCGGCCTACTGGATTATGAAAAAGCACGCAATATCATTATAAACGTGTGCGACACTTTGGCACCTGTGCATGCACAGGGCATAATTCACCGTGATATCAGCCCGGATAATATTTATATATTAGACACAGGCGAAATAAAACTTTTGGATTTTGGCGCCGCAAGATATGAGAGCAGTGCAAACAGTAAAAGCCTAAGCGTAATATTAAAAAGCGGCTATGCGCCGGAAGAGCAATACCGTGCCAGAGGCGAGCAAGGCTCGTGGACAGACGTTTATGCGCTTGCGGCAACATTTTATAAAATGCTAACGGGCATAACACCGCCCGATAGTATGGAAAGAGCCATCAACGATGAGATAAAAGAGCCATCGAAACTTGGCGCAAATATACCCCAAAGCGCTGAAAATACTATAATGAATGCGCTTAACATTAAAAAAGATTACCGCACGCAAACAGTTAGCGAATTTAAAACCCAGCTTTTAAGCGATGGCGTTGTGCGCACAAAAGTGAAAAATGCAAATAAAAGCGCAAATAAAATGCCAATAGGCGGTAAAATTACAATTGCAATTGCGGTTATAGCTGTAATTGCGCTTGTGGCGCTTCAATTAACAGGTGTTTTCAATACTGTTTCACCTCAAAGCGAAACACAAGCAACAGGCACACAAGGCGAAGCACAAACGCAAAGCACAAACACTGCCCAAAGCACAAGTGCAAGTAGCGCTTCAACAATGGTAGAGGTGCCAAACGTTGAGGGTATGCAAGAAGAAGAAGCAGTAAAAGCGCTTGAAGACGCAGGGTTTGTTGTTGAATACTTACAAAGTGAGTGGAGCTTAAACGAGAAAAAAGGCGAAGTTATATTTCAAAATGTGCCAAGCGGCGAAGAATTTGCAGCGGGGAAAACTATTTCTATAAAAGTTAGCGAAGGCTCTTATGAAGATGCGCTGGGCATGCCGATATTAGAAGCCTTACCTTTATTCGATCAAATGAGCACACACTTTTTTTATGCTTTTGTGTATTATGAATTTAACGAAGATGTACCGGAGGGCATAATTTCAGAAATCACATCGGAGATGGGCGAGCACAGCGAAATGTTACTTGTAAAGGTAAGCGCAGGCTCAATGGCAAATTTTGATGAAGATGTGCAACAAATGTATTCGCCTGTAATTATTTATAAAAGAGACCGTGAAGAGGCAACTCTTTATTACGGTTCAAATGGACATGATTGGAATGATGGAGCGCTTTCTATTAATGGCGGTGAAGAAATTGCAATACAGCTTGGCGGTAGCCATTACTCAGAATATAGGGATAATTCTTATTTTGAACAACTCGGTGAAGATTATGAAATAATGCAATTTTCAAATTTAGATATTATGTCAAATATATACACTACATTGCTTGAAGTAGATAATTTACCACAAACAGGCGATGTTACATTTCGCATTGGAAATAATGTTTTAGCACAGCAGATTACTTATGAAATTGTACCCTCTGACGGAATGAATATTTCTGCAACTGCTTATACTAGAGATGATATTGCACAAATGGTGGAAAACGGAGAATTACACGAAAATATATTGGATAATGATTTTGATAATATGCAATTAGTGCAGATTTCCGCTACAGATAATGATTTTCAATACGCCTTAACTTCAGAGAATTCTTTTGGCTACAGTGTTCATTTTGCAGCTGAACTTAAAGATTATTATGACCATGTAGAATTTAGTGAAATTGACAAATACTATATTTATGGATACGCAATTGAATTTGATGGAAACACAAATTTACATTTAAAAGTAATTGAGCCGATACCATTGGCAAGTGTTTTATAAAAAAGCAAGGCCCCTAGTGTGAATGTATAATATGAAGAAATAAAGGAGAATATCATGAAAAAAATAATAGCAGCAATAATTTTATCGCTCGTATTTTTGTTTACAGGTTGCTCTGCATTAGTAGAGGAATTTATGGTTGAATTTGAAAATGCGGTAAACGAAAATGTTTCGCAGGCAACACAGGGCGCTATAAATGAAAGCGAAAGCACAGCGCAAAATAGCGGTGCAACGCAAAGCGGAGATGAAACTGCCGAACAAAGTCCAAATAAAGTGCAAACATATACAGACGCCACAACGTCGCCGCTGCCAAACGATACAGAATTAGTTTTGAGCGACCTATATACATATATGGAAATACCCGAAGAATTGTTAATTGAATTTAATGGTGAAATAAAGCGAAACAACCCCGACGTTGTTAACGCTGTTTTGCAGGATTGGATAGACGAGAAAATTATAGATGTAAATATGTTTGAGCCGTTAAACGACGGTGTTTATTCAATAGTTGGCTACTTTTGGAATGATTACTCACAAGTGGAAGAACACGTTGAGCGCATTTTCGGCACAGCCGCACCGGCATCTGCAAAAGCCGATGCTGTGGATTTTTTTACAAGCAATGAAGTTAGAAATTTAACTGTGCCATGCGATGTAATATTTGGTTTAATGACGGCATTTGTTACAAACGGTTCAAGTATTGAGCATTATTTTTCAAATGAAGCCGGTGTAGTATTTAGGTTTGCAGGTGCTTATTACGATGGGTACGGTAACACACTTGATGAAGTGTTAAGCCGCTCTTCTGACGGTACTCTTTCAAGCTTTATGGCAAATAATACCGAAGATATAGCTGTAATTGATTTGGAAAATAATATTATAATGACATACGCTACCCACGAAGACGACGCGGGGGTTTACGAGCATTTGTCAATTTATAATATTTCCACTGAGGCTACAAGTTACGAAAGCGGCCAAGGCGAGCCAATTACACTTGATATATCAGGCGTTTCAATTTTAACAAATGATACGGGCATTAGAATGATAGGCACAATTGAAGACAAAGCTACTTTGGATTTAAGTGGATTTTAAATATAGCCGTTAGGGAATAATACGAACCCGTTTTTTGTTTAGCCAAAAGCCCGAAAACTGAGGGTTAAATGTTAGCGCAAAGTGAGGGCTGCTGCCTTTTTTGCGCAAATGCATTTTAGGGAACATTACATAATCAGGAGATAGTTTATGGAGCAGATTTGTTATAATTGTTTTTCAAACAGGGGCAAATATGAGGTTTGCCCTTATTGCGGTTTTGCAAATATTGAAAGTGGGGAAAACGGTTATGTGTTAAAACCCGGCTGTAAAATTTGGGGGCGCTATATTATTGGCAAGGTTTTGGGGATGGGTGGCTTTGGCATAACTTACAAAGCTTACGACATTCGCCTTAGCAATATTGTGGCGATAAAGGAGTTTTTTCCTCAAAGCCTTGTTTCAAGAATACCGGGCGAGCAAAAAGTGCGTGTTTTTTCAGGTGAAAAGCAAGAGAGCTATAAAAATCACCTTGCTAAATTTATGGAAGAAGCGAGAAATTTAGCTAAATTTACAGGCGAAGAGCACATTGTAAATGTTTTAGATTTTTTTGAAGAAAACGGCACGGCATATATTATTATGGAGTTTTTAGACGGTATTACTTTAAAGCAGCATCTAGTGAACAGTGGCGGAAAGCTGCCTGTAGAAAAAGCGGTGCAATATGAAACCGAGCTTTTAAAAGCGCTTAGTGCCATACATAATAAAGGAATTATCCACCGAGATATAAGCCCGGATAATATATACATTTTAGCAAATGGCAATTTGAAAGTGCTGGATTTTGGCGCGGCGCGTTTTGCACTTGAAGAGGGCAGCGATTTATCGCAAAGTGTTGTTGTTAAAAAAGGCTATGCACCACCGGAGCAATATCGTAAAAACATGAAGCAAGGCAAATGGACAGATATTTACGCCGCCGGTGCAACCCTTTATAAAATGATTACTGGGCAAACGCCTGAAGAGAGCATAGAGCGCGCTGAAAAAGATAGCTTAAAGCGCCCGAGCCAAACGGGTATAGCGCTTGATGCCGCCGTGGATAAAACTGTAATGAAAAGCATGGCGCTGAAACCCGAGCTTCGCTTTAAAAATGCCGAGGATATGTTAAACTCGCTTTTGAATAAAACAAAATACGATTACCCCGAAGAGGAACTTAAAAAAGCAAAAAAACGCAACGCTGCAATTGTTTTTGCAAGCATTGCGATAGTTTTAGCCGTTGCGCTCGGAATTGCATTTTCTAATTTAGACAGCAGCATTCCTGTGCAAAACGGCGATAGCGAAAACACAAGTTTAAATAATGGGGGCGCTGTTGAAAACGATAGTACTAACGAAAATGCGCAAAACGAGCAAGAAACGCCGCCTGAAGAGGAAAAAGAGCTTATTGAAATAAGAGAGACACCGCCGCTTGATTTTAGCGAAATACAGCCGTGCGAAATAAGCGTTTCCACATATTATGTATATTACTACGACGAAGAAATATATGAAAATGTGCTGATTGAAAATATTGCGTTTCAAAATTTAGAAGCGGCATTTGAGGCAAAATATCCTCAAATTGATTTAACCGTTGAGTATTTGGAATATGAGCAAACTAATGAAACTGAATTTCAGCAAAGATTTTTAACAGAGGATGCCACAACTGTTTTTATAGCCTCGGGGCTTAGCCAAATAGACGACCCCCACAAGGCAGATTTAACGCCGCTGTACAACACACTAACTTTAGACGATTATTATGCTTTAGAGGAGGACGCACTCTATATTTTAAATAATTCAAGTTATGCATACGGGAATTTACATTCTGTTCCTATGTCGTTTTCAACAAAAATGCTTGCATATAACCCTAAATTAGTAAATGAGGAAAACGGTTATATATTGCCGGATACCATAAGCGGTTATGAGGAAATAATTGCCTTTGCAAAAGAGTATCCAGGCACTTTATCCATTGATGTATTCGAGCTTCTTCAGTACTTAAGTAATTATGAACGTGAAATTTACGAAAATAAAGATTATGAAACATATAAAAATTATCTAACGGAATATCACGAGCTTATTAATAATTATACAATGAGCACACACGAATATTTCAGCAAAATGATATTATGCGATGCGCATACTTCAAGCTTAGCCGAGCACTTTGCTGAGACAAATATAACCTCTGCGATACCTATTTTAAGCAGCGAGGGTAATAATCAAATAATCGCTTACACCAGGTATTCAGTAAGCCCTTTTGTAAGCGAAAATGAACAATTGGCGGGAATGGCATTGCTTCATTTTATGTTAAGTGAAGAGGGACAAAAAATTATTGTAACAGATAATATAGAATCATCCGGCGCGCCGCTTTTAAAAACTTTATTGCCCGAATATACACAAAAATACCCTATTGTAAGTTTTATGAGCGAGGATAGCTTTTCTCCCCAGTATATAAATTACACAATGGATTTATATATTGACGGCTTGCAAGAATTATATAATGCAAACAGTTCTTTGCCGTCGATTGAGGAAATAATGGAATTGTACGACGAACAATTTGGCTATTGGAAAGAGTATTCATAAATAAAAGATGCCCTCAAAGCATAGCTTTGAGGGCATCTTTATAATTTAACAAACTTTACCGGGGTTAAGCAAACTTTTTTCATCAAAAGCAAGTTTTAAGCTCTTTAGCAAAGCCATGTAAATTTCACCGTGTTGCTGTTTTAAATAAGGTAATTTGGCATAGCCTATACCGTGCTCGCCCGATACAAGCCCGTTAAGCTCTTGCGCTTTTTTGTACAACATAGCAAAAGCTATATCAAGCTTTTGCTTATATTGTTCGTCTGTGAAATCGTCTTTTAAAACATAAATATGCAAGTTTCCATCGCCTGCGTGCCCAAAAGAAGCTATTCTTATGCCGGCCTTTCTCTCAACGGTTTTTGTGTATTTAACAAATTGCGCAACTTTATCGCGCGGCACAACAACGTCACACTCGTCCATTTCCGTCGTGCTCGCTTTTATCGCCTCTAAAAACGCCCCTCGTGCAGACCATATAGATTCTTCTCGCTCTTGAGTATCTGATATAAGAACATCAAGAGCGCCCTCTTGTAAACACACATGCGCAACTTCACTATACATGCGCTCAACATCTTGCTTTGAGTTACCGTCAAATGTTAGAATTAAGTAAGCGTCGGAGGATGAATCGGGGAACTTCTTGCCCAAAAAATCCTCTGCGTTTTGAATAACGCGCCTTTCCATATATTCCATGGCTGTAGGTATAAATTTAGAGCGTATAATTTTAGGCACACATTCTATCGCTTGCTCTAGGCTATTAAACGGCACAAGAAGGCTAACTTTAACCTTGGGCAGCGGCAAAAGCTTTAGGGTAGCTTTTGTTATAAAACAAAGTGTACCCTCAGAGCCAACAATTAAATCTTTTAAAGAGTAGCCCGATGAATTTTTAACCACTTTCGAGCCAATTTCAAGCACTTCACCGTTCATAAGAACAACTTCAAGTGCGCGCACATAATCTCTTGTTACACCATATTTTATAGCCCTCATACCGCCGGCGTTAGTGGATATATTTCCGCCAATTGTCGCCGATTTTTCACCCGGGTCCGGCGGGTAAAAAAAGTCGCGGTCTTCAACATACTTTGAAATTTCCATAAGCAATACACCCGGCTCAACCGTAAGCGTTAAATTGTCTTCATCAAGCTCTAAAATATTATTCATTTTAACGCTTGAAATCATAAGGCCGCCAAAAAGCGCAACGCTTGCGCCCACAAGGCCTGTGCCTTGCCCGCGTGGCGTTACCGGTATATTGTTCTCATAGCAGTATTTTAGCAAACATGCCACTTCGCTTGTGCTTAGCACTTCTGCAACAACTTCGGGGAAAACTTTTGCGCCCGAAAGCTCGTCTTTTGAATAATCTTCGTGTATATTATCGCCTATAAATAAGCGCTCTTTAGGAATTACAGATGAGAAAAAATTTATATCATCAGCGCTAATTTTTTTGTAATTATTTAATTGTTCTTTCATTCGCGTTATTTTCCTTTTAGTTATTTTTGCTTTAAAATGGCTGTTTTATTGAATAAAAAATATTTGTTTAATAAACTTTTAGAAATGTTAATGCATAACAGATTTATTGCCGTTTTTAATGTTTTCAATAAGCGTTGGCAGTATTTCATATAAATCGCCAACAAGTGCAAAATGGGCTATTTTGAAAATGGAAGCGTTTTTATCACTGTTAATAGCGATTATATTTTCGCTTGAACTCATGCCTGCAACAAATTGAATAGCACCTGAAACACCGCAAGTTATAATCAATTTAGGGCGCACGGTTCTGCCGCTCAAACCAATTTGCAGCCTTGCGTCCATAATGCCTTTTTCAATTAAGTGCCTGGTGCAAGCAACTTTACCGCCAAGCAAACGTGCAAGCTCATTTACCATTTCAAGGCCGCCTGCATCTTTAACGCCTGCGCCTGCCACTAAAAGCACTTCGGCATCTTCAATACTTTCGCTAACTTGCTTTTTTGTTTTGCTAAGCACTGTAATTTTTGAAGCGAAATCTATATTCTTAGTATCACAAATAACAATTTCACCTTTTGGGTTTTCTGATTTTTGAGGTGTGTCGAATATTTTATAGCGAACAGTAGCAAATTGCGGCCTTGTGTTTGGCGTTATAATATGCGCCATAATATTGCCACCGAAAGCTGGGCGAATTTGGTCTAAATCTGTGTTTTGTTGTATATCTAAAACGGTGCAGTCTGCCGTTAGGCCTGTTTTGAAGCGCGCTGCAACACGAGGCGCTAAAGAGCGCCCTAAAACAGTGCCGCCCATTAAAACAACAGATGGCTTATTATTGTTTATATAATGCTCGAAAGCAGCTGTGTAAGGCTCTATTTTGAAGTGCTCAAGTTGAACATCGTCGTAAACAAATACCTTGTCAGCACCATATTTAAGCACTTCATGCGCTGCATTTGTTACAGCGCACCCAATAAGCACGGCGTGCACTTTATGGCCTATTTTGCTAGCCATTTCGTTTGCTTTGCCAAGCAGCTCAAACGACACAGCATGTATATTTTTTTCATTGCCCTCTATAAAAACAGCAATGTCTTTATACTCGTCTTTATTTATAAGCTCCTGTGTGTCCTCAACAAAAGTAAAAATATCGGGCTCTTTTTTTGTGCATATTTTGCACATTTTACAGCCTGCGTTTATGCTAATTTCATTGTTAATATATTCAATTGCATTGAACGGGCAAAGCTCAATAATTTCTTTAACGCTATGCACGTTTTGCTGGTTAATGTCAATTCTCGCCATAGTAAAGCTCCTATCAATTAGTGCGTATATTTTTGTAAAATTATAAAAATTTCATTTCGCAAAGTTTATTATATAGCTTATCGGCTATTTCTTTGCCGTCTTCATCCCAAATTTCATAATTGTCGTTTTCTTTTGGTGGGAATATACGTTTAACTTTGGTGGGCGAGCCGTTTAAGCCATAGTGCGTTTCATCCGCATCATCTAAATCGTTTAGAGTAAGCTGCTTTACTTCACGGTTTTCGGTTTCAAGTTTTAGCTTAAAAGAAGGCAAGCGTGGTTGAAAAATACCTTTTTCAACTGTAATAAGGCAAGGCAAAAGAACTGAAAGTGTTTCGGTTGTAGCTTGTGTATCAACTTTAACAACTAAGCTGTGTTCATTCACTTCAACAATTTCACAAACATTTGTTATATGCGGTATGCCCAAATATTCTGCTATTTGTGGGCCAACTTGCGCTGTGTCGCCATCTGTCGTCATTTTGCCGCAAATAATAATATCGGGGTTGCCCATTTTCTTTATGCCCTGCGATAAAGTATATGCGGTTGCAAGAACATCTGCGCCTGCAAATTTTCTGTCTGTAAGTAGGCTTGCGCTTTGTGCGCCCATCATAAACGCCTCTTTTAAAACGCTCTCGGCTTGGGGTGGCCCCATGCTTATAGCATTAACAACAGCATTTGTTTTTTGCTTTATTTGCATAGCTGTTTCAATTGCGTAAAGGTCGTATGGGTTCATTTTAGATGTTATACCGTTTCTTTTAAGAACGCCTGTCTCTTCATCTATATCAACTTGTGTGGTGCCGGGCACCTGTTTAATACACACTGTTATTTCCATAAGTTTCTCCTAATATATAATTGTTTTGTTGCCTTAACTTTTCGCTATTAGTTTTCGCGCTGCAAAAGCAAAAACTGTAATTATTAATACCCATAAATAGCATTATACTATATTTAAATAGAAAAAGGTGAAGAATTTTCATCAAATATAAAAAATGCACACTGTTTTGGCATTTGTATTTGAATATATATGCACGTTTTAAAAAACAGGGAATAGCAAGCGTTCATTTTCAGGTTCAAACAGTTCACTGCCTTTTATCAGCTTAAAAGCAATTTCATCGTATGTTGAAAGGGTATTAGCATCATGCTTTGTTTGCGCAATAATGTTTTGCATAGCAATATACCCTTGTGCAAATTCGTTCCAAACTATAACGCCCGCCATATGTTTTTGTTCAAGGCCGTTTATAACTTCGCCCTCAATGCCAATGCCAAGCAACTCCAATTCTTTAATACCGCTTTGCATACTTACATCATACATATCGCGTGTGGCGCTTTGCTCAAAAGCAATTACGGTTTTTGCACCTGTTTGCTGCAATGCTTTGGGAAGCTTTTCAAATATATCATCTGTGTTGCAAGTTAAAATAGTAATATTAATATTTTGTCCGATTAAACTATCAAAGCAGCTGATAAGCCTTTGCTCAACTGCAAAAGAGTTTTGGGCGGTTTTTAGCAATATTATTTCTTTCGGCTCAGTTTCAAGCGCACTTTGCGCAAGAAGCTTGCCAATGTCGCTGTTATTAGGGCCTACAAAGTTGTTATCTTTTGCGCCCTCTATATAAATAATTGGCACAGACGGTGGGTTGTTGCTAAAATAAAGCTCCACTAATGTAGAATTTGCGGGCTGTAAAATGATAGCACTCGTGTTTTGCTTAAGGGCATATTCAATTTGCTGCATTTGACTTTCGTGGTTATTGCTTAACTGCGGGTAGTAAATATTTACCTGTGCATTAACCTCTTGCGCATACCTTTGTGCACCAAGCAGCATATTTAAATAAAGAGTCTCATCGTTTTCTCGCATTACAACGCTAATATTTTCCTCTGAGTTTTGGCTAAAAGTAAAATCTGTTAACACAACACTTAAAAAAAGCAAAACAGACAATATTACAATAGCGCACAGATATATTGTTTCACTTTTATTCTTGTGTTTTTTCATTTGTTTCTTCTCCCCGGTTTTTTGCGCTGTTTTCATCTATCATAGGGAATTTTATGCGCACGGTTGTACCCTCGTCGGGTTCGGTTATAATTGTTAAGCCGTATTGCTCGCCAAATGTAAGTGCAATTCTTTTATGTACATTGTAAAGCCCTATGCCCGAGCCCTTTGTAAAGCCGCTATTGGCACAGTTTTCTTTAAGCAAGTTTTTTGCTTTTTCAGGGGGAATACCAATGCCGTTATCGGTAACATCTACAATTACAAAATTATCTTTAGAATAAACATCAACTGTAATTAACCCGTCATCCAAAGCGGCGGCCATGCCGTGGTAAATTGCGTTTTCCAATATGGGCTGAATGCTTAATTTAAGCACATAAGCGCCTTTTGCGTTATCGTTAAAATTAATATTAAACTCAAATTTGCTTTTATAGCGTATTTTTTGAATTATCATATAATTTTCAGCGTGTTCAAGCTCGCTGTTTATGGGAATAATATTGCTGCCTTTGCTAAGTGCAACCCTGAAAAGGCGCGCGAGAGATAGCACCATTTGCTTTGCCTCATCATAGCGCCCGCTCTCATTCATCCACACAACGCTGTCTAAAGAATTATATAAAAAATGCGGGTTTATTTGAGAAGTTAACACTTCAAGCTCTGTTCTTTGTTTATCGCTCTCTTGTTTTAAAATTACGTTAAATAAAGAAAGCATATTTTTAACCATAGAATTAACTGAAGAGGAAAGGCGCCTTACTTCCACGCAACCATCTTTTGGAAATTCAACGTTTTCTTGGCCTGCTTCAAGCTGTTTAACGGCGTTATCAAGGCGCCTTATAGGGTCTGCAATATAGCGCGATAAGCGCAAATTAAAGTAAATAACAAGAAGAACAAAAAGGGTAATTAATAAAAAAGCAAAAATATAAAGCGAAGAAAAAATATCGAAAACAGAGTAGGGCGGCGAAACGCTTACAAGTTTCCAGCCTGATGTCGTTATTGTTTTTACGCTTATTTCTCGGCTTTCGCCGTTGAATGTCTCGCTTAAGCTACCATCGGGGTAATTAGCTGCGCCTACATTGTTTTCGCTGAAAAGGCCGGTGTAAATAAGCTGTTGGTTTGGATGATAAATAAGCTCGCCCTCGCCGGACATTAAATAAATATATCCGCTATTATCATCTGTAGCTTTTGGGAAAATACTTTCAATACCCGAGAAATTCATATCTACAAGCAAAACGCCTTTTTCGCTTTTGCCCACACGCGATAAATTAACGCTTGAACTAAGAGAAACAACCCAGTTGTAAGTGTCACTTGTGTTTTGCCATAAATTTTGCACTCTCGGCGTGAAAAAATGATACTTATAGTCTTCATTTATAGCTTTGGTAAACCAATCGGTTTCGTTTATATTCACAGTGCTTTTTATATTAGAGTAGGGCACACCCTCAACCAAAACACCGTTTTTATCAAAAAGCGCAATGCAAACAAGGTTTTCAATATTGCTTTTGTATATTAAATCCATTCCTTGAAAAAAATCTCCGCCCAATATATCGTTGTTTTGCGCAATTTCAGTGGCTACTGTGTTTGCGGTTAATATCATGCTACTTAAATAGTTTTCAACATTTATGCTCATTTGATTAAGCAGTATTTCATTGCTTTGCCTTTGTTGCTCGGCTCTATCTAAAGAAAAGCGCCAAAAAAGTGCAAAGCCTAAAAGAACTGTAGTTAAAACGCCCACAAATGTAAAGCTAATGGCAAGCAAAGTTTGTATATTTAATTGTTTATATGCGTTAATAAGGCGCATAAATGCATGTTTAATTAATTTCATATTATGCCCCCCGCTTTTTTATTTACTATTGGTTTGTGCGATATTTACTTGGCGAAACACCATATTTCTTTTTGAAAACATAGCTGAAATAGTTTGGGTCAATATACCCAACTTTTTCTGCTATTATATATGTTTTTTCATCTGTGTTTTGCAATAATTGAACAGCAGCGCCCATGCGAATATCTGTAACATAGGCTGTGAAACTCATGTTTGTGTGCTTTTTAAAAAGTGTTGAAAAATATGCGGGTGATAAATTCAAATGTTCGCATAAAGCGTCAACATCAAGCGCGGCATCGCCATAGTTTGCCTCTATAAATTCCTTTGCCTCTTTAATTTTAAACTGCTTATTACTTGTGCTTTGCTCAATTAATAATTCCTGTGTTTTTAAGCAGCAATTTAAATACCATTGCATAGCAGTATCAATAGACGAAAAATCTGTAAGCTCTACAAAACCGTTAAACTCGCTATCAAAAATTACAGCAGGTGAAATATCATACTTTCTTATGAAACGCAATAAACAAGTTATAATCTCTGTAAAATAAAGGCGGCTTTGAATAATATCGCCTGATGCTTTGTGCAGTTTTTGCGTTAAATTATTTACTATTAAGCCAACGCTTTGTTTGTCGCCCGTTTTTATGCCCTCAAGAAGTGCTTTTTCGGCTATTTCATCAAATGCAATTAAATTATCGGTTTTCGGCTCTACGTCGCCAATATAAACAAGGTTTTGCTCTAAAAGCATTCTGTAGCAAAGCGCGCTTTGCGCTTCGCTTGCTGAAACGCTTATGTTCTCTATGTTTTTATAAGCTCGCCCTATGCCGCAAATTAACGGGCTTTCAAGGTAAGATTTCGACATATTGCATATTTTTGTAAGCTCATTTGTAATATCAAAAATTTGCTCTTCAGCGTTAATGCTAATTAAAAGTGCAATGCAATTTGTGTATTGCACAATATAAAATATATAACCTGTTAGCTCGAGGTGCTTATCTAAAAAGCTTTTTATTGAAGTTAATACAAGCTTTTCATTGTCGCTTGAATTGCTTTTAATTAAGCTTACTGCCCAAAACTTATTAGGTAAAGTTATATCATAAGATACAGCATAATTTTGCAAGTCTAAAGCGGAAATTTGCCCGTCTAATAAGCGCACAAAAAGTGTTTCGCGAAGAACAGGAAGGCTTTGCTCGTATAGCCTTTTTAAAACTGCCCTATCGCGCTGAGCGGCACGCTCTTGCTCTATTTCGTTTCTAACATCTATTAAAACTTCTTTTAACTCTTCGCTGTTAATTGGTTTTAAAATATAGCGAAACACATTCATTGCAATAGCTTTTTGTGCATATTCAAATTTATCAAAACCGGAAAAAATAACTAATTTGGCGGCGGGCAAAATATTGCGCAATTTTTTACAGAACAAAAGCCCGTCCATATAGGGCATTTTAATATCTGTTAGCACAATATCAGGGCGCAGCATTTCTGCAATGTCAAGGCCGTCTGCGCCGTTTTCGGCTTCGCCTATAAGCGTTAGCCCCAAATCGCTGCTTTTTATAAAATTTGCAACACCGTTTCTTATCTCTTCGTCGTCATCAACAAGTAAAACTTTATAATTTTGCATAATATCTCCCAAACTTATAAACTTAGAACAATTTTACCAAAAACACAGTTAGTTTGCAAGGCGCATTAAATTATGTTGCACATTTAGTATAAATTTGTGTTGAAATATTGCAATATGCAAATTATAATTATAATATGAAACGAAAACAGAGCGAAAAGCACAATGCTTGAAAGGATTGCAATATGGATATATTAAAGCAAATTCAAGACCCAACTATTTACAAAATTAATAGGTTAGATGCCCACTCAGACCATGCTTTTTACGAAGATGAAAACAGCATGCTTTGCAATGATAAAACTTTGCATTACTCACTAAACGGTATTTGGCAAGTTTGCTATAGCAAAACTATTGCCCAAAGGCCGAAAGATTTTTATAAAACAAACTATGCCACCGATGATTTTAAAAGCATACTTGTGCCTGCCCACGCAGAGCTGCAAGGCTTTGGCGATATTCAATATGTGAACACGCAATACCCGTGGGACGGCAAAGCAGATATTCTACCGCCTGCAATTGACGAAAGCGATAGCCCGGTTTTATCTTATGTTAAATATTTCGATGTGCCCGATAATTTTGTTGATAGGCGCATTTGTATTAATTTTTGCGGTGTAGAGCAGGCTTTTTCGCTTTATTTGAACGGTGAATTTGTGGGCTATTCGCAAGATAGTTTCACCCCTTCGCATTTTGATTTAACCCCATACATTAAAAAAGAAAACAACAAATTGTGCGTGGAAGTTTATAAGCGCACATGCTTTGGCTGGATTGAAGACCAAGACTTTTTTCGTTTTAGCGGTATTTTTCGCGACGTTGTTTTATACGCTAAGCCAAAAGTGCATGTAGAAGATTTATTTGCTGTGTGCGAAGTTGACGATGCTTTACAAAGCGGAAAACTAACAGTAAAAGTTAAAGTTTCGGGCATACAAAAGCCGAATATAGAAATTGAAGTGCAAGATATTATTAAAAGCACAATTTATAAAAGCACACCTGAATTTGCGCTGAAACAAGAGCAAACTCAAGAAAAAGCTGAAAACAAAGATGAATATTATGTAGCGCCCACTATTAATGTTGATAATGTTGCACTTTGGGATAAAAATTGCCCTAATATATATACATTATTATTAAGAGTATACGATGAAAGTGGCAACTTAACTGAAATTGTAAAACAAGATATTGGCTTTAGGCACTTTGTTTTAAAAGGAAATGTGCTTTATTTAAACGGCAAACGCCTTGTGCTAAATGGCGTAAATCGCCACGAGTGGAACGCAAAAAAGGGAAGAGCTATTGACGCTAAGGATATGCTTGCGGATATAGAAGTGTTTAAGCGCAATAATATAGATAGCGTTAGAACAAGCCACTACCCTAACAACAGCCTTTGGTATGAGCTTTGCGATAAAAACGGCATAACTATGATGGACGAAGTTAATATTGAATCGCATGGCACATGGCAAAAGAACAATGCTATACATATAACTTCAAATGTGCCCGGCAGCTTAAAAGAGTGGCGAGATGTTACCATAGACAGGGCCGTTAGTATGTTTGAGCGCGATAAAAACCATGTGAGTATATTGATGTGGTCTTGTGCAAACGAATCGTACACAGGCGAAAATTTGCTTGCAATGTCGAATTACTTTAGGAGGAAAGACAAAAACAGATATGTGCATTACGAGGGCTGTTTTAACGATATGTCGTATGAGGCCATTAGCGATATTGAAAGCCAAATGTACACAGCGCCCGAGCTTTGCAAGCAGTATTTGGATAACAACCCTAAAAAGCCGTTTATGCTTTGCGAGTACATGCATAATATGGGTAACTCGCTTGGCGGTTTTGAAAGTTATATGGAGCTTTATAAATACCCAAATTACCACGGCGGCTATATTTGGGATTATATGGACCAAGCACTTTATAAAAATATAAACGGTAAAGCACAGCTTTGCTATGGCGGAGATTTTAGCGACCGCCCAACAGACTATAATTTCTCCGGCAATGGTATTGTAGACGCAAACAGAGTAGAAAAACCGGCTATGCAAGAGGTGAAATATTGGTATAGCTCGCCTGAAGCAAGGCAAAGGCATACAAATAATAACGAGCTTTTAGCAAGTACAAAAGCTAATAGTTATAAAAATGAGGCAAATGCCTATAATAATAAGAGTATTCAATTAATAGAGAGCAATTTGCATTATGGAGTAAAAGGCGATAATTTCAGCATTTTATTCTCTATTGTAAAAGGCGGCCCTGTTAGCATAAACTATGGCGGAAAAGAGTGGCTTCGCAACGAGATGAAACCAACATATTGGCGCGCGCCAACAGAAAATGATATTGCAGCCGGGTTTTTGCAAAAGAGCGGTAGCTGGGCAGTTGCCGATAAATATTCAGCTTGCAAAAATATAACAGCAAAAATGGAAAACGGCCTTGCTGTTATTGAATATGAATACGATACATTGCAAGAAAACAGTGTTTTTGTAAAATATACCGTGCACCCAAGCGGAAAAATAGATATAATTGCGAAATTTAACGGTAAACAGCATTTGCCGGATTTACCGCTTTTCGGTATGCAGTTTGCAACTCCCGAGCCGATAAATTCGTTTAATTACATTGGCTACAGCGGCGAAACTTACCCCGATAGATTTAAAGGGGGCACTTTTGGCGCACACAATGTGCTTGTGAATGAACAGAATTTTAATTATTTAGTGCCGCAAGAATATGGGTGCCACAGTTTTAGCAAATGCTTCACTTTAATTGAGCAAAGCGGAAAACGCCTAAGTTTTAGCGCAAAAGATAGTTTTCATTTTTCTGTACTGCCGCACAGTAGCGCAGAACTTGAAAATGCGCAGCACAAGTATGAATTAGCACAGCCCTTATATACTTATATAAAGGTGCTTGCAAAAATGCGCGGTGTTGGCGGTATTAATACATGGGGCGCAGATGTTGAAAAAAGGTATCATATAAGTGCAAAAAATGATATTACACTTGAATTTTGCATAGAAGGAAAGTGATATTTGTGATTTTGTACAAAATAATCACACTACTTTTTTGCTTTATGACATAATTCGGTACTGTTTTTGTAAAATTAAAAGTTATTTCATATATTATTAAACAAAATTCTATTACATAAATAGAAGAAATAAGGTAGAATATTAAACATTGAACGGCACAATGCTGTGCAAGACAGTATTAAATACTAAAGCCGTCAATCACCTTTAAGGAGGATATAAAGATGAAAAAACTTTTAGCACTTTTACTCGTATTAGCATTATCATTAACATTAATGGTAGCTTGTAGCTCACCAGCAGAGAGCGAAGCACCTGCAGCAAGCGAAACACCTGCAGAGGGCACAGAAGAAACAGCGCCGGCAGCAAACGAAATTAACGCAGCTGTTTTCTACTATAACTTTACAGACGTTTATATTTCTTCAGTTCGTGCAGAACTTGATGCAAAACTAGAAGAAGCAGGCATTACCTACAACAATTATGATGGCGCAGGTAACCAAGCAACACAAACAGATCAAATTAACACAGCAGTTACAAACGGCGCTAACTTCTTAATTGTTAACATCGTTGAAAATGCATCACCAGACGCAGCACAAGCAGCTGTTGATTTGGCAAAACAAAACGATATTCCTATCGTATTCTTCAACCGCGAAATTTCTCCTGATGTTGTAAACAGCTATGAGAAATGCGCATTTATCGGCACAAACACACAAGAAGCCGGCAAAATGCAAGGCGACATGGTTGGCGATTTCCTAATTGAAAATTACGAAGCAGTAGATTTGAACGGCGACGGCACAATTTCTTATGTTATGTTCAAAGGCCAAGAGGGTAACCCTGAGGCTGAATACCGCACACAATTCGGTGTTGAAAATGCTAATGCAAAATTAGTTGAAGCAGGCAAACCTGAATTAATGTTCTTTGAAGAAGGCAACGCAGACCTTTACTATGTAGACCAAGGCGGCAACTGGTCAGCACAAGCTGCTAACGACTACATGAGCACATTCCTATCACAATACTCAGAAGCAAACGGCAACATGATTGAGCTTGTTATTGCTAACAACGACGGCATGGCTGAAGGCGCTATTTCTGCGCTAAACACAGCAGGCTACAACACAGGCGAAGAAGGCAGCGTTGTAATTCCTGTTTTCGGTGTTGACGCTACTGAATCTGCACAACAACTAATTGCAGATGGCAAAATGACAGGTACAATTAAACAAGATGCAGCAGGCATGGCAGAAGCAGTTGCTATATTTGCAAGAAATGCACAAGCCGGCGAAGACTTCATGGCTAACACAGATTCACTAATCATCGACGAAGATGCAACAATGGTTCGTGTACCTTACAGCCCATATACAGGCTAATTATTAGCATAAATAATTAAATAAAATGTAGGGGGAACAATTGCAAGGCCGCCTTAAAATACAAAATTACTTTTGTTTGGCGCCGAGCGAATGTTCCCCCTGTTATTTTAATATTTATTTGTTATTTTTATTAAAAGTTGTTATTATAATAATAAGCGAATATTAATTTATAAAACAAATGCCACAAACATGGCAAATTTTTTGTTTGTGAACCCAAGCGTAGCTGAAAGGACAAGAACTTATGAAAAGTGCATTGCTTGAAATGAAAGGAATTAGCAAAGAATTCCCCGGTGTAAAAGCCCTTGATAATGTATCGTTATCTGTAATGCCCGGCACTGTTCACGCACTTATGGGCGAAAACGGCGCAGGCAAATCAACGCTTATGAAATGCCTTTTCGGCATTTACCATAAAGATGCCGGCACTATTGTAATAGACGGCAAGGAAGTTAGCTTTAAAAGCTCTAAAGAAGCGCTTGAAAATGGCGTAGCCATGGTGCACCAAGAGCTTAACCAAGCGCTATCTCGCAGTGTTATAGATAATTTATGGCTTGCGCGTTACCCTAAAATAGCAGGCTTAGTTGTGAATGAAAGCAAAATGCTTAAAGACACAAATGAAATTTTCGATAGCATTAATGTTAGCGTTAACCCAAAAGCAATTATGTCTACATTACCTGTATCTAAAAGGCAAATGGTAGAAATTGCAAAAGCGGTTAGTTATAATTCAAAAATAATTGTATTTGACGAGCCCACATCATCACTTACCGAAACAGAAGTTGAGCACCTTTTTAGAATTATTGATATGCTTAAAGCTAAAGGTTGCGCAATTATTTATATAAGCCACAAAATGGAAGAAATTTTGCGCATTTCAGATGAAGTTACCATTATGCGCGACGGCACATGGGTGGCAACACGCCCGGCAAAAGAGCTTACAATGGAAGAAATTATTAAGCTAATGGTTGGGCGCGAGCTTACAAATCGCTTCCCGGAAAAGAAGAATAAACCCTCGCAAGTTATTTTGGAAGTAGAAAACATGAGCGGCAAATATACCAATTTGCATAATGCGAGTTTTTCACTTAAAAAAGGCGAAATTTTGGGCGTTGCGGGCCTTGACGGCTCAGGCAGAACAGAATTGCTTGAAAATTTATTCGGGAATATGACAAAGCAAAGTGCAACAATAAAATTGCACGGCAAAAATATTACAAACAATAACCCAAGACAGGCTATAAAAAACGGCTTCGCATTAATAACCGAAGAACGACGAGCAACAGGAATTTTCGGTGTTTTGGATATTCAAGAAAATACTGTAATTTCAAATTTAAAAAGTTATCTTTCAGGCGGCATTATGCTGCAAGATAAGAAAATGAAAAAAGATGTTGAATGGTCTATAAATGCAATGCGCATTAAAACGCCAAGTGCTAAAACGCAAATACGCTCGCTTTCAGGCGGCAACCAGCAAAAAGTTATTATAGGGCGCTGGCTATTAACCGAACCCGAGGTTTTGCTTTTAGACGAGCCCACAAGGGGAATTGACGTGGGCGCAAAATTTGAGATATACCAGCTCATAAACGACTTGGCGCAAAAAGAAAAAGGCGTTATAATGGTATCCTCGGAAATGCCCGAACTTTTAGGCGTTTGCGATAGAATTTTAGTAATGTCTAACGGAAGAGTGGCAGGCGAAGTTGATGCAAAAACCGCAACACAAGAAGAAATTTTAACGCTTGCGGCGAAATATGTTTAATAATATGTTATAAAAGCAAAAAAACAGGAGGTTTTAATGTTATGCAAAATCCATTAAAAGCGAAAAGTGAATCAGCGGCACCTTGGGATAAAAAAAGAATTATAGATACACTTTTAAACAACGCGTTATTTATTTTTATGTTTATTGCGATAGTTTATATTGCGGTGGTAAACGAATTTTTCTTGCAACCGGCATCTATCATTAATATACTAAGCCAAACGGCGGCATATTTGCCTGCGGCGCTTGGCATTGCAGGCTGTATTGTTCTTGGCGGAACAGACCTTTCAGCGGGCCGTGCAATAGGCTTAACAGCATGTATAAGTGCTTCTATGCTACAAGTGGTAGACTATGCTGCAAAAATGTGGCCGGAACTTGGCGTTGTTCCAATTCCGATTGTTATTTTAATAGTGGTGGCAATTGGCGCTGTAATAGGCGCGTTCAACGGCTTCTTCATTGTTAAATTCAAATTGCACCCATTTATTGTTACTTTGGCAACTCAATTAATTTTATATACTTTCTTGCTATTATATGTTTCAATGGGAAATAATAACGGCGTTGCAATTGCTAACTTAGATAAAGGCTATACAGATTTTGTTAAAGGTAGCATACTTTCAATAGGCGGCACAGCTATACCCAACTATGTTTGGTTTGCGATTGCACTTGCAGGTGTAATGTGGTTTGTTTGGAATAAAACTACTTTTGGTAAAAACATGTTTGCGCTTGGCTCTAACGAGGAAGCTGCAAGGGTATCCGGCGTTAATGTTGTAAAAACAACAATAATGGTTTTTGCACTTGCAGGTGCACTTTACGGTTTCACAGGCTTTATTGAAGGCGCACGCATTGGCTCTAACACAGCTAACACAGGCCTTAACTATGAGCTTGATGCAATTGCAGCCTGCGTTATCGGCGGCGTATCATTCGTTGGCGGTGTTGGTAAAATTCGCGGTGTTATAATTGGCGTTTTAATGCTTCGTTTAATATTTGTTGGCTTAACAATGATAAACGTACCGCAAGATTTACAGTATTTAATCAAAGGCGGCATTATACTATTTGCTTGCGCGCTTGATATGAGAAAATATTTGGTTAAAAAATAAAAACCGAATTATCACATATAAGAAGTAATAATATATAAATAAAAACAAAACTTTTCAATAAATTTAAGTTTCATTAAATGTTCGGGCTTTTGCCCGAACATTTTTTATATTGTAATTTCTATTAAATTTCCTTCAGTATCTAAAACACAGCTTTCATAATACCCGTCGCCCGTTGTTCGTGGCTGGCTTATTACTTCAAAGCCATCGCTTTGTATTTTGTAAGTAGTTTGCCTAACTGTTTCACAGCTGCCCACACTGAAAGCTAAATGAATAAACCCTGTACGATTTTTGTTGCTGTTGTGCTCTTCAAGTTTAGGCAAATGCATTAACTCAAGCCTTGCACCACTGTCAAAAGTTAAAAAATAAGATGAAAACCCTTTGCTTTCATTGTGGTAAATATTATTGCTTTTTGCATTAAAATATTTTTCATAATAATGCTTTGCGTTTTCTAAATCTTTTACATAAATGGCAATGTGTTCAATTTTCATAAATATGACCATTCCTTTCTTCTAAAGGCACAAAACAACCATAAAAATGGTCATATTTATGCCATGTTTTTCGCCTACTGGGTTTGCCTGACGAGAAAAACGGTTTTTAAATAGAATAAGTTTGAAATTTACTTTTAAACTTTATCACCTTAATTTCTCTTTGTTCTTTAATGTAATTATATCATCAAAAAAGAAGTGTTTCTATTAAAATATAGCGATTTAATATAACTATTTCGCCATTTGTCAATTAAAAAGCAAATGGTAAAACAGTGCGCGTTTTTTTTGTACATAAAAGTTTCATATTTGTTAATTAAATGTTATTGAATGGACGTGCAAATTATGATATATTTTTACAAGAATTTTAAATAGATAAGGGGTAAAATAATGAGCAAGTTCAAAAGATTTGTAAAGCGGAAAAAGGGCTTAATTATATTTTTGGTTGTAGCAATAATAATAGTTGCTATAGCATTTAATATTATTTCAAGTTTTTCAAGTGCCGCTGCAACAGCTTTATCGGTGCCGTCAATATCACAGCTGGTAAGGCAAGATTTATCTAATGTTATAATGGCGAGCGGTAATACTTCCGCTGTTGACGTTAGGCAGGTGCAAGCACAGGTGTCTTCGGCGCAAGGCGGCTATAAAATTGAAACAATTGATGTAGAGGTTGGCGATGCCGTAATTGAAGGCCAAGTTATAGCAACGCTTGATACACAAGATGCAAAAGATGGTATAGTAACGGCACAAGAGAGTGTTGACGATGCATATGCCGGAATAACAGATGCAAACGAACAAGCGGCGTTTGATTTAGGCGTTGCACAGCGCCAACTTACAGATGCACAAAACCAGTACAATATAACAAAGCAAAACCACGAGGACAATCTAACTGTGCTAAATGCAAATTTAGCAGCGGCGCAAAAAGCCTATAATGAAGAGCTTGCGCTACAAAAAGCGGTTATAGACCCTCTTTTAACAGCGTATGGTGCTACATTAACTCCACCGCTTACAGATTTAGCGCAAATTGAAACGCAGCTGCAAGCAAATTACGATGCGCTAACATCAACACAGCAAAAAACCCCAACAGAACCGGCTCATATAGAGATAGTGAAAACATATACAGATACAATTGCGGCAAGGAATGCAGCGCTTAGCCCGCTTTCGCAGCAAGTGCAAACAGCGCAAACGGCTATAGACCAAGCAGTTTCAACTTATGAAACACAAGAGCGCCAAAATAGCCTTTCAATAGAAAGTGCATCAGAGCAAGTTACACGCACACAAATGAATACCCAAGGGGTAGACACAGCTATAACACAGTATGATACAGCGCAAACCCAGCTTGAAACAGCGCAGGAAACATTAGACGATTTATATATATATGCACCTATAAACGGTGTTGTAACACAGCTAAATTATGAAGAGGGCGATACAATTTCAAGCGCACTTTGCACAGTGCAAAATTTAAGCGAAATGCAAATTTCAACAACTGTTGCTAGCTATGATGTTGTGAAACTGCATAAGGGTATGCAAGCTGTAATAACAACAGATTCAACAGGCGATGAAGAGCTAAGCGGCTATATACAAAGTGTATCTCCAATTGCAATTGATGCAGCAGGCAATTTTGAAGTTGTAGTAAGGCTTAATGAGAGCAATGAAAATTTACGCGCAGGCGTGCCGTCTAAAATTACATTTTTAATAGAGCAGAGCACAGATGTTTTTGCAGTGCCGTTTGACGCTGTTGTAGAAGAAGATGGCGAAAAGTTCATTTATGTTTACGACGAGCGCCCAACACAAGAGCAACTTATGCTTGGCGAAGAGGACGGCCGCAGGAAACTAAGCGTTACAACAGGCCTTGAAACAGATTATTATGTTGAAATTAAAAGTAGCGAGCTAAAAGAGGGTATGTTTATAATGGACGACCCACTGGGCTTAAATGTAGCACCGGTTCAAGATATGTTTACGATGTTTGAAACAGGCCCGGGCGGCGGAGATATGCCTGAGGGCGTTCCGCCAGCAGGCGGCGGTACACCGGGGTAATAATCTGCTTTAAAAACATTTAGAACGGAGAAATAAATGTCTGATAATGTTATAAAATTAAACGGTATTTATAAAAAATACTTTGTAGGCAAAGAGAATGAGCTGTGTGCATTAGACAATGTATCGCTTGAAATAGAGCGAGGCAGTTTTACTTCCATTGTAGGCGCTTCGGGCAGCGGTAAATCTACGCTAATGAATATAATAGGTGCGCTAGATAAGCCCACAGAGGGCGATTACCTTTTGGACGGTGTTGATATTATGTCAACGCATGATAGTGAGCTATCGGGTATACGCAATAAAAAAATAGGTTTTATTTTTCAAAACTTTAACTTAATTCCTCGCATTAATGCGCAAAAAAACGTTGAACTTCCTATGCTTTACGCCGGCATGTCTATGCGTGACAGAAGCAAAAAAAGCTTAGAGCTTTTAGAGATGGTTGGAATGGAAAAGCGCAGAAAGCATAAGCCGAACGAGCTGTCAGGTGGGCAAAAACAGCGTGTGGCTATTGCACGTGCTGTGGCGAATAACCCCGCCATTTTGCTTGCGGATGAGCCCACAGGTGCGCTAGACTCAAAAACAGGGCGCCTTGTAATGGATATATTCCACGATTTACACAAAAACCATGGTAAAACCATTATACTTATAACTCACTCACCGGAGCTTGCGCAGGAAACGCAAAGAGTTATAACTTTGGTAGACGGTGTAGTAGTTTGTGATAAAGAGGGGAGCAGAGCGAATGAGTTTAACTGAGAATATTCTGCTTGCTATAAGCGCCCTTTGGAGCAATAAAATGCGCGCGCTTTTAACTATGCTTGGCATTATTATAGGAATAGGCTCTGTAATTACCATTTTTACAATAGGTAATTCGCTTGACGGTTATATTGTAGACCAAATGAGCACTATGGGTGCAAACAATGTTACTTTGGGCATACAGCAGCGTTCTGATGAGGGCTCTGCACGAAGTGGCGGCATGACACAAATGAAAGAAAGTGATATGCTTTCAGACGAAATGCTCAGCGATATTACTGCGCAGTTTGAGGATGTTATACAAACAATCGACATTAAAGTGCAAGTTGGCTCGGGCACGGCAACAAATAATGAGCTTTACGCAAATTTTGATATGACAGGCGCAGGGGAGATGTCTTACCTTGTGGATAACCTTGAAATTGTGCAGGGGCGGTTTTTGCTAAACCGTGAGATTGAAGACGAGAAAAACGTGGTGGTTATATCTGATTTGTTCGCTGAAAATTTAGGCATAGATGAAAACCCTATCGGAAGCCAAATTATGCTTGAAGCAAGCGGAAGAACACCGGCGCTTTATACAGTTGTGGGCGTTTATAAATACGAGGCGTCTGCCTTTGGCGGCTTTGGCACCAGCAGCGAGCAAGATACAAGCACAACAGCTTATATACCACACACTGTAGCGGCTAAAATTACAGGCGCCGCCGATGGATATGCAAGCGTTACAGTGCTAACAAAGCAAGGCTCAGATAGCGCTGCGTTTGCAACAGATGTGCAAAGTTTTTTAAATGCACGCTATTATTCAAATAACGATAATTTTGAAATTTATGCCTTTGCAATAGAAAGCATTATAGAATCTATGCAAAGTATGCTTGCAACAATGCAACTTGCAATTTCAGCAGTTGCGGCAATATCACTTTTAGTGGGCGGTATAGGTGTTATGAATATAATGCTTGTGTCTATAACAGAGCGCACGAAAGAAATTGGCACAAGAAAAGCACTTGGTGCAACTAATTTTTCAATTAGGGTGCAGTTTATTACTGAAAGTGCTATTATTTGCCTAATTGGCGGTATAATTGGCATTGGCTTTGGCGTTGCGCTGGGAACAATTGCATCTAACCTTCTAAGTTTCCCTGCAAGTGCCGATGCTATGGGCATTTCAATAGCGGTTGGTTTCAGCGTTGCAATTGGTATTTTCTTTGGCTACTACCCTTCAAACAAAGCAGCTAAATTAGACCCTATAGATGCACTTAGATATGAATAATATAAAAAGCGGAATGTACAGCAATGTGCATTCCGCTTTTTAGCTGAAAAGTATTTGCTGAGTTTGGCTTTAACTCTCAAATTTTAGCATAATTTTCTATATAGTGAATAATACTAAAATTAATAAGAATAAAGATTAATACGAAAATTGCAAATATTAGCTTAAAAATACATAAAAAAATTAAAGTAATTGCAATTATTATTTAAATTTGTTATTATAGAAGCAAGCGTAAATGAAAGTTCATACAGTTGCAATAGTAAATATTACATATTGTGTGAAATTTTAAATGTGTATTTGTGAAAATCAGAATGAAAATATTTTGAAAATAAGTATTTAAAAAACAAAGGGGTCACTCTATGGAAAATCATTGTAATGACGCAAATAATAAGCTGTTAGACTCAAGATTTAATATATTGAGCTATGAGCAATTTCTTATAGATAACAAGGAAAGAAAATTTACGAAAATTTGCATGACAGAAGTAGTTAATGCAGATATGATGATTGCTACTTTCGGCGAAGAAAGATATAACAGAACAAGTGCCGAGATATTGGCTATGGGAAACCAGGCATATAAAATGATGGGTATAGACAGTTTAATACACGTTTATATTCACACATATAAAACGTTTATGGCGGTAGCAAGAGACGATATAAGCGATGATGATTTTTACAAATTAATGAAAACAAACCATGAGCAATATGAGCTTATCAGGGCAAAACAAACAGGCTTAAGCGGTGTTTCAAGGTTTGCTGTGGCATTTGGCGATAATTTAATAGATAAAGTATTAAGTGCTTACTATTTAAACCAAAAGCAACAGAATAATTTTTTGGTGGCAGCAGACGAGAGAGAGCTTTTGTTAGAAAAGCAAGAAAAAAACGTGAAAATATTAGAGCTGCTAACTTATGCCATTGAAAACGATAGGATTAAACCGTTTTACCAAGGCATATACAATAATGACACAAAAGAAATAAAAAAATATGAAGCGCTAATTAGAGTTTACGATAAAGATGATAATTTGTGTATGCCCGGTATGTTTTTAGAGGCATCAAAAGATCTGAAAATGTATTTGCCGCTTAGCAAAATTGTAATAGATAAGGCGCTGAAAGACTTTGAGGGTAAAAAAAGCGAATTGAGCTTTAATATTTCTTTGTTAGATGTTCAGTCGGATGAATTCAGAGAATGGCTGCTTGAAAGGCTGAAAAAGCACCCAACACCTGAAAAAGTAATTGTAGAATTTGTTGAGACAGAAAATTACAACAACTTAAATTTACTATTTGAATTCTTGCAAGAAGTGAGAAAAATAGGTTGCAAAATAGCAGTTGACGATTTTGGCGTGGGTTATGCAACTTACACATCTATTATATCGCTGAAGCCTGCAATAATAAAAATAGATGGCGATATAATTAAAACTATAGCATTTAATAATGACAGCAAAACAATTTTGCAATCTATAAAATATATGGCAGATTTAATAGGCTCGGAAACAGTTGCTGAATTTGTGGAAAATGCAGAAATACAGGAGATATCTTTGCAAAACGGCATACAATATTCGCAAGGTTATTTGTTTGCAAAACCGGAGCCCATTGAGAATTTGAATGTATTATAATATTTTTAGCGATATATAGTATAAAAATAACCTAATTAAAATAATTTAAAGGCCCTACCAATAAAGTTGGTAGGGCCTTGCTTTGTGTATATTGTTTTTATTTATGCAAACGCTCTTTTTTTGCTTTTTTTACGCGCATAAGGCTTTTTCGAAAAATGAGAGCCATGCCCGCTGCTGTGCTTTGCTTTTTTGCGAGATTCGACTTTTGTGGTGGCAACAGGCCTGCCGCATATTTTTATGCCTTGCATTTCGGCAACTACAGTGCGCAAAGCATCGCTTGGAATAGCAACAAATGTATGGTCTTTCTCGATGCTCACTTTGCCTATTTGCTTTGATGACATGCCGGTGCGCTCTGTTATAGCACCAATAATGTGGTTTGCGCTGCAGCGTGAAGATGAGCCGATATTCAACATTATCTTGCTAAAGCGTGAACCATCATCATCATTTCTAGCTCTGCGCTCACCTCTTTTTTCAATGGTTTGTGCAGGTATATTTGGCAATTCGTCAAGGTCTTCATTGCTGTTTTTAAGTGCCATATTTGCAAGGGTGCAAGCTATAGCATATGTGTCATGTCCGCTTTGCACTAAAGAATCTACCATTTGCTTTGCATAGGTGTCTGCACCATCTTGCAAGGCATGTTCAACTGTTTGAATATTTTGCAAAAGTCTGCTTTCTTTAATATCCTTTGCGTTTGGCAATGCTATATGCTCTATATCAGATTGCAGTTTTTGTGCAAGGCGTTTTATTGTCATAACTTGTTGTTTGCCACAGCAAATTGTAATTGCAGTGCCACTGCGCCCGGCGCGCCCTGTGCGCCCTATGCGGTGCACATAGTAATCCGACATTCTGGGTATATCGTAGTTGAACACGAAATCTATATCGCTAACGTCTATACCGCGAGCGGCAACATCTGTTGCTATTAAAATTTGTGTTTTGCCCTTTTTAAATGCCGCCATAACATTTGTGCGCTGTTGTTGTTTCATGTCGCCGTGAATGCCTTGCGCTGCATATCCGCCCTCGCAAAGCATTGTTACAAGCTCGTCCACCATGCTTTTAGTGTTTGCAAAAATAATGGCACGTTGTGGCTTATTATATGCAATTAGAAGTTTAAGTGCTGCATCTTTATGCTGCTTTTTAACATCAACATATATTTGTTTAATTTCTTTTAGGGTAGCTTTGTTTTGAACAAGGTTAATTTGCACGGGGTTCTTTTGAAATTGCTTTGTAATATCCAAAATACCTTTTGGTATTGTCGCTGAAAAAAGCACTGTTTGGCGCTCTTCTGGGGCACCTTGCAGTATTGTTTCAATATCCTCTTTGAAGCCCATGTTTAACATTTCGTCGGCTTCGTCCAGTACAATCATTTCAAGCTTATTTAGTTTTAATGTGCCTCGCCTTATATGGTCCATTATTCGGCCGGGTGTTCCAATAACCATGTTAGCGCCACGCAAAAGCCTAAATTGTGTTTTGTAGTCTGCGCCGCCGTAAATATCTGCGGTTTTCACATGAGGCATATAAGGCGACAGCTTGCGAATTTCTTCGCCACATTGCTGTGCAAGTTCCCTTGTGGGTGATAATATCAGAACTTGAATGTTGTTAGCGCTTTCTTGTATGCGCTCTACTGCAGGTATGGCAAATGCAATTGTTTTGCCTGTTCCTGTTTGTGACTGTGCCAAAATGTCAACACCGGAACGTGTTAGGGGGATGGTTTGCGCCTGTACAGGGGTTGTTTGCGTAAAGCCCATTTCGTCAATGGCTTTAAGAATGTTTGGGTGCACGCTTAATTGTGCGAAAGTAGTTGTGCTCATAAATCTCCTTTTGTGTGAACGTCAAAAAAAATGCGAGATGCAATCGCATCTCACCTTAGCCGTTGCACCTTGGATTTATGCGCATAAAGTGCACTATGGCTATACAGTACGTTTCAATTTGCTATTGTAACACATAAAAGAAATAAAAGCAAATTATATTTTTGCTTAAAAAAGCTGTTTTGAAGAAATAACTTTTAATGTGCCCTAACATCGTAATAATTTTAATAAATAAAATTTAAAAAATATTTTTAAATTTATTTTGCTATGCCTAAAAAAAGTTTGTAGACTATGGTAAATTACCGCTAAACAAGAAGAGGGAGTTATAAAAAATAGCTTTGGGTGGCCATAGGTTAATACATACTGCCTGTTAAAACCGATATAGGTTCAATCTTTGGCAAAAAAGAGCAATTATTTTACTGCACAAATAATTTGTTTTTGTGTTAATACAGTTACTATTTACTTGACCAAATTATTGTTAATATGTTATATTATTAAAGTATAAATAAAAAATTACCAGAGAATATAGGTGTAATGCAGTGAAAAAATATATAGTTATGCGGCTAATAGTTTTAGTGCTCGTAATTACAGGCGTACTTTTGTGTGTAGGCTCATATTTAATGCTGCATATAACTTACACCGGCTTTTACAGTGAGGCAAGTGGGCAAATTGCGCAAGTTGAAGAAATTTTGCTTGAAAATGACGTAGAAGCAGAGAATTTGCAAGAAGAATTAAAAATTGATTTTTTGATTAGAGCTAAAGCCGCAGCATATATGATACAGCATAATCAGGATATTATTTATGATATAGATGAGTTGAACAATATTGCGGCTTTACTGCAAATTGATGAAATTCACCTATTTACTCCCGAGGGAGAAATATACAGCGGAAATGTTACTGATTACTATGGGTATACATTTGATTCAGGCGAGCAGATGAACTTTTTTGCGCCGCTATTAGATGATTATAGCCTTGAACTTGCCCAAGATGTTACACCTAACACCGCAGAGGGTAAAGACATGCAGTATGTTGCTGTTTGGAGCGAAGATAGGCAACATATAGTGCAAATAGGCATTGAACCGCTGCGATTGATTGCAGCAATGGAAGCTACAGAACTAGCTTATGTGTTCTCACGGTTAACCCCTGTAGCAAACACAATGTTTTTTGCGGTAGATATTTCAACGAATAGGGTTATCTGTAGCACAAATCAAATTATAAACGGGAATAGCTTAAGCGATTTTGGCCTAAGCGATTTTGATGAAGAGGATGCAAAATTAGCGCATAATGCTAAAATAGATGGCGTATATGGGCATGTGCTACTTCGAAAACAATCGAATGATATTTATATTGGTTATTATCAAAGCCACCCTTCTATTTATAATTCGGTGCTTTTAAATATTGCTTTAATCATTGCAATTTCTTTTGTTGTTGCAATTGTTATGATAGTGCTTATTTATTTTATGTTAGACCGTGTTGTGCTTCATCGCTTATCGAAGTTGGAAGAGGGAATGGAGCTTATTGCAAGCGGCGATTTGGAATACAAAATGGATGTGGGCGGTTTACCTGAATTTGATGCGCTAAGTAGCAATGTTAATTATATGGTAAAGCAAATTGTTGAGTCTTCTCGGAAGTTTGCTACTATTTTTGAACACGTTAATGTACCTATAGCCATGTATGAATGTAAGGCGAATGCAGTAATAGCAACGGGTAAGTTAGCAGATATTCTTCATATTAGCAACGAGCGCTTTGCAAAAGAGTTTAACTCTCCAAAGGCTTTCCTTGCACTTATTGAGGATACTATGGCTAATGCGCATAGTAGTGAGAATAATTTATATATACTCCAAACCGAGTTTGGCGATAGGTATTTGAAAATAATGCGCTACCAAGAGGGTGAAAGCGACTGGGGGCTAATAGTAGATTCCACAGTGGAAATTAACGAAAAGTATTCTATTAAAAAAGAACGAGATTTAGATTTCCTCACAGGGCTTCTTGGCAAACGAGCATTTTTTGAGCAGTTAGAATCATTATCCAAACGGCAGCAAGTTATAAAAAAAGCAGCGGTTTTCATGTTCGACTTAGATAATTTGAAGTATGTCAACGATACTTGGGGGCATGAAACAGGGGATAGCTTTATTAGTGAGGCTGCTAATATATTACATAAGCACAATTATTCAAATAAAATTAGCACACGCCTTAGCGGTGATGAATTTGCAATGTTGCTTTATGGAGCGGATGATTATAGCGAAGTAGAAATATGGTTAGAACAAATTAAAAGTTTGCTTGAAAAAGCATACATAAAAACCCCAACAGGTGAAGAGCATAAAGTTAGTGTATCTGTAGGCTATGCGCTATACCCTGAGCAAGCACAAACGTTAAACATTTGCCTTAGCCATGCAGATAAAGCTATGTATAAAGCAAAAAGCAAGAAAAAGGGCAGCATAGAAAAGTATGACGGCCCCACTTGAAAACATAATTATAGCAAAGCGAAATAATATAGCGTACAAAAAAGCGGCGAGTATTCCTTGTTTAGGAAACTCGCCGCTTTTGGTTTACATACTAAATAGTTAAAAGCTTTAAAAAAGTATGGCAAGGTTTTATGCTTTTACCGAAACCACCTTGCGATGTTTTTTGTTGCTCTTTTTAATTTCATACATCCTAGTGTCGGAAATAGCTATCAAGTCAGCTGCTGATATAACTTCATTTGGGTGCTTAAATGCCACACCGTAGCTTATAGATGTTGAATAGGTTTTACTATACATTTTTGGAATATTAATAACCGCTTTATAAGATTGAATTAATTTCTTTGTTACTTCATCCTCTACCCTGCAAGTACCAACAATTACTATCTCATCGCCGCCATACCTGCACACAGAATCATCTTTAAAGTAATCTTGTAAAATTTCTGCAACAGTTTTAATATAAAAGTCGCCTTCTTCATGGCCGTGCTCATCATTCACTATTTTAAGGCCGTCAAGGTCTACAAAAGCTACAAAAAAGAATTGGTGTTCATCTATCATTTTTTGTATAAGTTCATCTGCATAATCTCTTGTGTACAAATAAGTAAGAGGGTCTTTTATAGCAACTTGCTCTAAATTTTTTATCTTTTTTAAATCTTCTGTATTTTTGTGGCTTAACCTTTTATATGTTTCGGTTTGAATTCTAAGCTCGGCAAGGTTAAAAGCAAAAACTATGAAAACAGCAAATGCGCTAATAGTTACAAAGCCTAAAACAACATAATGATACAGTAAATCTCTGCCGCCGTCTACCGATATAGTAAGCAAAAATACAAACAAAGTTGCGAAAAGAATAGAGTAGGCAGTTGTTAAAAACGCAAGGTTTTTGTTATCTGAAAGAATTGTGTCTAAAGAGTTTCTCGGTATAGATTTCCTTGCAAGGTTAATTGTTGAAATAGAAGCGGTAAAGCAAATTATAGCAGCTATAATCGTAATATTAAGATCAACCATAACATCAACTATTGTGCCGTGATTTAGCAAAGCCATTATAGCTAAAACAGCTAACCTTTTTGCAAACAAGTTAATTGTAAATGTAACTGAAATAAATAGCATTTGAATTAAATTGGCGCTAAAAACTAATTTCGTTTCAAGTAGTAAAACAATTGCGTAAAGAGAAATTGCGACAGGCTCATAGTTTATAGGTATATAGAAAACATAAACAAGCCAAAAGCTAAAGTTTAAGAGCCCGCATATTACACCGGCAAACCAAGGGAATTTGTTTAAGTTAAATATATAAGTACAGTATGAAAAAAATGTGTGTTGATAAGCGATAAAAGATAGTATAAACAGGGCGCACAACAATATTATCATACAGTATCTTCCTTTCTGTTTTTGTAAAACAAAGCTTTGTTTTTACGCATGTTCTTATCTGCAGTGGATAAAATATAGCTTACACCTTGTTTTCTTGCCTGTTCATCCACATAAATTGAGCCAATGCTCGCGGAAACCAAAAACTCTTCTGTTTTGTTTTGGTGCTCTATATATTGCATAATTCTTTCAACAATATTCTCGCAATCTTCACCTTGCGATTGTGGCAGAACAACTAAAAATTCATCGCCGCCAATGCGTGCTACAATATCATGCTCACGAACAGTATTTAAAATAGCATGAGTAATTTTAGTTATAAGCCTGTCTCCGGCTTTATGCCCATAAGTGTCGTTAGTGTATTTCAAAGCATTTATATCTAGAAACAAAACATAAAATGCATCTTTATTTGATTCATCGGTGCACATTTTTTCAAGCAAACTCATTATGTAACCGCGGTTATACACACCTGTTAGCTCATCTTTTTCAATTTTATCCAGCAAAGTTTTTTTCTGCTGTGATATGTCTTTTTGCTCTCCTATAACTTTATCGGTATACCTTTTATATAAGCTTGCATCAATTAAGTTAATAGCATATAAAAAGAATAGATAGAAAATAAGAAGAGAGGCAAAAGAAACGGATAGGGATAAGAGTATTTGCTCAAAATAATAGGTGTCGCTAATTATTGCAGCTGAATGGTCAATTTGTAAAATGACTATAAGAATAATGGATACAAGAAGTATAATGGAATGTCTGCTTTTTACAGTTACCCTTTGTATAGAGGAATTATCTATATATTTTTTCACGATTTCATGCGCTAAAGATAAAAAAATGCACACTATAATGGCAACAATATGGTCGTAAACGGTTTCATGAAGAAGTTCAAAAGGTGAAATTTTTAATATATTGCTGATAATTACAGTTATTGGCGTAGCAAGGGCTGATATGTGCAATACAAATATAGATGCGCCGCAAAAAACCTGTACAAAATCGGTTTTAGATATAAACTTAAATTCAATGGTAAGAGCTATTAAAAAAGCTAATATAATTAAAAATAAGGGTAAGTTAATATATTGCACGAGAGCAAAAATCAAAGAATTAATAATTGCTAAAAATGCGAAAAGCCATTTGTTTTTTATACCGCCTACCAAGATGGTTGATGAATAGGAAAAAATTGAATATTGGTAGAAAAACATAGTGATTAAAGAAATGGCAAACAATATAGTGTTTTGTTCAATTGTCATATATGGCTATATCTCCTATAGTTAAGTTTGAAAAATGAGATGGCTAAAATTAATTTATTTTGATGTGTAAAACAGCTGGATAAAAGCCTATATAAAACAAAATCAAAAACACAAATAATGAAATTGTTAATATTAGACTGTA
The DNA here is from genome assembly GCA_964369565.1 of uncultured Bacteroides sp. Classification (GTDB taxonomy): domain Bacteria; phylum Bacillota; class Clostridia; order Oscillospirales; family Ruminococcaceae; genus Ruthenibacterium. Next base: position 23,534 of record CAYJEU010000003.1, on the reverse strand, counting down.
TTGTATATAAAAAAGTTTGCTAATACATTAATAATACTAATATAAGTATTACACATAATTATTCTACCAAAAAAACAGGGAAAAAACAAGCCCCTCACCGTAACCGGTGAGGGGCTTGTTTTTTTTATTTTTGATGTTTGTAATATAAAATTTTCTGCGATATTATTGCTCAAGGCCTTTAAATAAAATTTCATCCATGATTTTCAAATCATCAGCTACTTTAATATCAAAAGGTATTTTGCTTTTAATATCTTTTTCTATGTCAAGGCCGGGTGCAATTTCTGTGATAACAAGGCCTTGTTTTGTTAAACGGAATACGCAGCGCTCTGTAATGTAAAGAACTTCTTTGCCAAGTTCATTTGCAAGCTCTCCGCTACTGCTTATTTCGTAAACTTCCTCATAGAATTTTGTATATTTACCCTCTTTTTGTATTTGCATTTTGCCATCTTTAAGAGTAAATTCCATTCCGCCGCCGGAGAAGGGGAAACAATAAACAATTTTATTAGCAGATTGTGAAATGCTAATGAAACCACCAATACCGATTAGGTTTCTTTCTGTGCGGCTAACATTTACATTACCTTTTTTGTCAACTTGCATTGCGCCTAAGAAAGCAATATCTAAACCGCCGCCTTCATAGTAATCAAATTGGAAGCCCATTTCAAAAAGAACATCAACATTTATACTTGCGCCGAAGCTTATACCTGAAGACGGTGTTCCGCCAATACAGCCTGCTTCAACAGTTAATGTTATATCGTTGCTAATTTCCATATCTTTGGCAGCAGCAGGTACCATTTCAGGCACGCCTATACCAAGGTTTACAATGGCATTAGGTGTAAGCTCTAATGCTGCACGGCGCGCAATAATTTGATGCTCTACGCCACGAAGCCTTTTGCGTCCAAACGCCATGTTCAATTCATCTATGTGCTTTGCCATTGCGGGCACATCTTCTTCAAGTAAACGTAATTCGCCATTATATGTAGGGTTATACTCTTCTATTAAAGATTGCTTTTGGTTAGGTGCTACAACAATAGCATCAACAATGGTTCCGGGTATTTTAACAAGTTTTGGGTCTGCGTTTTGTGATGAAACGCGTTCAACTTGAACAATTACCTTGCCGCCGTTAGATTTTGTAGACATTGCAAGCGCGAAAGGATCGCCAATAAAGCCTTCCTTTTCCATTGTGATATTGCCTTTGCAGTCGGCAGTTGTACCTCTAATTAATGCTACTGTAGGTTTTTCTACTTTATACATTAAATACTCTTCACCGTATATTTCTGTTACGGTTATAAGCTCATCATTAGAGATATCATTTTGCCCTATTCGCCCATAGCGAGGGTCTTGGAAGCTTTTCAAGCCTGTTTTTGTAATAACACATGGCTTGTTACCGGCACCTGCACGGTACATTTGAACCACTGCACCGGCTGTGAAATTGTAAGCTTCAATTTTATTTTCAATAACTTGTTGCTTAATGTTAATCATTGGTGTAAAATGCGAGGCTATAACTCTTTTTATCATGCCTTCATAACTCATGTTTTCAATAAGGCAATCCGGTACCCAAGCACCTTGGCCTGCAACGCAAATCATTCCCATATCTCTTGGTGCGCCTTCTTCTAAAAAGCGATCACCAATTGCTTTTGCAAGCTCGTCCGGAAATTGCAAAGAACCGAAAGCGTTGAAACCCAGTACGTCACCATTGTTTATCATTTTAGCAGCTTGTTGCATAGAAACTACATTTAGCATTTTTTTCTCCTTTGCAAACTATGCCTTTGCACTATTGAGCAATTTTCTTCCTATAACAAACCGTTGAATTTCCGATGTGCCATCTACTATTGTAAGCATTTTTGCTGTGTCCATAAAACGGCTTACCATGCTGTTTCGTGCATAGCCTTTTGCACCCCACATTTGAACGCATTGTGTTGTAACTTTCATAGTAAGTTCAGGCGCAAATAATTTGTTTTTTGCCGCACTGAAACTTGCATCGGGGTCATTATCATCAAACATTTGCGCTGTGCGATAAGCAAGCCAGCGCGCTGCATCTATCTCTGTTGTGAAATCTGCAAGTTGCCACTGCAAGCCTTGGTTTGAAATAAGAGGTTTGCCTGCATAGCCTTTTCTGTTTGATAAATAGTCCACAGTTAAATCTACACTGCGCTGCGCTATTCCCACACAAGTTGCAGGAACAAAAACGCGGGGTATATCAATAAATTTTAATGAAAGCCTATATGCATCTTCACTAATTAGCCTGTCTTTTGGAACAACACAGTCATCAAAAGTTAATGTGGAGCAATACATTACATTGCTACCCATGCGCGGTATATTTTCGCCGCATGTCATACCTTTTGTGCCTTTATCCACAAGTAGCATTATCATTTTACCTGTTTGTGGATCGTTTACTGTTACTAATAAATGGTCTGCATATTTTGTGTTTAATATCCATGCCTTTTCGCCAAAAATGTGGTAACCATCATCTTTTAACTCTGCATAAGTAGTGTTTGAAGATGGGTCAGACCCACATCCTTTTTCTGTAAAGGCAAATGCAATTGTTTTTTTACCACATGCGATATCAGGCAATAATTTTTTCACGCTCTCGCTGTGAGTGCAGTATTCCATAAGGCCATAGCTCACATTATTCAATAGCAATAAAAGTGAACTCAACCCTGCACCACCGTGGGCAAGGCCCTCATAAATTAAGGCACTTTCAAGAAATGTGTGGCCTTGGCCACCCATTTCTTTTTTTATGCCAATGCCGTAATATCCATGCTGTGCTAAGTGGTCAAGAGCTTGTCTTGGGAGTTCTCCCATGCTGTTTTCAAGCTCTTCGTCAATAGGTTGTATGTATTTTAACGCATATTCTTTGGCTGCTTCAAATATTTCTTGCTCTTTATTTGTTAATTTTACAGCCATTTCGCTAACTCCTACTGTTCACTTTGGGCTTAGTATCGCTGTTTGTGTTTTTACCATTTTGTATGCGAAGTTTAATTCTGTGTGCAAGGTTTAAGAAACCGCCTGGCATGTATAAAATAGAAACTACCAAAACAGCACCATAAATAAATAGGTATAAACCTTGAATTGTATTACCAATCCAACCGCGAAGTAAAATTTCTGCAGGTACCATTATGGCACTTCCAAGTAGCGGGCCAAAAACAGTTCCGATGCCGCCGATAATTGTCATAATAGCAATTTTTTCACCTGTAGCAGGGTTAAATGCAGTAACCGGGTCGATAAACAATGTGTATTGTGCCATAATTGTGCCGGCCATGCTTGTAAAAGCAGCACTCATACAAAGAGCTATAAGTTTACTTCTAACAACGTCAACGCCTAAAGAAGCAGCAGCAAGCTCGTTGCCTTTAATAGCAATTAAGTTATAACCAAGGCGTGACTCACGGCTATATGAACTTACTATAAGCACAACTACTAAAAGTATTAGCATTAATAAATAATATGAACGATACTCTTGGAAAACCATTGTAAAGAAATTAGGCTCGAAAGGAATGTAAACGCCTGTAGCGCCGCCTGTGAAAGGTTCAAACCTAACAATTAAAATAGAAATAATAATTGCAAGCGCCTTGGTAGATAGCGAGAAGTAGAAGCCTTTTAACCTAAGTGATAAAATACCAATTAAGAAAGCAAGCAATAAACTAATGCCAACGCCAAGAAGCATTCCAAGCCAAGGGCTAACGCCTGTTTTTACGAAAAGAAGTGTTGATGCATATTGGCCAATGCCCATAAATGCAACGTGCCCGAATGAGAAGTAACCTGTAAGGCCGCACATCATGTTCCATGCGCTTGCCATACAGCTGTAAAACGCTATATTTATAAATATGTTAAGTATATAATCATTATCAACAAAATATCCTAGTGCCATAAGTGAAACCAAAACTACGCTAATAACATAATTTTTGTGTTTATTACTTAAAGTACTCCATGCAGTTAATTTTTTCATGATTTTTTCAACCCCCTAGCAGAAATTTTAAAGAGGCCTTCAGGTCTTAAAACAACGCATAAAATAAATACTGCATAGTAAACTGCCTGACGAATATCTGAGCCTAAATAGAAGCCTGTTAAGGTTTCCAAAACGCCGATGATAAAGCCGGCAATAAGAGCGCCTGTTAAGTTACCGATACCACCCATAATAACGCAAACCCATGCAACAATGTTAAATGTAGCGCCCATTTGTGGGAATGTTGAATACATAGACATCAAGAATGAGCCGGCTAGGCAAGCAAATACAGTTGCTAGGCAGAATGTAGCAATATTAACTTGAGTTATGTTTATACCCATTAAGCTACTAGCCATAGGGTCTTGCCCAACAGCGCGCATAGCTCTTCCGTAAGGTGTAAACTTAATAAATGCCATAAGTGCAAGTGTAATTAAAATTGATATTGTGAACGTAACAAGTTGCTCCATAGATAAATAAATTTCCCCAATTTGAATGCTATCGCCAAAATGAGCAGGGATAGATTTATAATCTGATTTAAAGAACATCAATACTAAGTTTTGCAAGCAAATTGCAAGACCGATTGTAATTAAAACTTGGTTACTACCATCGCCGCCGATGGTTTTTTTAACAAGGTAGTAGAATAACATGCCGAATATTGCGCCGCCAATTATTATTAGAGGCCAGGAGAAATAGGGGCCGGTACCAAATGTTGTATATGCCATAAAAGCCATATAAGTACCAACCATAACAAAATCGCCGTAAGCGAAGTTAATAAACTTCGATACGCCAAGAATTAGAGAAAGACCAATTGACAACAGCGCGTATACTCCTCCAAGGAGAAGCCCGCTGGCTATAATTTGTAAAAGCATAAGCATTTCCTCGTAATTTCACATTTTTTGCTTGTTCATTCTTATTAACGGACGAAGAAAATATCATTATTTTCTTCGTCCGCATATTTAATATAAATATTAAATAAGAATTACTCAGCTCTTTCGTCCCATGCTGGTAGCGGAATCCAAATTGGTTCTGCATTAGCAACAAATTCAGGATATAGTGTTACTAATTCGCCGTCTTGCCATTGCATAGCTGCTAGAACAGCGCGCTCGTTTTGGCCGTTTTCGTCGAATTTAACGCCTGCGCCTGTTGGTAATGTGCCTTCAGGAATGTCAAGTGCTTTTGCATTTGCAATTAAAGCATCAACATCGTCTGTGCCACCGGCAGGAGCGATAACGTCATTTAACAATACCCAAGTTGCTTGCCAGCATAAGTAACCGATTGCAGGTGGGTTGTAGCCACGTGCTTCAATATAACGTGCTTCAAAGTCTGCAACAAGCTCTGCCATTTCCGGGGCTAGTTTGTCTAGGTTTGGTGCAGCTGTTGGGTCGATATCAATAATGCCTTGTGCGTCGAAGCCAAGAGCTTCTTCGTAAGCAGCAATACCGTAACCAGAGCCTAGGCCTAACCATAGATCAGGTGACCAGTTAAGGTTTTTTGTTTGTTTTGTTAAATCGATACCATCGTTGATGTAAGACATAACAATTGCAACATCAGGATCTGCGTCTTTTAGTTTCAAAGCAACAGGTGATGTATCAGGGTTTTTAGAGTCGTATACTTCGTTTAAAACAACATTTATGCCGTTCTCTTCACAGTATTGTGCTGCACCGTTGTTCATAGAAATAGCGCCGTCGTTATTATCTGTAACAATAGCAACAGTTAGTTCGCTAACATCGCTAACGCCAAGCTCATCTATAAAAGCAGCAGCAACTTCTGCTGAATTATAACCAAAACCTGTGCCGTTGATGTGCATTCTGAAAACAGTTTCATAACCTTGGTTTGTTAATTCATCTGTAACAGAAATGCTTTCCCAGTATAGAACATCGTTACGATCGCAAATGCTTGCAGCAACTGATGCAAGTGAGCTGCCGTAAACGCCTGTAATAGCTGTAACGCCTTCTTGCTGAATTAAACGTGTAACCTCTGTTTGTGCTGCATTTTGGTCTGGAACGTCTGCTACAACAGCTTCAACCATAACGCCGTCTACGCCGCCGCGATCGTTGAACATATCAATAGCAATTTGGTTGCCCCAGTAGCTATCTTCGCCTGAAACTGCAAGCGAACCGCTGCGAGGTTGAATAACGCCAAGTTTGATTGTGTCGCCTGATGCGGCTTCTGTAGCATCTCCTGTTGCTTGAGAAGTTTCATCAGCTGTTGCTTGCGATGCTGGTGTTTCTTGTGCACAAGACATTAAAGAAACACTAACCATGATTAGAACGAGAAATAGTGCTAATAGTTTTTTTGCCATTTTGTTTTCCTCCATTTTGTTATTTTTTAAACTTTCACGGTAAAACCGAAAAAGATTAATAAATTAATTAATATTCTTCTTACATCAAATTGTAAACTTACTATATTCCAAGATAAGCAGCTCTTAATTGCTCGTTGTTTAAAAGTTCTTCGCCTTTACCGCTAAGCGTAACGCGCCCGTCTTCTAAAACATAACCGCGATCTGCAATTTTAAGAGCTTTGCTAACGTTTTGCTCTATTAAGAATATAGTAACGCCGTCTTTACGAATTGCTTGAATAAGTTCAAATATTTGGTCTACTATTATTGGGGCTAAGCCAAGTGATGGCTCGTCTAAAATAAGTAGCTTTGGTTGGCTCATAAGCGAACGGCCTATAGCACACATTTGTTGCTCACCACCGGACATTTGGCCGGCAAGTTGCCCTTTGCGTTCATTAAGCCTTGGGAACATCTCAAATATTTTTTCAAGTGTTTCTTTGTGCTTAGCTCTGGAATCTTTTAAATATGTACCAAGCATCAAGTTTTCCATAACTGTCATGTCGGGGAACAACCTGCGCCCTTCCGGTGTTTGCACTAAGCCCATTTTAACGCGCTCGTGAGGAGGAGTATTAGAAATATTATTGCCGTTAAATTCTATTTGGCCTTCCCAAACAGGATTTACGCCGGAAACCGTGCGAACTAAGGTGCTTTTGCCTGCAGCATTAGAGCCTACAAGGCTTACAATCTCACCCTCGTTTACTTCTAAACTAGCGCCAAACAAAATTTGGCTTTCTTCGTAACCTGTACTAAGATTTGTTAGTTTCAGCAACGAAATCACCTCCCAGGTATGCTTTAATAACTTCAGGATTGCTCACAACTTCTTCACCGCTGCCGTGTGCAATCATCGCACCGTTGTTAAGTACAACAACGTCTTCGCTTATTTTCATTATGCAGCGCATTTTGTGTTCAATTAACATAACAGTTATACCGCTTTTGTTAATATCTACAATAGTATCAACAAGTTGGTCTGTTTCTGTTTCATTTAAGCCGCCCATAACTTCATCAAGCATAATCATTTTTGGTTTCGTTGACATAATTCGAGCAATTTCCAATTTCTTTTTAATAGCTATTGGTAAACCGCCGGGGAAATCATCTTTGTATTTTTCAATGCCTACAAGTTCCATAGCTTCCATTGCGTGTTTCTCTGCAATTTTACGGTTACGGTTTCTTTGGAAAGCACCTACAACAATGTTATCCAGCACAGAAATATTAGTGAAAGGTTTAACAACTTGAAATGTTCTAACAAGCCCTAAATTAGCTATTTTGGGGCTAGCCATTTTAGAGATGTTCTCACCGTTAAATTCTACGCTACCTTTTGTAAGTGGGTAAACGCCCGTAATGCAGTTGAACAGTGTTGTTTTTCCTGAACCGTTAGGCCCGATTAAACCAACAATACTTCCTTCGCGTACTTCAAAAGAAACATCATTCACTGCCGTTAGTCCACCAAATGTTTTGGTGACATTATTAATTTTCAGCAAAGTTATCTTCCTCCTGTTAAAACTAATTCCGAAATATTAACTAAAACTAAATAATGCATAAAAATACAAAGCGAGCATTTTTAGATTTTCGTTTAATTTGTGTTGCCCCCAACATCAAATATGCGAAAATGTTAATTTTTCTATTGTTTTTGATGCCTGAAAACTGCAATAAAAATATACTGCTGTATTCACTCTTTTTCGATTATACATTGACAATTTTGATTTATCAATATCATATATAAAATATTAAATAATTTTACGTTTTTTGTACTTTTGCTACAAATAAGATGGTGCTTTTTTGAGTACTTTTCCCAATAATTTAGCTAAAAAGCTTATTAATGCATAAAAAAATCAACTGTTTATCGTCACATTACACAAAAAATGGCATAATGGATTATTTTGCCATAAATATGAACACTTGTGCACAATATATATATTTTTTGCAATATTTTTGTTTGTTTGATATATAATTAACAAAGTCAAAAATTGCTTCTTTTTTTTAACGATGTTTTTTAAATTATTGTAAACATCTTACAAACAATGTCGTTTATTTGCCTTATTTTTGTAAAACATTACATTTTGTTTTGTTGACAAGGTTGTTATTTTATGCTATACTCACCGATAGATGCCTGATATCACTTTTTAAGTGCTTTTTTTGTTTTTTGCCCCAACTCAAAAATAGTGCACAGTAATAGCTTTAAGCAAAATTGTGGTTTTTTTATTTGTAATTTTTATGCAAATAAAATAAAAATTTATACATTTTTGTTTTAATGAATTATTATTTTATATCATAATACACTTATAGTAAGGAGCGAAGCCGCATGAATATTTCCCTAACAAAACAGCAACTCATGGTTCAAAAAGCAGCAAAGCGTTTTGCGCAAGATGTGTGCAAACCAATTGCAGCTGAAATTGATAAAGAACATCGCTTTCCTGTAGAAACCCTTGCCTTAATGGCGAAGTATGGTTTAACTGCAGTAGGCATGCCAACAGAATACGGCGGTGCCGGAAAAGACGTATTGGCACAAGTATTAATGGTAGAAGAAATTGCAAAAGAGTGCGTTGGCACATCTGCAATTTTATCTATTCATCAATCTGCTTGCACATGCATTAATACTTTTGGTTCTGCTGAAATTAAAGAAAAGTATTTAAGGCCTTGCATTGAAGACGGCGTTTTAGCAGCTTTTGCTTTAACAGAGCCTAATGCAGGTTCCGATGCATCAAACGTTCAAACAACAGCTGTTGAAGAAGACGATTGCTATGTAATAAACGGAACTAAATGCTTTATAACAGGCGCAGGCCGTGCCGGCGTTTATGTTGTTTTAGCATTAACTGAGCCTGAATTGAAAACAAGAGGTATTTCAGCATTTATTTTAACGCCTGATATGCCCGGCTTTACCATTGGTAAAATAGAAGACAAAATAGGTATTCGTTGCTCTGATGCAGGCGAGCTTATATTTAAAAATGTTCGCGTGCCTAAAGAAAATTTAGTTGGCCCTATAAACAAAGGCTTTAAAATTGCTTTAACAGGTATAGACCGTGCTCGCACACTTGTTGTTGGCGCACAAGCACTTGGTTTAGCAGAGGCTGCGCTTCAACAATCTGTTGAGTATTCTCAAGGCCGTGTGCAATTTGGAAAACCGGTTTCTGCACAACAAGGTTTACAATGGTACCTTGCTGAAATGGCAGTTAAGGTTGAAACAATGCGTTGGTTAACTTACTCAACAGCACAAATGCTTGAAGATGGCCATCCAGATTTCTCACGAAATACCGCTATGTGCAAATTGTACACATCACAAGCAGCACGCGAAGTTGCAGAGCGCGCTTTGCAAATACACGGCGGTTACGGCTTAATGAGCGATTATCCTATTGAACGTTTGTATCGTGACTCTAAAGTTCTTGAAATTTATGAGGGCACAAACGAAATTCAAAAATTGGTTATCAGCCGTTTTGTACTTAAATAGAGAAAGGATGAATTATCTTGAATATAATTGTTTGTGTAAAACAAGTACCTAACACTAACGAAGTTAAAATAAACAAAGAAACAGGAACTTTGATTCGCGACGGTGTTGAGAGTATTATAAACCCCGATGATATGAATGCATTAGAACTTGCATTATCTATAAAAGATAAAACAAAAGATTGCAAAGTTACAGTTTTAACCATGGGTCCACCTCAAGCTGAAAACGCATTGCGTGAAACAATGGCTATGGGCGCAGATGAAGCTATTTTGCTATCAGACCGTGCTTTTGCAGGTTCTGACACTTGGGCTACAGCTACAGTGCTTGCTGCTGCTATTAAGAAAATAGGCAAATATGATTTAATATTGTGCGGCCTTCAAGCTATTGACGGCGACACAGCTCAAGTTGGCCCTGAAATTGCTGAATTTTTAGATTTGCCACAAGTTACATATGCAAAAGAAGTAACAATTTCCGATAACACATTAACTGTAAAAAGAATGTTTGAAGATGGCTACTTTGTAAACGAAGTTAAAATGCCTGCGCTTCTAACAGCTATTAAAGAGTTAAACACACCGCGTTTCATGGACATGCGTCTAATATACAAAGCTTTAGATGATAACGCAGATTACAAAGTTTGGAACGCAGAAGATATTGCTGTAGATTTAACACAAATTGGTGTGAAAAACTCACCAACAAATGTTAAATCTAGCTTTACACCCAACCGTAAATTCGAGGGTAGAAAAGTTAATGGCAATTCAAAACAACTGGCAGACGAATTGGTAAACACTTTGCGTGCCGGAAATTACATTGGTTAGGAGGAAATTTTATTATGTCTAACGCAAAAGTTAATATGAATGTCGATAATTTAGACGACTTTAGCGGAATTACCGTTGTTGCACAGCAATCCGGCGGTAAAGTACACAAAGTTACTCTAGAGCTTATTGGCAAGGGCCGCGAATTGGCCGATAAATTAGGTTGCAAATTATCTGTGTTTTTAATGGGCCATAATGTTGGCGAAGTGGCACAAAAATTATCTTTTTATGGAGCAGACAGCGTTGTGGTTTGCGACGATGAAAAGCTTAAAGATTTCACAACTGAAGCTTATACAAGTGCTGTTTCTCAATATGTAGAGCAATACAAACCTGAGTCTATGTTCTTTGGCGCAACAACACTTGGAAGAGATTTTGCTCCCCGTGTTGCAGCTCGTGTTGGAACAGGCTTAACAGCAGATTGCACATCTTTAGATGTAGATGATCAAACACGCAATATGCTTCAAACTCGCCCTGCTTTCGGTGGAAACTTAATGGCAACAATTATTTGCCCTCGCAACCGTCCACAAATGTCTACAGTTCGCCCGGGCGTTATGGAAAAAGCACAAAAAACAACAAGTGCATGCGAAATAATTAATTTTAACTGCAAATTTGATGATAAGTGCGATTTAGTAAATGTAGTTGATACTATTATTGATTTAAAGAAAAAAGTAAACCTTGCAGATGCTGAAATTATTGTTTGCGGCGGCCGTGGTGTTGGAAGTGCGGAAGGTTTTGAGCTGCTAAAATCTTTGGCAGATAAACTTGGCGGTGTTGTGGGTTCTTCACGCGCTGCAGTTGATAGCGGCTTTATGCCCCACGAATACCAAATTGGCCAAACAGGCGCTGTTGTAAAACCTAAAGTTTATATAGCTTGCGGTATTTCAGGCGCAATTCAACATTTAATTGGTATGCAAGATTCAGAGTATATTGTTGCTATAAACACTAACGCAGATGCGCCTATTATGTCTGTTGCACATTTAGCTTTAGTTGGCGATTTATTCCAAGTTATACCTGAAATAATGAATTTATTAGACGAAGCTGAAGCTTCTTAAAGAAAGCGAGCTGTTAATATGTTTGATGCGCTTTTTACCGATGCGCAAAATTTTGCTATTCAGCAAGTGTATCCCACTTTTGGCAACGGCTCAAACAGCAATTTTACCCTTAAAGATGTAGTAGAGCATGCAAAAGCAGGTGGCTATTGCGGTATAAATGTGCCTGAATCTCTGGGTGGAAAAGCATATACTTATTCTCAAACGGCACGTGTATATGAAGCAATGGCACACGGCGATGCAGCATACGCTTTTATGATACAGCTGCATAACAATATAACTTTGCTTATAGATCGCCTTGGCGAGAGCGAGCAAATTAAAGATATTGTTAAACAGATGGTGAGCGGTGATATGCTTAATGCATTTGCCATTACAGAAGGCACTGCCGGCTCTGACCCTATGAGCACCACAACGTATGCGGTTAAAAAAGAAGATGGCTACCACGTTTTTGGCGCTAAGCAATGGATAACAAATGGCTGTAAGGCAGACTATTTCACGCTGAGCGTTAAAGACGGCTCGAAAGACAGCAAAAACATGCTTATGCTATTGGGTAATAAAAAGTCTGCAGGTTTAAGCTATAAGCCAATGCCTGAGCTGCAAACAGCAAACAGCTTAAAGCCTGTAGAGATGATTTTCGACGATTTTGTTGTGCCTCATTCTATGGTGTTAAGCGAAAGAGGCTTTCAAGAAACGCTTATTGCTATTGATGTAGCAAGAATTTTTGTTCCTGCTATTTGTGTGGGCTTTTCAGAGCGCTGCATAAACCTTGCAATGCAATATTTGTTTACCCGCGATTCGCTTGGCCAGCCTATAATGCGTAGCCAAGGAATACAATGGAAGCTTGCAGAATTGAGCACAAAAGTAGAAGCTGCACGTCAACTTGTTTACAAGGCAGCACAAACTATGGATGAAGACCCTGCTAATGTTTCTGTTATAGCGGCAAAAGCCAAACTTTATGCCCCTATGGTAGCAATGGAAGTTGCAACAGAATGCATGCAATTAATGGGTGGAGTTGGTTTTATTAAAGATAATTTCATAATGAAATCTTTCCTACTTGCAAAGCTGTTTTCAGTTGTTGACGGTTCACTTGAAGTACAAAAAATTGTATTAGGCCGTTCTCTTTATAAAAACACTCAAAACGCTTTATAACACATTATAATTTTTAGGGTGGTAAGAGAATTTATTTCTTGCCACCCTAAAATTATGCTTTCTTAAAGAAAGGAGCATTTTTGAACATTTTAAATATTGAATGCATTAATTCGCCTTTGCCCGATAGCCCTTTAAAGCAAGTAAATAATTTCTTTTTAACAGGGCAAGAGCGCGCGCTTTTAATAGATACCTCTTTCAACACAAAACAAGGATTAGACGCTATTTTAAGCGCAATAAAAAAGCATGGTTACACCTTGGATACCGTAGATGGTTTTATAACACATTTACATGTAGACCACTCAGGCCTTTCAGATAAAATTAAAACGCCAAATAACAAAGTGTATGCAAGCAGTGAAACGGCAACACGCGTTAATGATATGTGTAAGCCGGAAGAATTTAACTGGCTTGATGAGAGCGCTAATTTGTTGGGCATGCCTAAAGAGCAATCGTTTCACAGTGAAAACCATGTATCATATCACATGCATGTTTCGGGTACAACAGATTTCACCATAGTGAAAGATGGCGACGTTTTGCACTATGGCAACCGTGAGCTTATATGCGTTGATTTAAACGGGCATTGTCCCGGGCAAACAGGGCTTTGGGATGAAAAAAACAAAATACTTTTCGGCGGCGACCATGTTCTTGCAAATATAACCCCGAATATATCTGCATGGGATTTAGATAACGACTATTTGGGTATATTTTTCGATAATCTAATAAAAGTTGACAATATGAACTTAAATGCTATTTATTGCGCCCATCGCGATATAGTAAAAACCCCACACGGGCGCATACAAGAGCTACTAGCACACCATCAAGATAGGCTTTTGGAAATTACAGCTATATTAAAACAGCAAGAAAAGTGCTCTGTTTACTATGTAGCAAAGCATATGAAATGGCGATCACGAGATGCATTTTTGCGGTTTTCACCACAGCAAAAATGGTTTGCTTGTTCTGAGGCTATGGCGCATTTACAACATATGTATTTTCAAGGCAGTGTTAAACAAGAGCGCATAGACGCAACTATGTATTACACATTGAAATAGATGTAATATTACAGTGCTTATCTTGCCGTTTTGATAATTTGATAGCTTTTAGTGTTTTTGATTAAAGCATAAATCCTACGAATTATTTACTTTTTAATTTGTTTGCAAAAAAAAGAGCAGTTTTAAACCCAAACGGGTAAAAAACTGCTCTTTTTATAGGTGATAATTGCAAAGTTTTTGAACTATTGCCATTAAATATATTTTCAAGTAAACCCAAAAGATGACGAAAAACCGCATTAATTGAGGTGCAATATAAAAAAGAAAATGATAATTGCCCTGCCTATAATTATATTGATTGCATTTTTAGGTTAGCTTTATTCTGCCTTGTATATACCAATAATAGGCAATATAAAGGTAAAAAAAGCGAGTGAATTTTAAAAAGCGGCTATTAAGTCAGCGCAATGGGGTTTAACTTTTGCGATTTAACAGTAGAAGAAAAATTAAGCTTAGCGGAAACTATATTATGTCTTCTATCGCTTTTTCTAAAATATGTATATCATCAACAGGCTCAAACCTGCCCACCACGGCGCCGTTTTTATCAACTAAAAACTTTGTAAAGTTCCATTTGATATCATCGCTTTTCTCATAGTTTTCATCCATTTTTAAAAACATATCTTTTAACTTTTCGTTTAATGGGTGATTAGGGTTGTTAAAGCCTTTAAAACCTTTTTGCAGTTTTAAGTATTTAAAAAGAGGCGTTTCGTTCTCACCGTTTACTTCAATTTTTGCATACATTTCATAAGGTGTGTTATAATTTAATTGGCAAAATTCGGTAATTTCAGCGTTTGTGCCCTTAGCTTGTTCGCCAAATTGATTGCAAGGGAAATCTAAAATAATAAGGCCTTTATCGCTGAATTTATTATGCAATTGCTTTAACTCTTCATATTGGTAAGTAAAACCACAGTGTGTAGCCGAGTTTACAATTAGAATAGTCTTGCCTTTAAAGTCATTCATGCTTTTTAAATTGCCATCTTTTTGCAAAATTTCAAAATCATATATGTTCATATTTGTGCTACTCCTTTTTTCTTATTATATCACAAATTTTTTATTAGTAAATTAATTATGTAAAAAAATGACCTTTTCACGGTTAATTTTGAATATTAGCATAAAAAGAGCACAGACTGAACTCTCATGGTTCAAATCTATGCTCTTATTTAATGTGGTAATGTGCTATGTTGTTGGGAAATAAAATATTTGCCATCGCTTAGGTTGCTTTTAACCTTATTAAGGGCAGCCAAATCGTTAAAATGCCACCACTCAGAGGCAATTGGAGTTAGGCCGGCTTGTGTGCAATAATTTTGTAATAATATGGCATATTCATTCATTGTGCTTGCAAGAGCAACGCTTTTCCACAATTCGCTATCTAAACTTTTAACGGGCGCTACAAGAACGGTGGCAGCAACGCTAAGCTCGTGCATTTCAGTGGGCATAGGGTATTCGGCGTAGCTTACAACATCAACATAACCATATTCGCCGCAAACGCCTGTTTGCCAGCTTTCTATATCTGCTAAAGTTAAGTCTATGCTATAACCTATTTGATGGTTAGAAACACCTTCGTAAATATACCATTCAATAGACCATGGCGCCGTTGTAATACCCTGCAATACAGTTTCGTTTGTTTGCGATAAAATACTTAGCTCGCTAACTATTTTATTTTGCGTATCATAGGGCCTAAATGCTTCGTAAATTACAAGTGTATTGCCATCTTGCAGTGCAATTTGTTGTGCGTCGCATATTTTTTTTGCCATAGAGTATAAAACTGGCACAATATATTCATCTTTGCCAAGCCTGCTGTTATAATTATAAGAATCGTATAATTTTTGCCTTGTTATATTTGGTATATCTATATAGGAAGATTTCATAACGCTTGAATATGCGTTTGATATATCGTAAACAATAGAGGGGATAATATCGGGTAAATTAATAAAACAATATGTATGGTTGATAAAGCCGATTGTTCCGTTTGAATTAACTTGCCAAAAACTCCCTTGTTCGTTTAAAATTGTAAAGCCTGCTCCGGGGCTTAATGTTAAAACAACTTCGCTTGTTTCGTTTGGCTGTGAATATAAGTTTAATGAAACACTGGCATAACCGGTAGCGCCATCAATTGGCAGCTCATAGCTACTTGTGCTTTTTAAGTTGTTAATATAACTATCATCAGGCTCGAATACAACAGTGTTTTGTGCAAGATTAATACTGTTTTCAGGCTCAGGCTCACTTTCAACTAAACTTTGTGATATTGAACTTGGGGTAATACTTTCACTTTGGCTTTCTTGTGGCAACGGTAAATGATTGTTAAATGTATATACAACCATAATGGCTAATATTATAGATAGTACAGTAATTAAACCACATAATGCAATAAAAACTTTTTTCATAAAACCTCTAAGTAGATTATTCTAATTAAATACAATAAAATGAGATGCAACGGATATAATATGTAAAAAAATTTAGGTAAAAAAGAAAGTTTGCGCCCTAATTTACCGTTATACATCATCATAAGCGGAATTGCCAGAAAAATACCAAGCTGATATAAATATAATGTGCCGGGGCTTGAAAATCCATAATTTAGAAAAGTGGGAACAATGTGAAACATTAAACCCGAAAGTGCAAAAAATATAATTTGGCCTTTTATATTCTTAAAAAGCAAACCGAAGCCTACAATCCAAACAATGCTCACATAATTCCAATCTGCTGTAGCAGATAGAAAAACAGCGCATATTATAAATATGAATTTTAAAAAAACATTTAAATTGTTATGCTTAATAACAATTAAAGTGCCAAGGCCTAAAAATAAACCCCACATCACACTTGTTGCTTCAAATAGTGAATACTTAAAATATATATTATAAGGTATATGAGAAATAATTGCAAATATTAAAAGCCGCAGAGCATATTTATATTTGTTTTTTGTGTAATGGTAGCCTTGGGCGATTAAAAAGCAAATTATGGGTGCGACAATTCGGCCGGGAATGCGCAAAAGCATAGTGTAAATGCTGTCGCTAATAAAAAAACCTGCAATAAAGTGGTCGAATATCATAAAGGAAATTGCAATTGTTTTTAACGTGTTTGAAGTTAATATTTGATACGGTTTAGCCATTGCCACACTCCTTGTAAATATACTTGTTAAAAGTATAGCATATATATTTTTTGCAAAAGCAAAATACAATGGTTTGCCATAACTTTGCCACAGTTTTGCCACAAATTTGCCTCAAGTTTGCCAACGGTTAACTATTGTGGTATACCTGTTAAATAGCCTATAATATGAAATAAACAGCACAATATAAAAGCATTGTGGCATGCCCCGATTTAAACATTGAAGGAGTTGCTTTAAAATAATGAAATGGAATAATGTGAAAACAACAATAACAATAATTGCTATAATTATTTTATGCGTGCTTTTGCAGAGTTTTAACCATAATAATATATATTTAGATGCAGTATATGAATATGAAAGCGGTAATTATACTCAGGCTTTAAACTTATTTAACATTGTGAAAAATTACGAGCAAAGTGAAAATTACATAGATGAATGCAATATACAAATTGCCATTAACTACGCAGTAGTAGGGGATATAGGTAATGCGCAAACATATTATCTGCTATTATCGCAAGAAAAAGCAATAAAAGCGCAGAAAGCGTTTTTTGAAGTTGGCACGCAATTGTTTTCTGAGGGCGAAACCGATGTAGCGCAAGATTATTTTATGTTAATTGACGATGAGAGCATTATGGCTTTGATAGCGGATGGTTACTTGCAAGAGGCGATGAAGCTAATTAGCGTGGGTGAATTAAACCGTTTAAGTTTAGTACTGGATAATATAGAAGAATATAATTTTACAAAAGAACAACATTATAATATAAAACTAAAAGCGAGCGAGCAACTTTTTAAAAGCGGCTATTACGAGAGCGCAATGGAGTTTAACTTTTACAATTTAACAATAGAAGATAAATTAAGTTTGCTAAAAATTATGTTCGTGCACGATGCATACTGGAACACAATAGGTGTGCCGAGTGAGTTAGAGGGCTTTGCACTATATACATATAATAGCCAAACACCATGCAACCACTATTACAACCATTACACATATTGCCAAGTATATAATGGTGTAACAGAGGATTTCATACCCCATATAGCTAATATGCAATGTTTGGGCTTTGCAAGCTTTGTAAGCGACATTTTATATGGCAAGCAAGCTGAAATGACAATGCTATACGATATTGAACAAGTTAGTATTGGCGACCATGTGCGGTTAGTTTGGTCGTCGCATTCGTTTATAGTAACAAATATTGACGAGGATACATTGACAGTTTTAGAAGTAAACAGTGATTATGAAAATTGTCAAATAAACTGGGGAAGAGAAATAGATAAAACACAAATAACACAAGAGGAGTTCTTTATTTTAACAAGAGAAACTTAAATTCCTTATGCAATTAAAAATTTAGATAGTAAACAGATTAAATTCTCATAGAAAAACAACTCTGCTGCATGCAAGGAAAAACAACCATCCCCCGGTTTTACCGGGGGATGGTTGTTTGTTCGCTTTTGCGGTTTAGCAGTTTTGGCTGTGCCGATGGTTTTATTTGCGGCTTTTGCAGAGCGGTTTGCATGCGTTATGTATTTTGCACTTTTAGCTGTGCCTGAAATTTTGATACTATTTTAATCAAGATCGCTTGTGTTAACCTCATAAACGGATGTTTTAATCTCTGAATCAGAAGTTCTTTCTATAAAAAGCACCTTGCTTGTTTCGCTGTTGCCGGATATTGAAAACATCGTTGGTACGTTTAATTCAAATGTTGCAATGTCGTCAGCTTTCATTGTTGTAAAAATATTTGTTTCATTCCAGTAAATATTATATTCGCCGTTTGAATTCGCCTTTACAACGTCTTCAAACACAAGCTCGCCCTTAGCCGCAATTGCATCTTTAGAAATTCCAAACATATCATCTTCGCTGCCCTCATCGACAGCCTCATCTGCAAAGTCATCTTCGCTTGGGTTTTCAAACTTTGCAAGATACTCATCAACTTTTGCGCTATCAGCTTTTGCAGGGTCTATCGGTAAATTAAATAGCACATTCACGCCTGTATATTCAGGGTTTGCGGTAATTTCTCCGCTTTTCTCGTCAAAGGCATAAGGGCCAATTCCGGGCACTGTATCGCTCACGCTAAGGTATAATTTTTCAGCGGCAAAATACTCTATTACATCAAGCTCCATAAGCTGATACTGCACGCCGTCAATGAGAGTGCCCATGCCGGAGGCGCCAAATGTAAAGGCATTGTGCAAGCCGGGGTTCATGCCGTTTACAAGCGGAGAAACCGTAAGCATACTTTCCATAATTTCTATTGGTGTGCCGTCCTCATTTTCTATGGCTATAACCGCATACGTTTTGCTACTGTCCACTGCAAGGTCAGGTGCATCAATGCCCTCGCCATGTGCAAAGCCTAAGAATGTTATTTTCAGCCCTGCGTCTATTTGAGTTTCGTTAATCTGAACAGAATCACCGCTACCTGTCTCAAACGGCGTTGCAAAATGGTCTATTGTTTCACCGCTTTCGGTTGTAAAAACCATGTCCTCGGCAACTTCTCTAGGGGTTAGAAGCCTAACAGAGGCAAAGGCGGTAATGCTAAGCAGTGCAACAGATGCAGCAATTATTAAAACTTTTTTCATGTGTAAACTCCTTCTTGTTGGTTTTGTGGCAGATAGTACTATCCTGCGATAAATATCATCTTTATCCGTCACATTTTCTGATAGAGCTTTTTTAATTAAATCTTTTTCTTTCATAGCTCTTTGTACTCCTTTACATATAATTTTCTAACCTTTGCAAGCGTTCGGTAAAGCTTTGTTTTAACGGTTGAGCTTTTCATGTTCAGCGAAATTGCAATTTGCTCGATACTGCTATCACAGTAATAGTAGAGGTAAAATATTTTGCCCTCTAAAGGTGGCTGTTTCGAGATAAAGCTTGCAATTTGTGAAAGTAGCTCCTTAGTTATATATTGCTCTTCTATATTAACGCCGTCTGCAATGGCGGTGGAGTCGTATTCATTGTCATCATCGTCTGCTAAAATAAGTGGCGCATAAATTTTATCTTTGTTTTTGCCGTAATATCGGCTAAGTTTTGCCTTTGCCACTTGCCGCACAAAGCCTTGTGGGTTTGTCATGTAGCCTGTGCCTTTGCGGTTAATTGTATTATATATCTCTAAGTATATTTCTTGCACAATGTCTGACACTTGCGAAAGATTGTCGCACCTAGCGGCAATATAGGCCGCTGTTTTGTTATAACTTTCATTATAAAGGCTGTTAAAAAACTCTAAATTCTTCAGGTTAATACCTCTCACTCCTCTCTTACTGTATATGTGTATAATTATATCCTAAAAGTTTCAATTTTTTTCTATCCCTTTCCTTATCAGTACATTACAAAAGTGTTTATTTTTAAAATTATAACTGTTTCGGTTATTTGTTTTTCATAAATAAGGTTTGATAGTTTCAAAAACTGTTTTAAAGCTTTAAGCGTTTCACCTGTGCAGGGTTTATATACTTTAACTAGCATTAAAATATCCTTTTAAAGTTATATGAAAACTATTTAAATGGTATTATATCCACGTTTTAATTATTGCAAAATAACCTAAATTAATGTATTATTAATAATATAAAATATTAAATATTCAGGCAGGTGCTTGCAATGGTGAATGTAAATGATATGCTAATAGCAAGAGAAATAAGAGTAAAGCGCCAAAAAGATTTTCTTGCAAATTGCACAACGCTTATTTGTTTTACATTGAATATTGCATGCCTTGTTAAAACCAACGCAATGATAATGAGAGCCTTTTTCAAACAAAAGAAAACGGTACAAAAGAAGTGATTGCGTTTATAGACTCACTATAGTTACCGGAAAAATATTCATGGAGGATTCAATGACAGAAACGCTAAAAACAGAACTCAAGTCATACGGTTATATTATTTTCACTAATTTCATCTATGCAATATCCATCAACATGTTTTTAGATGAAAATAATATAGCGGCAGGTGGGTTCATCGGTATCGCAACCATCTTGAGTAATTTTATACCTATATCTATTGGAACTATAAACGCAATATTAAATGTTCCGGGGATTATTTATGCTTTTATAAATAAAGGGTTTAAATATATAATAAAAACGCTTATATCAATCATTATGTTAATTGTATTTATTGATTTATTTTCCTTTTTACCAACGGCTACCAATGATCTATTGACAGCTTCTGTTGTTGGAGGATTTTTATATGCATTAGGTGTGGTTTCAATGAACTTAGCAGGAACATCTTCAGGCGGTTCTGATTTAATTGCCAGAATGATTAATGATCGCTTTCCAAAACTTTCGCTCGGAACCATATTTTTGGCTTTTGATGGCTTTTGCGTGCTCTTTGCTATCGTTGCGTTCCAAAACATCGAAATGGGTGTCTATGCTACGATTGCGATTGCTACTTACTCTATTGCCAGTGATAAAATCTTTTTAGGTCTTAACTATGCTAGCATTTGCTATGTAATCTCAAAGGATTGTTCCGATAAAATTTCAAGAG
Source organism: uncultured Bacteroides sp. (assembly GCA_964369565.1). Classification (GTDB taxonomy): domain Bacteria; phylum Bacillota; class Clostridia; order Oscillospirales; family Ruminococcaceae; genus Ruthenibacterium. The sequence continues at coordinate 2,206 of CAYJEU010000003.1, read as the reverse complement.
CTGTCATTGAAAAATTAAACAGGAGTGCAACAATACAAAAGGCGACAGGTGCGTATAAGCAAGAAGAACAATCTTTAATGATGATTATTGTACGCCCTTCGGAGGTTTATGATTTAAAAAAATTAGTAAAAGACATTGATCAAGATGCATTTGTAGTTGTTTCCAGTGCAAAAGAAGTGTTGGGAAGTGGATTTGAAAATATTTCTCTCAAGTAAAAATCCCCGATCTACCACCCAAAAAGATATAGCAAACCATCTTATTCAAGTTTTTTGCTTTATAATTTAGATAATCTAAAATAATTATTCATATAAAGGAGAAAAAACCTCATGGTAAACAGAAAAATTGTAATGATTCCCGGGCCGACCCCAACGGTGCGCTCCATCCAAGATCAAATGGGCAGAGAGACCTGCGCCTTCGGCGATGCCGAGTTTGTAGCTGATTACAAACAAGTAATCGTAGATGTAGCCGAGCTACTTAACTGCTCCGGCCAAGCCTTTGTAATTCCCGGTACAGGCACTTTGGCTATGGAGATGGCTATCGCCAACAACACAAAAGCAGGCGACAATCTGCTCATCGTTTCAAACGGTTTTTTCGGTGATCGCTTCATCGACCTGACCACCAGAAAAGGCCTCAACGTTGACATCATCTCTGCCGATTGGGGCAAGGTGGTAAGCGCAGAGGAAATCGACAAAAAGCTGAGCGAGAAAAACTATGTCGCAGTGACCGTGACCCATGTCGACACGGCGACAGGTGCCGAGGCTCCCATTGAGGAAATCGGCAAAATGCTCAAAGCAAAGCACCCCGAGGTGCTGTACATTGTCGACGGTGTCGCCGCCACAATGGGCGCTCGTGAAGATTTTGACGGAATGCACATGGATGTCCTGCTTACCGGAAGCCAAAAGGCATTTGGCGTATCGCCCGGCCTTGCAATCTTGCTGGCCAGCAAGCGCTCGCTTGAAAAGAGAAAGAGCCTTGGCGAGAGTATTCCCGAGTATTATGTTGACTACGAGCGCTGGATTCCCATCATGCTCGACCCGTCAAAATATTTTGCAACACCGGCTGTTAACCTTGTTTGGGCGCTTAAAGAGAGCGTTCGCATCATCAAGGAAGAGGGAGTTGAAAACCGCTACAACCGCCATGTGAAATGGGCGGCCGCCGTAAGAGATGCCCTTAAAGCACTCGGATTCAGCATTTTGGCTGAGGAGGGCAATTGCCCGTCACCGACACTTTCAAATGCAGTGTATATGCCGGGCGTTGATGACATGGCTTTCAGAACCATGGTTCAAGAAGAGGGCATCATTGTCGCAGGCGGTCTCGGTGCATATGCCGGCAAGCTGTTCCGCATCGGACATATGGGTAATGTAGACAAGCACGATTTGGTCAGTTCGATTGCCGCTATTGAACGCACACTTTACAGACTGGGCGTACATAAGGAGCTGGGAGTAGGCGTCGGCGCACTTCTCAAAGGCATGATGTAAATTGCGCTTGCTATAAAGTCGCTTTTTTTGCCTACCGTGTAATTGGCTAAAATAGCCCAAGCTTTCATGGAGCCTAATTGTTTGCAAATAGGGCGGCACAGGCTGTCTTCTTGGCGAATGTAGCGGTGCATTATGCTTGCACCGCCACCGATGATTATGACAGGTAGTGCTTTGAGGTCAAAACCGCACTCTGCAACTGCTGAAATTATATTTTCAACATATTTTCTGCCGTGCATTTTAATAATGGCATGTACATTTTCCGGCACACTGCACGTTTTACCATTGAGTATCTGCTCAACCTGTGTGTCTGTAATTGACAGCCCCATATTGCGCCGTACCTGTTCTGTGGTATTGTACACACTGTCGGTGGCATATGCACTCTCGCTTGTGCTTTCGCTGTCGGTTTGTGGTCGTGCCTGCGCTTGCACTTGTGAGGTAATCGCATCTTTAGTGCGTATGCCAAGCTGTTTTGTGTAGGTTTCTGTGGGCGGTGGGTTAATGTTAATTTGGGCATTTGCTCGGGTAAAATCTTTTGTTTTAATTTCGGGCATGTGGTTCTCCTTTGTTATCTAAATAATTTTTGTTTAAATAAAAGTAATAAATATAATTGTGCGCAATATAGCATAAAAAAACATCTGTTAACTTTATAGTTAACAGATGTTTTCATGTTATTTATTTAAGTTTTAATTACTGCAAAATAGCGGTTATTTCTTATACTTAATTTTTCG
>CAYJEU010000002.1:0-159345 GCA_964369565.1 uncultured Bacteroides sp. | reverse complement strand
TCATTTTCAACTGCTGTGCAATCAATGGAAATTAGTGTTCCATCAGTGAATTTCAGTTCGACACAAGCTGTGTCAATGTTAAACTCGCAAGAAATAATGTTTTTCATAGTAAAATCCTCCTATATTTTGGTTTTCTTCTTTCGTGGACCTCTCGGTTTTGAAGTCGGTTTTATCGCTCTACCATTAGGGAAGAATTTTTCTTCTATAAAAAGCAATAATCCGAACCCATCACCAACAGGTATTATCTGTCGTGTTTGGTTCGGATTATATAGGTTTGGTGCCGGTGGTCGGGGTCGAACCGACACGGTATCGCTACCACGGGATTTTGAGTCCCGCACGTCTGCCAATTCCATCACACCGGCGTTTATGCCTTTATTGCATAAAGCTTTATTATTATAAAATAAATTAATGATGTTGTCAAGCGTTAATTGCAATATAAAGCTAATTTAATTGTTAAAATTCTTATTAAAGTGCGAAACAGCATTTTTGCTTTAATAATTTTCAATTAATGATGCAATTAGCGCTCTGAGCTTTCTTGTATAGTAAAACTCAGAGCGCTAATAAATTAATTAATTTGCAGGGTGGTATTGCTCGCATTCACATTTTTTATATTTTTTACCGCTTCCACAGGGGCAAGGCTCGTTTCTGCCTATTTTTGGTGCACTTTTTTGTGGTGCTTGCTTTTTCATAGCTTTATTCGGGCTGCCGCCAAGGCTTTCAGAAGTGATTTTTGCAACTTGTTTGCGCTCTACACTTTCCTGTGTTTTTATTTGCAAGCCAAGAAGCATTTTAGTAGTGTCTTCACGTATGCTTGCAATCATTTCATCAAACATATTAAAGCCTTCAATGCGGTATTCAATAACAGGGTCACGGTTACCGTAGCTGCGAAGATAAATACCTTTGCGCAACTCGTCCATTGCATCTATGTGCTCCATCCATTTAGAGTCAACATTGCGTAAAAGCACCATGCGCTCAGCGTCGCGCATTAATTTTTCGCCGTATTCTTGCTCTTTTTTAGCGCAAATATCATCAATTCTATCTTTAAGAGTTTGTATAATATCTTCACGCTGTAAATTATCAAGCTCCTCATTATTATATGCAAAATCTTTTTCGCTTGTAAGCCAGCCTAAATAATGCGCGCGCAAGCTTTGCAAGTCCCAATCAGAGGGCAAATCTCCGCTTAAGAATAAAGAAGAATTATCGCTAACACTCTCATACATTAAATTGCGGATATTTGTAGAAACATCTTCGCCTTGTAAAACAGTGTTGCGCTGTTTATAAATTATTTCACGCTGGCTGTTCATAACATCGTCGAATTGAAGAACGTTTTTCCTTATAGAGAAATTTCGTGCTTCCAGCTTTTTTTGTGCACTTTCAATTTGCCCTGTAATAATTTTGTTTTCAATAGGCATATCTTCTTCAACGCCTAAAGTTTGCATAACGCTCTGAACTCTCTCTCCGCCGAATAGGCGCATTAAATCGTCCTCAAGGCTTATGAAAAAGCGGCTTGCGCCGGGGTCGCCTTGGCGGCCGGCACGCCCACGCAATTGGTTATCAATGCGGCGGCTTTCGTGGCGCTCTGTGCCAATAATGAATAAACCGCCCGCTTGTTTTACAGCCTGGGCTTCGCTTTCAATTTCAGCTTTAAACTTTGCCTCAAGCTCGCTATAGCGTGCTCTAACTTTTAAAATTTCCTCGTCTTGAGTATCAGCGTGCCCGGTGCTTTCAATTATAAGCTCTTCGCTGAAATTCTCTTTTAGAAGGGTAGCTTTAGATAAATGCTCGGCATTACCGCCAAGAACAATATCGGTGCCGCGCCCTGCCATATTGGTAGCTATAGTAACAGCGTTTAACTTACCGGCTTGTGCAACAATTTGCGCTTCTTGCTCGTGGTATTTTGCGTTCAAAACATTGTGCTTAATGCCGCGTTTTTTAAGCAAACTGCTTAATAGCTCACTTTTTTCAATACTTATTGTGCCCACAAGCACAGGTTGGCCTTTTTCGTGGCACTCGAGTATTTGAGATATAATTGCACTGTGTTTTCCGTTTGTTGTGCTAAAAATGCTGTCGTTATAGTCGCTTCTTTGTATGGGCTTATTTGTTGGTATTTCAACAACATGCAAGCCGTAAATTTCTTCAAATTCAGCTGCCTCTGTTTGCGCTGTACCTGTCATGCCGGCAAGTTTATCATACATGCGAAAGTAGTTTTGGAATGTTATAGAGGCGAGCGTGCGGCTTTCGTGGGCAACGGTAACATTCTCTTTAGCCTCTATGGCTTGATGTAAACCATCGCTGTACCTGCGCCCAATCATCATACGCCCTGTGAATTCATCAACTATTATAACTTCGCCGTCACGCACAACATAATCTACATCTCGCTTCATTACACCCCTTGCTTTTATGGCGATGTTTATGTGGTGAGATATAGTCATATTTTCAGAGTCTGCCAAATTATCAACGCTGAAAGCTTTTTCAGCTTTTTCTATGCCTGCCTGTGTTAAAGTGGCTGTCTTTTTCTTTTCATCAACAATATAATCGCCGTCAACTTGAAGCTCATTGTGCTCTTTATCATCAAGCTCGGATATAATGCTAACTTTGAGTGTGCGCGCAAAATTATCGGCAAGGCGGTAAAGCTCGGTGCTTTGCGCTCCTTGGCCGCTTATAATAAGCGGTGTTCTGGCTTCGTCAACTAAAATGCTGTCAACTTCGTCAACAATAGCAAAGTAATGCCCGCGCTGCACCATATTCTCTTTGTAAACAACCATATTATCACGCAAGTAATCAAAGCCAAACTCATTGTTTGTGCCATATGTTATATCGCAAGCATAAGCATTACGGCGCTCTTCGTTTGTAATGCCGTGTACAATAAGCCCAACGCTAAGGCCCATGAAACGGTAAACTTTTCCCATCCATTCGCTATCGCGTTTTGCAAGGTAATCATTAACCGTTACAACATGAACGCCTTTGCCTGCAAGAGCATTCAAATAAACAGGTAGCGTTGCAACCAAAGTTTTACCCTCACCTGTGCGCATTTCCGATATTTGCTTATTGTGCAAAACAATACCGCCAATAATTTGCACAGGGAAGTGTTTCATTTGTAAAACACGAAAAGCCGCCTCACGGCAAGCCGCAAAAGCTTCGGGCAAAATATCGTCGAGCGTTTCGCCGGCTAAAAGCCTCTCTTTAAGAGCAGGCGTAGTGTTTTTTAGCTCGCTGTCTGACATATTTGAAAATTTGTCTTCAAGTTGCAGCACCTTATCTGCCAAAGGGTTAATTTTTTTAAGCTCTTTATCTGAATATGTTCCAAATAACTTTTCTAAAAAAGCCATGTATTTCTCCGTTCTTTAACAATATTGTATTCTAATATTTATATTATACATATTATATAATACTATGTATATGAATATAAATCAATTAAATTTATGTGAATTTAAGGTTGCTGTTAATAATTTTATCAGGGCAATAACCAATGAATAGAAAAACGACTATGCAAAAAATTTAAAATAAATTTTAGGCATAGCCGTTTTATAGATGTTCTCTATATAGCGTTATTAATTATTAGACTTAGTTTTCATTTTCGCTGTTTTGCGCTTTGTCGCTTTCGTTGTCAGTACTGTTATAAGTTGGTGTATTAATATTTGTTTGCGCTTGCGGTGCATAATTTGGCGCTTGCCCGTAGTGGTAATTATTTGGCCTTGGCTTCTTTTTAGCGTTCTTAATACTTTTGCGCACTATTAGAATAACTATTAAAGCGATTACGGCTAAAACCAAAAGCCCGGGTAGTGCATAAACTAGTGCAACTGCAAAATCTTGCATGAAATAGCTAAAATCTTCCCAGCTGTTTGAAAAAGCTGCTGAAATGCGGCTTGTGAATGTTTCAGGTGTTGGCGGTGTATATTCATAAACTTCTTCAATATCAATTGTAACGGTGCTGTAGCTGATTAAATCGTCTAAAGTGCGAATTTGTGATGTGTAGCTTTCAATTTGATATTGCACTTCCATAAGGCTTGTTTGAATTATAACAAGAGTATCAACGTCACTTGCTTGTTCAAGCATCGCCATAAGGCTTTCTTCTTGTGTACGAAGGCTTGTAATTCTCGCTTCAATATCCACATAATTTAATGTAACGTCCTCAGAGTTTTCCTCTAAAGATAAAACATAGCCAACATCTCCAACCTCACCTATAAAATCAGAGTAGTTTTCCTGTGGTATTCTGCACTCGAATGTACCATATGGCACGCTGTCTTCATAGGGCTGGTCGTATACAAATTTACTGGATATATAACCGCCTGCTTTTTCAACTGCCGCTTGAACTGCGCCTGCGGTTTCGTTGAAGTCTTTAGCTTGTAGCTGCATCCAAGTTGTGTAAATTATTTTTCTGTTTGTATCTTGCGGCGTTAAAGCATCGCCGCTTGTTTGAGCACCGCCTGCCGCATCGCCATCGGTGCTTTGAAGTTCTACAGGCGCGCTATCATTTGTAAAACCTGTGTCGTAAGAGGCTGTAGCTTCTTCGGAATATTCCATCTCGGGAGAAGCAACTTCGGTAGTTGCATAATCATAAGAGCTTGCGCCGCAAGAAGCGAGCATTGTAAGGCTAAGTATAGTCGATAGGATAATCAGATATATTTTTGGTGTTTTCATTGTGTTTTCCTCCGTTAGTTTTTTTGAACCCCGTCAATCAGAATACGAAACAAAAGCCGGAATTATTGCAAAAAAATAATTACAATTAATTACAAAGTGCTTACAAATTTTTTTAAATAAAACCTATTTTACAAAAATTGAATGTATGCACTTTGTGAAACCAATGCGTTTTTATAGCGCACTTTTTATTACACCGCCGCCCATAACAAGCTCGTTTTCATAAAAAACAATGCTTTGCCCGGGCGCAGGTGCTCTTTGTGGCTCTTTGAATTCAAGCTGTAACTCGTCTTTGTTTATTGCGCTTATTGTGCAAGCGCTTAAAGCGCCACGGCTTCGCACTTTGGCTAAATACTCTTCGCCAACTGTATAAGGTGTGCCATTTGTTTTAACAAAGTTTGTAACAGTTATAGTGCTGAAAAACTCTCCGCCTGAAACGGCAAGAAGTACATCGCCGTTTGAAAGTATGCTTTTAACAAATAAAGGCTCGCTATAAGCTATACCAAGGCCTTTGCGCTGGCCTACAGTGTAATGAATAATGCCTTTATGTTCGCCTAAATTTTCGCCTTTTGGGCCTATAAAACAGCCTTTTTTGCTTTGTAAGCCACGCTGTGTTATATAACTTGCGTAATCACCGTCGGGTATAAAACATATTTCTTGGCTATCGGGCATATCGGCATTTTGTAATTTGGCACTTTGTGCCATTTGCCTAATATCTTGCTTTTCAAATTCGCCAACAGGTAGACAAAGGCGCGATAATATATCTTGCGGTAGGCGATAAAGCATATAACTTTGGTCTTTTTGCTCGCTTACAGCTCTTTGCACATAAAAAATGCCGTCAACTTCGCAAACTCTTGCATAGTGGCCGCTTGCAATTAAGTTAATATCATACCTGTTTGCTGCATTTACCAAAGCTTTAAATTTAACAAGAGGATTGCACATTACGCAAGGGCTGGGAGTTATGCCGTTGCAATAATCGTTGCAAAACGGCTTTATTATTTGCCGCTCAAAGTCCTCGGTGCAATCTTCTATAGTAAGCGGTATATCTAGCTGCTTTGCCATTTTAACTGCCTCGCTTACAGCGCCATCGTGTGCGCTTGAAAACCTAATAACAGCCGCGCGAACATCAAAACCTTGCTCTTTTAAAATGTTCACACAAACTGAAGAGTCTACTCCGCCGCTTAGGCCCACTAAAATTTTATCTTGTTTTTCGTATGTGCTAAAGCTGTTGCCCGCACTTATAATATCGCTCATAATTTAAGCTTTGCGCTTTATATTAATATAATACTTCGCTTTAAAATTTGCATAGGCAAAGTTTAAAGTGGTTTTTTACATTAAAATATAAAAGCGCATTCCTTTCTGTTTGCTATATTTATTTGAATTTTGCCGCCTGCGCAACAGCAAGGGCATCGCATCTTTCATTTTCTGCATAGCCTGAGTGGCCTTTTATCCAAACATAGGTAAGTTTATGTGCTTCAACTAAATTTAAAAGATGCTCCCATAAATCTTTATTCAAAGCGGGTTTTCTATCACTTTTTATCCAGTTCTTTGCCCGCCAGCCTTTTGCCCAGCCTTTTTGCAATGCGTCTATAACATATTTTGAGTCGCTGCAAAGGGTTATGTCGCAAGGCTCTTTTAACATTTCAAGCGCCTTAATAAAAGCGGTTAGCTCCATTCTATTGTTGGTTGTGTCGGCTTCACCACCGCTAATTTCTTTGCGCACACTGCCATATTCAAGAATAGCGCCCCAACCACCCGGGCCGGGGTTGCCGCTGCAAGCGCCGTCTGTATATATATTTATTTTTTTCATATTAATCACCGTTTTCCATTTTAAATAGTATTATATATTATATAATGTGCATTTATAAAACAATATTTTAAACTATATATAATTCGTAAATACTATTATAATGTAAAATATTTTTTTTACAAGTGTATGTGTGAATAATTTAATGGCAAAGCTAATGTAAATAATGGATAGGATTATTTATTGGAATATTTGGCGTTTTCCACACCACCGGTTAGCCAAATTCCGCATGATATAAAATTTAATTACTTGACAAAGCTAATAAAAAAAAGTATCATTAAACATGACTATAGAGTAAAAATTTAGCGTTTTATAATTAAAAAATTGAATTTTATATGCATTGAACAAATGGATATTATATAGAATACATAAATGAAAATTAAACATTACATCGAACTTAAACCGATAAATTTCGGTATTTTAGGCATAGCAATTTTCAAACCGGCTGTAAATTACGTTTATATTTGCGTTTTAATCAGCAGGTTTGTTTTGCTACGCATTTATTCTAAAAGGAGAATATATGAAACAAAAAGATAAAGAAGACTCTCAAAGCAAGCAAACAAGGCAAGAACAAAAACCAAAAAAATTTAAGCCTAATAATGTGAAAAACACATTGCGTTCAAGGCAAAACACACCTAAATTAACTAAAGGCACAAAGCCTGAAAAAATGCTTAGTAAAACAGTTAAAGAACAGGCTGTTAACAAAAATGAGCTGCAAAATAAAAATGTTAATTCACAGCGCATAAGAAAAAACAACGATAATAATTTTAACATGCAAAAACCAAAGCAAGTTAATAGAAAAGGTATAAAAAAAGGCAAGCATGTAAATAAATCTAAATTGCATATCTACCCGCTTGGCGGCCTTGGTGAAGTTGGCAAGAATATCACGCTTTTCGAGTGTGAAAACGACATGATCATAATGGATTGCGGCCTTGTATTCCCCGAGAGCGATATGTATGGAATTGACCTTGTAATTCCTGATTTCACTTTCGTTTTGCAAAACAAGGATAAAATAAAAGGTATAGTTATTACACACGGCCATGAAGACCATATAGGTAGCCTTCCTTATTTGCTAAAGCAGGTTAATTTACCTATTTATGCTTCGCGTTTAACAATAGGGTTGCTGAAAAATAAATTGGAAGAGCACGGCTTAAGCGGCAGGGTTAAATTTATTGAAATAAAACCTCGCTCTGTGTTTAAACTTGGCTGTTTTATGGTAGACCCAATCCACGTAAACCACTCAATACCCGACGCATTGGGCTTTGCCATTACAACACCCGCAGGTGTTATTGTTCACACAGGCGATTATAAAATAGACTACACCCCCCTAACAGGCGGCCCAACAGATTTAGCTGCTATTGCTGAATATGGTAAGCAAGGCGTTTTAGTGTTGCTTTCCGATTCAACTAACTCAGAGCGCCCGGGCTTTACAATGACAGAGCAGAAAGTTAGCGAGGCATTTGCTACGCTTTTCGATAAAGCAGGTAATAGGCGAATAATAATTGCAAGTTTTGCCTCTAATTTATATAGGGTTCAGCAAATAATTGATATGGCAGTGCAAAAGGGCAGAAAAGTAGCCGTTTCAGGGCGCAGTATGCTTAATAACACAAAAATGGCACTGGAACTGGGCTATTTACATGCGCCTGAAAATGCAATTATTGAAGTTGAGCAAATTTCAAAGTACCCACCTGAAAAAATAGTTTTAATTACAACAGGCAGCCAAGGCGAGCCGCTTAGCGCGCTTGCAAGAATGAGCAGTTCAAGCCACAGAAGCGTTAGCGTTACAGAGGGCGATTTTATAATTATTTCGGCAACGCCTATACCCGGCAACGAAAAAATGGTTACAAAAGTAATAAACGGGCTGTTAAAACAAGGTGCTGAAGTAATTTACGAAAGCATGTATGATGTTCATGTATCAGGGCATGCCTGTGAAGAAGAGCAGAAAATTTTACTAACACTGGCAAAGCCAAAATATTTCTTGCCTGTTCACGGTGAGTATAAACAGCTAAAGCGCCATGCAAAAACGGCTATAGCTTTGGGTGTGCCAAAAAATAATGTTGTAATATGCGAAAATGGCGACCATGTTGTGCTAAGTGAAGAAAATGTGCAAATACCCGATAAAGTTACAGCAGGCGCAATAATGGTAGACGGGCTTGGCGTTGGCGATGTTGGCAGCACAGTGCTTAGAGATAGGCGCCACCTTTCAGAAGATGGGCTTGTTGTTGTTATGGCAGTTGTTGATAAAGCGAGCGGTCAAATAGTTAGCGGCCCGCAAATTGTTTCAAGAGGCTTTGTTTATGTAAAAGAAAATGAAATGCTTATAGATGAAACCGTTATGCATGTGCAATCTATTTTAGATAGGCTTGACAGCATGGACTTTAGGGATTTAAACAGCGTTAGAACAAGAATAAGAGAGAGCGTTTCAGGCTTTTTATATAAAAGAACAAGGCGTAGCCCTATGATTTTACCTGTGCTTATAGAATTATAATTTTTTTGAATAATTGCTGTTTTTTTAATTGCAAAATGTGCAATTATTTAAAAGGAGGATTTAGTGAAACCGAGAAAGAGAATAGCTAAATTTGATGTGCTGATTATTTTATCAGTGCTCACATGTTTGCTGCTTATTACATCAATTGCTATGATACAACCATTGATGCTTTTGCCAATTATAATTATTTTGCTTGTTTTGGCTGTGTTAATTTTGGTAAAGATAAGAGCTTTTCATAAATTAATTGCAAGAATTTTGCACGACGGGTATTATAACAATGTTGATGTAAGCGCTCAAAAAGGCCTTTTGCAATTGGGCATACCTGTTGTGGCAGTAGCGAAGGATACTGTTTTATGGTATAATAAATCTTTTAAGGATACCTTGCTTAATTCGCAAGATATTACTATAGAGAATATTTTTAATGTGCTTCCGCAATATAGCCTGGAAGAAGCAAAAGACGGTGTTAATATTGAGTGTAATAATGAAATGTACACTTTATTTCACAATGATTTGCTTGGCGAAAACGAAATATATTTCATCTATTTAATTAAAGATACAAAGCTTAAGAAAATTGAGCAGGAATATAAAGATTCTCGCCCGTCAGTGATGATTATAGCCATAGATACCTATGATGAAATTTTAAAAGAGATGAAAGAGAGCGATAAAGCAAAGTTAACATCTAAAATTGATAACGCTTTAGAGCAATTCATAGGAAATACATCAGGCATTTTAAAGCGCACTTCCGCGTCAAGATACCTTGCAATTGTTGAAGAGCGCCACATGCAAGAAATTATAAAAAGCCGCTTTACTATACTAGATAATGTAAGGCAGTTAACAAAAGAAAATGCCTCTGTAAGCTTATCCATTGGTGTTGGGCATGATGGCGACACTTTAAAAGATTGTGAAATAATGGCGATGCAAGCGCTTGATATGGCGCTGGGTAGAGGTGGCGATCAGGCAGCGGTAAAAAGTAAAGACGGTATAGCGTTTTTCGGCGGCGTTTTACACAGCGTTGAGAATAATAGCAGAGTGCGAAGCCGCATAATTGCAAATGCTCTAAAAGAGCTTATGCGCCAAAGCGATAACATAGTTATAAGCGGCCATAAAATGAGTGACTTAGATAGCGTGGGCGCAGCAGCAGGTGTTTATCGCTTTGCTAAAGCGTGTGATAAGCCGGCTTGCATTGTAATTAATGACGAAAAAACTATGGCGAAAATGCTAATAGATAGGCTTAGAGAAGAGGACGTTGAATTTATACACCCGGATGGCGCTGAAAATGTTATTGGCAAAAATACTCTTGTTGTTATAGTTGATACTCATTTAAAAGCACTGATAGAAAACCCGAAAATATATGAAATAGCAAACAATGTTGTGGTTATAGACCATCACAGGCTTTGTGTGGGGTATATTGAGGATAGTGTTATTTTCTACCACGAGCCCTCATGCAGCAGTGCAAGCGAAATGGTGGCAGAACTTTTACAATATATTCAGTTCAATAAAAGCAATAAAATTACACAAGGCGAGGCGCAGGCAATGCTTGCGGGCATTATGCTTGACACACGCAATTTTGCTGTGCACACAGGCGTTAGAACATTTGAAGCCTCGGCATTTTTAAGGCGCATGGGCGCACAAACAGCTCAAACAAAAATGCTGTTTAACTCGAGTTTTGAGCACTATATAAACAAAAGCGAGCTAGTTAAAAAAGCTGAAATTTACAAAGGCTGCGCTATAGTTGCAACCGAGCTTGAAACTATAGATTACAGTGAAATTATTCCGCAAGCCGCAAACGATTTGCTTACAATAAACGGCGTTAGCGCAAGCTTTGTGGCAGTTAAACATAACGAAAAAATTATGATTAGCGCAAGGAGCATGGGCGAAGTTAATGTGCAAGTTATTATGGAGAAACTGGGCGGCGGCGGCCATTTAACAATGGCGGCAACGCAAATGAAAAACACAAGCATTGAAGAGGCAAAGCAAATGCTAATAGGGGCAATTGAAGAATATAAAACTAAAGAACAAACCGAAAGCAGAAAAAGCAAAAAATAGGAGTGGGCTAAATGAAAGTAATGTTAAAACAAGATGTTAAAGCAATTGGCAAAAAAAATGAAATACACGAAGTGTCTGACGGTTATGCGCGCAATTATTTATTTCCAAGAGGCCTTGCGGTTCAAGCGGATGCATCAGCGGTTAATATAGTTAAGTCTAAAGAAGAGGCAAAGCAGCACCATGCAAAACAAGAGCTCGATGCCGCAAAAGCCATTGCTGCAAAGCTTGAGAATAAGCAAGTAGACTTCAAAGCAAAAGCGGGGCAAGGCGGCCGTTTATTCGGAAGTATAACAGCGAAAGAAATTGCGGCAGAGCTAACAAAATTGGCAGGAACTGAAATTGATAAGCGTAAAATTGTGCTTGATGCAGACATAAAAGCATTCGGTACATACAATGTGGATATTAAAATTTACCCACAAGTTATAGCGCATGTAAAAGTTAGCGTTAGCGAATAAAATATATTAATTTTTAAAAATAGAGATATTTGCCTTTGAAATATTGAAAGGAGGGGCTAATGGCTCAGCGAAAAACGCCTATGCTGTCGCTAGATACCATGGGTTTACAACTACCATATAACGTTGAAGCAGAGCAAGCCGTTTTAGGCGCAGCTTTGCTGGACGCGAGTAAAATTGTGCCTGTGTTAATAGGCGCTTTAAAAGCTGAAATGTTTTATGTGCGCCAAAACGCAGAAATTTTTGCGATGATTGTGCGCCTTTTCACAACAGGTGCCCCTGTAGATTTTGTAACATTGCTGGGCTGTGTTCAAGATGATGGCGTTTTCCCAAGCGAGAGCGAAGCAAAAGTTTATTTAACTATGCTCGCAGAAACAGTGCCCTCGCTTTCACACACTCCGTATTATGTTGAAATTATAGAAGATAAATATCGCATTAGGCAGTTAATGCATGCGGCGCAAGATATTTTAGAGCAAACCGCAAATGAGAATGACAGCGATATTTTGCTTGAGAGTGCAGAGCAAAAAATATATGAAATACGCTCGGGCAGAGATACAAGCACATTAACGCCTATTAAAAGCGTTATTTTGGAAAATTTCGCTCGTTTACAAGAGCTAACAGGCCCAAACAGCGCACAATATAAAGGCATACCCACTGAATTTACATATTTAGACAATTTGCTTACAGGTGGCCTTGGCCGTTCAGACTTAGTTATTTTAGCGGCTCGCCCGGGTATGGGTAAAACGTCTTTTGCGCTTAATATAACGGCAAATATAGCAAAGCACCAAGATATGGGCATTGCGTTTTTCAGCCTTGAAATGACGAAAGACCAGCTTGTAAACCGCATTTTGTCAGGTGAGGCAGCTATAGATAGCCATGCTTTCAGAACAGGCAATTTAACTATGGACGATTTTGAGGACATAGTTAGGGTGTCTGAAATTTTGGTTAAAACAAATATTTATATTGATGATAAATCGAATATAACCATTCCCGAAATGAAAGCGAAAATAAGAAGAGTTAATCAAGACCCATCAAAGCCTGACATTGGTCTTGTTATTATCGACTATTTGCAGTTGATGAGCAACGGCAAAAGGAATGAGAATAGGGTGCAGGAAATAAGCGAAATTACTCGTAACCTTAAAATAATGGCAAAAGAATTGAATGTGCCTGTAATTGCACTTTCGCAATTATCTCGTAGCGCTGAAAAAACAGCAAGGGCAGACCATCGCCCTGTTTTAAGCGATTTGCGCGACTCGGGTTCTATAGAGCAAGACGCCGACGTTGTGCTGTTTTTATACAGAGATGCATACTATGATAAAAGCGAAGAGGCAGATATAAGCACAGCGGAATGTATTGTGGCAAAAAACAGGCACGGTGAAACAGGTAAAGTTAATTTATCATGGGACGGTGCACACACTCGCTTTACAAATGTGGATTATGTGCATGAATAATATAAGTGAAATTATATTAAACACAATAAATGAGCATAATATGCTTAATGGCGTTAAAAATATTATTGTTGCGTGCTCGGGCGGCGCAGATAGCGTGGCGCTTTTGCATATGCTTAACAGCGTTAAACACAGGCTGAATGTAAATGTGCAAGCGGCTCATTTAAACCACAATGTGCGTGGTGACGCCTCGCTAAAAGATGCACTTTTCGTTAGGCAGTTTTGCGAAAAAGAACATATTGCAATGCACGAAAAAACAATAGATTGGCAAAGCGAAATGCTTTTAGATAAATCTGAAAACAATTTGCGCAATATACGCTATAATTTTTTTAAAGAGCTAATTGAAAAAGAGGAAAAAGCAGTTGTTGCAACAGCGCATAATAAAAACGATAACGCTGAAACTTTGCTTTTAAATATAACTAGGGGCGCAGGGCTAAACGGCGCTTGCGGTATACCTTATTGTAGGCCGGGCATAATTCGCCCGCTGCTAGATGTGCAAAGAGATGATATAGAAAACTATTTAAAGAGCAATAATATTGAATTTTGCACAGATGAATCAAATTTAACGCTTGATTATTCGCGCAATAAAATAAGATTAGAAGTTATGCCAAAGTTAACCGGCATAAACGAGCAAGCGATAAGTTCTTTCGCTAGGTTTATAAGCAGTGCAAAAAAGGCATGTGATTATATAGATGAGCAAGCTAATAATGCGCTGAAACAAGCAGAAATAATAAACAGTGCAGGCGAAAAAGGCTATAGCGCACAAAAACTATTGCTATTGCACGATGCGGTTTTAACTAAAGTTTGCCATATGTTAATTTCAAAGCATATTGATGCGAGCGAGAGTAAAATTTCTGTTCTTAAAACCGCTATAAAAAACTGTAGCGGCTCGCTTGAACTTAATAAAAATATTACTGTAAGTGTTTCACAAGGCTTTGTGCGAGAGTTAAAATCAGAGCAAAGCGGTAACAATTTTGGAATGCACAAAGAAGAAAATGAAAGTGCAAATACAGAAAAATGGAGCTTACCATTAAGTGAAATAGAAAATTCATATTGTTTCAATGCTCCAAACGGCAAAATTTTGTATATAAATATAACAAATTGTGAAAAAACAGTTAATTTTAAAAAATATAATAAAAATCACTTAAAAAATATTGCAGATTATGGTAAAATAAAAAAAGATGCAATATTTAGAACGATAAAAGCGAAAGATAATTTTTGCGCGATGTTTTCTAATTGCACAAAACCGCTTAAAAAAGTTTATAGCGAAAACAAATACAGCATAGAACTTAGGCAAACAAACCCTGTGCTCGCTGATGAAAACACAATTTTATGGGCTTTGGGCCTAGGCTTTGCTAAAAGTTTAATGCCTGATGAAAACACAAAAAAATGTATAGAAATAAATATAAAAACGCCGGAGGTTAGTGATGAGCAAGAATTTATATGATGATGTTGAAAGAGTTTTAATATCCGAAGAGGAAATTAAGCAAAAAGTTAAAGAATTAGGCAAGCAAATAAATGAGGATTATAAAGACAGTGAAAGCTTAATGCTTGTTACAGTGCTTAAAGGTGCGGTTGTGTTTTTAGCAGATTTAATGCGCGAAATTACAGTTCCTCACGATATTGATTTTATGGTAATATCCAGCTACGCTAACGGTGTTAAATCCAGCGGTGTTGTTAAAATAGTGAAAGATTTAGATATTCCTTTAGAAGGTAAAGATTTGCTTGTAATTGAAGATATATTAGACTCAGGGCTAACATTAAGCTATATTAAAGAGATATTGCAAGGAAGAAACCCTAAATCTATACGCATAGCCACGCTTATGGATAAACCCGATAGGCGCAAAGGGGATTTGAAAGCAGATTATACAGGCTTTACAATACCTGACGATTTCGTTATTGGCTATGGGCTTGATTATGCAGAAAAATATCGCAATTTACCGTTTATAGGGGTTTTGAAACCGGAAGTATATTCGTAAAAACGCAAAAGTAAATTATTAGGAGTGAAAGAAATTTGATAAGAAAGCCGAAAAATGTAAGCGGTTTGTTTGTTTTGATAGTTTTAATGTTGTTTTTAGTATTAATTATTGCTTTAAGCACAAGCGGTAATATACAAAACTTGAAATATCACGAAGTAGCAGACTTTTTTGAAAATGCACAAGTAAAAGAATTCACTTTGGATATGGCGACGGGAACGCTGGAAATAACGCTTGATGAAGGTGTTGAAATTAGTGAAGACGCTCAAAGTGCCATAAAAAATGAAAGTTCACAGCAAAGTTTGTTTCAGCTGCCGGGGGTAGGTGAACAAACAAGCACTCAAGAAGTTGAAACAGGAACAACGCTTGTTTATGAACTGCCTTATGCGCAGTTTTTTGCAGATAATATTGAAGAATATGTTGCGCTGAGAGATGAAACACATCCCGACAGCCCAATGGTTTACGACTTTATACCGGTTACGGAAGTTCCACAGTGGATTTCTGTTCTGCCTATGATGTTAATACCGATAGGCTTGCTGGCGCTGTTTTATTTCTTCATGTACTCCCAAGGTGGCGGGCGCGGCGCAATGAATGTGGGCAAAGCGAAAGTTAAAGACCAATCTGAAACAGGGCGCAAAGCTACATTTAAAGATGTTGCAGGCGCAGATGAAGAAAAAGAAGAACTATCTGAAATTGTGGAATTCCTTAAAAATCAGAGAAAGTTTA
Source organism: uncultured Bacteroides sp. (assembly GCA_964369565.1). GTDB lineage: Bacteria > Bacillota > Clostridia > Oscillospirales > Ruminococcaceae > Ruthenibacterium. The sequence goes on along the minus strand of CAYJEU010000002.1, from coordinate 143,764 downwards.
ACACATTAGGCGCAAGAATACCGCATGGTGTTCTATTAGTTGGCCCTCCCGGAACAGGTAAAACTTTACTTGCAAGGGCGTGTGCAGGCGAAGCAGGCGTGCCATTTTATACAATTTCCGGTTCAGACTTTGTGGAAATGTATGTTGGCGTTGGTGCTTCTCGTGTGCGTGATTTGTTCGATAAAGCGAAGAAAACAGCACCGTGTATTATATTCATAGACGAAATTGACGCAGTTGGGCGTCAACGTGGCGCAGGCCTTGGCGGCGGCCACGATGAGCGCGAGCAAACACTTAACCAATTGCTTGTGGAAATGGACGGCTTTGGCGCAAACGAGGGCGTTATAGTTGTTGCAGCTACAAACCGTTCGGATATATTAGACAAAGCGCTATTGAGGCCTGGCCGTTTTGATAGGCAAGTTTATGTTGGCTTGCCCGATGTCAAAGGCCGTGAAGAAATACTGAAAGTTCACACAAGAAATAAACCGCTCGCACCTGATGTGGAGCTGAAAACTATTGCAAAATCTACTGTGGGCTTCACAGGGGCAGACCTTGAAAACCTTGTGAATGAAGCGGCGCTTATGGCTGCTAAACGTGGCAAAAAAGCAATTACTGAAGAAGATATTGAAGAGTCGAGCATAAAAGTTATGGCAGGCCCTGAAAAGAAAAGCCGTGTAGTTACCGAAAATGAGAAAAAACTTACAGCATACCATGAGGCAGGCCATGCAATTGCTCACCATATATGCGAAACAGCAGACCCTGTGCACCAAATATCCATTATACCAAGGGGTATGGCAGGCGGCTACACAATGAGCTTGCCTGAAAAAGATAAAACTTATGTTACAAAAACACAAATGGAAGAGCAAATTGTAACGCTAATGGGCGGCCGTGTTGCAGAACAATTGGTGCTTGAAGATATTTCAACAGGCGCTTCTAACGACTTGCAAAGAGCAACTGCAATTGCAAGGGCTATGGTTACGCGCTATGGCTTCTCTGAACGCCTTGGCACAGTGGTTTACGGCAACGATGAAAACCAAACATTTTTAGGAAGAGATTTCAGCTCGGGGCGCCACTACTCAGAAACTATTGCGGCTGAAATTGATGATGAAATTCGCAAGCTTACAGATGCAGGCTATGAACGTGCAAAACGCATACTGGAAGATCATATGACAGAGCTTCATAAAGTAAGCGAAGAGTTGCTTTTAAGGGAAAAATTAAGCGGCGAAGAGTTTACAAAGCTGATGAATGGCGAAACATTGCCTGAGTTTGAAAAAGAGGAAGAAACAACAAACGAGAGCGAAAAACAAGTAGAAAACGCAGTTGCTCCTGTGAATTCCGATGAAATGCAAAATTCTGACGCTACATTTGATGCAAGTGAAAACTTAGATGTAACCGATGAAAGAGCAAAGACACAAGCCGAAGAAGAGCAAATGTAATGCTTATAATTTGATAAATTGAATAAATGTTGGCAATTAGAAAAAAGCTTTCTTATAAAAGAAAACTAATTGCCAACATTTGATATTATTTTAAATACACAATTATTATTTAAAAGCGGAGGAACAAAGTGAAAAAAAGATTATTATATTTTGCTATTATGCTTTTGTTTGGCATATCAGGTTTTGCTGTAAGAGCATTTTCGGCTAATTTGCCGTTTGTGGTAGCCACATATTTGCCCGATATTCTATGGGCTTGCATGGTATACTGGCTGGTTGCGGCAATTATTTATATAAAGCCATCTGCACATTTTACTATTGCCCTTATATTAACAATGCTAATAGAGTTCTCACAGCAACTGAATTTTGAGTGGCTGGTAGAGTTGAGAGGCACACCGATAGGCGCATATATTTTTGGCGTTGGTTTTTTAATTAGCGATGTTATTTGTTACGCAGGTGCGGTATTCTTGTGCTTTGTTGTAGAATATTTGGCAACTGCGAAAAAACCGAAAGTGCGCAAATCTAAATACAGAAAAGATGAAAACAGCGAATTGCAAAACAGTAGTAAATAATGCATATTGCAATTAATTGATTTTTTAATTATAAAAAGCCCCTTTAAATTTTGGAAACACCAAAATTTAAAGGGGCTTTTGTTAGTGATAATATATGTGAAATTATATAATTTTTGTGCTAGCTTTGTAAATTGATACAGTAAAAATTTTAGCGCAACTAATCGCTTTCAATTAAACGCCCTGTACATCTCTCACCGTCAAATGCACCTAAAACAGCATGTGCAATATCGCCGCTGTTATAGCCCTTGGCTGTAAGCACAACAGGTATGTATTCCCTGGTGTAACCGGTAAAAACATGTTTGGCTATGCTTTTTTCAAGCAAAACTTTTGTGTTTTTGCCGTTAAACTCATTAATTTTTTTAATGCGCACTTCATCGCTCGCTTTTTGTAAACGCTTGCTTCTTTCAGCTTTAACGCTCGCTTCAATTTGGTTTTCCATATCAAAAGCTTTTGTGCCTTTTCTTGGGCTGAAACTAAAAACATGCACTTTTAAAAATTCAATTTCTTCAACAAATTTGCAACTTTCTAAAAAATCCTGCTCTGTTTCGCCCGGGAAACCAACAATTATATCTGTTATAAAAACAGCATGCGGTATGTGTTTTTTTATATTGCTAACAACTTGTGCAAACTGCTCTTTTGTATAAGGGCGCCTCATGTTTTTTAAAACAGCGTTACTTGCACTTTGAAGTGCTAAGTGAAATTGCGGGCATAGTTTTGGCGTTTTAGCAAAACTTTTAATAAGCTCTTCATGAATTAAATCTGGTTCTAAACTACCAAGGCGGATATTATCAATGCCATCTATTTTTGCAATTTCCTCAACAATTTGAGCAAGGTTTGTGCTTGTATCTTTGCCGTAAGACGATAAATTTATGCCTGTTAATACAATTTCTTTGCAGTTTTCACTTGCTAATGCTTTTACTTCGCTTATAATATTCTCTTGCTTGCGGCTTCGCACATTGCCCCTTGCTGTAGGGATAATGCAATAAGAGCAGCGCCTGTTACAGCCGTCTTGAATTTTTAAAAAAGCCCTGGTTTTATCAATGCGCTTTTCATTCGGCAGTTCTTCAAAAACATTTGTTTTTTCATGTGGAGTAATATCTACTATTCGCTCGCCTGTTTGCAAACATTGCATAACGTGTTCAAGAATTTTGCCTTTAGCATTTGTTCCCATAATAATATCGGCTTCTTCTAAACTGCAAGCTTGCGCCTGAAATGCTTGAGGATAACACCCCATAAGCACTGTAACCGCATGTGGGTGCTCTCTTTTTGCACGCCTTAACCACTGGCGGCTTTTTTTATCGCCGGCGGAAGTTACAGTGCACGAGTTCACTATATAAACATCTGCCTCTTCATTTTTATCTGCTATTTCAAAGCCGTTGTCGCAAAAAATACGCGCTAGAGCGTTTGTTTCGTGGGTATTAACTTTGCACCCTAAAGTATAAAATAAAACTTTCAAGCTACACCTCTTAATATATTTCTTCATTTATTATACTAAATGGGCGATAAAACAGCAAGCATACACATATAATTTAAAAAAGGGAGGGACAAATATAATGAAAAAATTATGTTTAACTTGGGTGATTTCGGCTATTTTATTACTGTTTTTTACTATACCGGTATTTTCGCAAGAGCAAAGTACCTTAATAACAGAAGAGCTAAATGAACAGCAGAATATATTCTCACAGCAGCAAGAATCTTGGCAAAATACTGCGCGCATTGAACTTCCCACTTTTGATGTGCCCAGCAAAAACGCAATTTTAGTATCTGCTAAAACAGGCGATGTGCTTTATGAGAAAAACCCCGACGAAAGTGTGCCTATTGCGTCTATAACAAAGGTTATGACACTGCTTTTAACACTGGAAGCCGTTGAGGCGGGGAAAATAAAGCTTGATGATATTGTGCCAATATCACATCATGCGGCCAGCATGGGAGGAAGCCAAATTTGGCTTGAACCCGGCGAAGAATTCACGCTTGATGAGCTTGTTAAAGCTATATGCGTTAGCAGCGCAAACGACGCCGCTGTTGCTGTTGCTGAGTTTGTTGGCGGCAGTGAACCTGCATTTGCCGAGCTAATGAATAAGCGTGCACTTGAACTTGGTATGCAAAACACTCACTTTGTTAATGCTTGTGGATTGCACGACGATGCACATCTTTCAACGGCGAGGGATGTAGCAATTATGTCTGAAGCGCTTTTACACCATCCACTTATACTTGAATATTCGGGTATATGGACAGATTCGCTTAGAGACGGCCAAACACAGCTTGTGAACACAAATAAAATGCTGAATGTGTACGAGGGCATAACCGGCCTTAAAACAGGCACAACAAATGCGGCAGGCGTTTGTATAAGTGCAACGGCAAGCAGAGACGGCCTTGATTTAATTGCGGTTGTATTAGGCTCGTCCAACAGTCAAGAGCGTTTTGAAGCGGCGAAATCTTTATTGGACTATGGCTTTGCAACATATGAGTATGCGCCTTTTCCTATACTTGAAAACCAAATTGAATATATTGATGTAAAAAGCGGCCAGCAAAGGCAAATGCCTGTAATTTATGCAACGCCATCAGGTATTTTGTGCAGAAAAGGTGAAGGCGTAAATTTAAAGGCAAGCTTTACTTTGCCCGAGCAAATTAGCGCTCCTGTACAAGAGGGGCAAGAAGTTGGTGTGGTTAGTTTAACGCTGGAAGGCGAAGTTTTAGCGCAATATCCGGTATTAGCGCAGCAAAATATTGATAAAATGAATTTTGAAGCGGCATTGTCACTTTTGCTGAAAGCTATGTATGTTTTGTAAATTTACTGTAATTATCTTGACAGTAAGCTCTATGTAATATATAGTATATATAAGGAATAAATTAATGAAAGGCGGTACTTTTTAACATTAAATGATAAAGGGTACTGCCAATATATTGTGGGAGCTGAAAAATGAGCGTTAAGTGTAATGGAAAATATTTAAAGCCGTTTGTTAAAGATGAAGAAGTGAAAATTATTTTTGAGCAAGTAAAGCTTGCGCATAATATGCTTTGCGATAAAAACGGCCCCGGAAACGATTTTTTAGGCTGGCTTGATTTACCGGTAAATTACGATAAAGAAGAGTTTGCAAGAATACAAAAAGCGGCGAAGAAAATTCAAAGCGATAGCGACATTCTTATTGTTATAGGTATAGGTGGTAGCTATTTAGGCGCAAGGGCTGTTATAGAGGCAATTAAAGGGCAATTATATAATAATAAATGCAAGGGAACTCCTCAAATTTATTATGTAGGCAATTCAATTAGCGCCGATGTTTTAAACGATGTTCTTGAAATTTGCGAGGGCAAAGATATTTCTGTTAATGTTATATCTAAAAGCGGCACAACAACAGAGCCTGCGGTTGCCTTTAGAGTGTTTAAAGAACTACTTGAAGAGAAATATGGCAAAGACGAGGCTAAAAACCGCATTTATGCAACAACAGATAAAGAGAGAGGCACACTTAAAGAACTTGCCGATAAACAAGGCTATGAAACATTTGTTGTGCCCGATGACGTTGGCGGAAGATATAGCGTTTTAACTGCAGTTGGCCTATTGCCAATAGCTGCTGCAGGTTGCGATATAAACTTGCTTATGCAAGGCGCAGCGAAGGCAAGAGAGGAACTTAGCGTTTTTAGTGAAGATAATAACTGTTACCGCTATGCTGCACTTAGAAATATTTTGCACAGAAAAGGCAAAAGCACTGAGCTTTTAGCTTGCTATGAGCCAAACTTTACCATGATGAATGAGTGGTATAAACAACTGTTTGGCGAGAGCGAGGGTAAAGACCAAAAAGGTATTTTCCCGGCAAGCGTTGTTTTTTCAACAGATTTGCACTCTATGGGGCAATTTGTTCAAGACGGTGCAAGAATTATGTTTGAAACCGTTGTTGATATAAAATCTGTAAAAAGAGATTTTTATATAAAAGAGAGCACAGAAAATTTCGACGGGCTGAATTTCCTTGCAAACCAAAATATGAGCATTGTTAATGAAAAAGCAATGCAAGGCACCATTTTAGCACACACAGACGGCGGCGTACCAAATATTGTTTTGGAGATAGACGATTTAAGCGAGAAAAACGTTGGTTATTTAATATACTTTTTCGAGAAAGCTTGTGCTATTTCAGGCTATATGCTTTGTGTAAACCCGTTTGACCAGCCCGGCGTTGAAAGCTATAAGAAAAATATGTTTGCGCTTTTAGGCAAACCCGGCTTTGAAAAAGAAAAAGAGGAATTACTTGCGAAATTGGGGTAATTCAAGGAAGAAAAAATAAAGGTAAAAACACTGAAAAGTGTAATATAAAGGAGGCTAATCTATATGATTAACTTAATTATTGGTGGAAAAGGCTCCGGCAAAACAAAAAAACTTATCGAAATGATTAACACATCGGCAAAAACAACACCGGGCAATATTGTATGCATTGAAAAAAGCATGAAGCTTACTTACGATATTGACCATGCAGCGCGTTTAATTGATGTAGATGAGTATAATATTGCCGGATATGAAATGCTTTATGGTTTTATTACAGGCATACTTGCAGGTAATTACGACATAGTGGAAATATATATCGATGGCATTTTAAAACTTGGCAATTACGATTTGGAAGGCCTTGGCGCATTACTTGAAAAGCTTGATAAAATTTCGGGCGAGGGCGTTAAAATGATTGTAACTGTATCGGCTGAAGAAAAAGCGCTACCTGATAGCGTTAAAAAATACGATATAGTTTAATTTAGTGCATTTGCTTGACATTCAAAGCATTTACATGTATAATAATATACGCTCGGCTACAGAGGTGTAACATGTTTTTGGATTTTCGCAAAATATTTTCAGGGGTAATAGAAAATTATAATAGAACATTACAATTTGATTTATCCGGTGAAAATTTTGGTGCCTATTCACTTATAGCGCCAATTGATGCACAAATAAAAGCAAAACTATGCACTAGTGCGGTTTTGCTCAACTTACACTGCGAGGTAAATGTTGAATTTCAATGCGCCAGATGCACAAATGATAGCAAACGCTCTTATGTGCTTAACCGTGAATTCTTTGTTAAAAATGAAGAATGGTGTGGCGATGAAGGCAATTTTTTACCGTTTTCAACTGACGGAATACTCGATTTAAAAGAGTTCTTGTACAGTGAAATTATACTCGAAATTCCCACTGTTCTTTTATGCAAAGACGATTGCCCGGGGATTTGCCAATATTGTGGCAAATTAAAACCTTGCAATTGTAATGGCGATGAAGAAAACAGTGTTGATGAAAGAATGTTACCGCTTTTACAACTGCTGAAAGATTAATTCACACAGAGGAGGTGCTTTATAATGGCAGTACCAAAAAGGAAGGTTTCCAAAGCCAGACGCGACAAACGTCGTTCTAATGTGTGGAAACTTAGCGCACCAACATTGACAAAATGCACACAATGCGGCGAGTATGCTCGTCCACACCAAGCTTGCGGCAATTGCGGCTTCTACAAAGGCAAAGAAGTTATTGCAAGAAAACAAGCTTAATTAAAAAGGCATTAATGCCAATTTTTGCACAATTACCGCTTAGCGTAGTTGCGCGAATTTTAAAATGTAAAAAATGAAAACCGTTAAATTTCATAATTGCGAGTATTTTGCGGCATTTCGCATTTTTTATACCAATCATTTTGAGAAAGGCGTTGTCCTTTCTCAATTTTTATTGTATAATTATTTTTGAATTGATGATTAATTGGAGGGAGCACTATGCCTGTAAAAGTTAAAAGCACATCGTTAAATTCGCCTGCAAGTGCTCACAATTTACAAAATGCAGTGCTTTTGTCAATGAACGGCAAAAGTATAAATGATGTATTTGATTATCAATTTTACTCGCAAAGCTCGCGCATAAAAGTTAAGTATGAAAAAGGCGGGCAAATTTTTGATGAAATAATTGAAAAAGAAGAATTTTTGCCACTGGGCTGTGAATTTGAAACTTATTTAATAGATAAAAAGCATAGTTGTAAAAACAAATGCATATTCTGCTTTATAGACCAATTGCCAAAAGGCTTAAGAGAACACCTTTATTTTAAAGATGACGATGAAAGGCTATCTTTTTTGTTCGGCAATTATATAACGCTTACAAACTTAACTTTAAAAGAGGTTGAGCGCATTATTAAAATGCGTATATCACCTATAAATATTTCCGTGCATACATTAAATGAAACCATACGCGTTGAAATGATGAAAAACCCACGGGCAGGTAAAGTTTTAAGTTATATACAGAAATTTCACAAAGCCGGCATAGTTATGAATTTTCAAATTGTACTGTGCCCCGGTGTGAATGACGGGGAAGACTTAAAGCAAAGCCTTGAAAAATTAGGCAGCTTATACCCTTATGCAAACAGCATTGCCGTAATACCTCCGGGTTTAACTAAATATAGAGACAATTTGCCCCATGTAAAAGCTTTTGATGAGCAAACGGCAAAAAGCACGCTTAAAATACTGGAAAGCTATGGCGAAAAGTTTTTACAGCAATATGGCAAAAGGCTTGTGTATCCATCGGATGAATTTTATATATTAGCAAAAAAGCGCATGCCAAGCATGGCTTTTTATGAAGATTTTGCACAAATTGAAAATGGCGTTGGAATGTGGCGAAAACTGCATACGGAATTTTTATATGCATTGCACTTTGCGAAAACACCGCTATTTTTCAAAAAATATGATGTTGTTACAGGGGAAATTACAGCGCCGCTAATAAAAAGGCTTTGTGCGGCAATTAGTTTTAAATTTCCTCAAATTAAAATAAAAGTTCACGCAGTTAAAAATGATTTTTTTGGCGGCAATGTAAATGTAACAGGCCTTTTAACAGGCGAAGATATTATAAATCAGTGTAAAGGCAAGCTTATTAGCAAAAACTTGTTAATTCCCGAGAATATGCTTAGGGAAGAGCAAGATATGTTTTTAGATAATATTACACTGGATTATTTAAAAAGAGAACTTTCAACCGACGTTAAAATTTTACCGATTGAAGGCGGAAAAGTTTTAGATGTGATTTTAAAAAAGTAAGTATATAATGAACTTACACGCAAAGAGAAAGGGGAACATATGGCAAAACCGATTGTAGCGGTTGTAGGGCGCCCAAATGTGGGCAAATCTACTTTATTTAACAAATTAATTGGCAAGCGCCTTGCAATTGTTGAAGATACGCCCGGTGTTACAAGAGATAGGCTCTATGCCGATTGCGAGTGGCAAAATAACAATTTTTTACTTGTAGACACAGGCGGTATTGAGCCGCACACAGACGATGAAATATTAGCGCATATGCGTATGCAAGCAGAGCTTGCCATTGAAATGGCGCAGGCAATAATATTTGTAACAGATATTAAAAGCGGCGTAACAGCGCATGATAGCGAAATTGCAAATATGCTTATAAGAAGCGGAAAACCTATTGTTTTGATAGTGAATAAAATAGATAAACTGGGCGAGCCACCTGCAGAATTGTACGAGTTTTATTCACTTGGCCTAGGCGAGCCTTACCCGGTTTCATCTGTTCACGGGCACGGCACAGGTGATATATTAGATGAAATTTGCAAGCATATAAATGCACAAGAGGAAAGCGAAGAAGAGGGCGATAGAATAAGCGTTGCGGTTATAGGGCGCCCGAATGTTGGCAAAAGCAGCCTTGTAAACTATATTCTCGGCGAAAACAGGATGATAGTTTCAAACGAGAGCGGCACAACAAGGGACGCTGTTGACAGCGACATAGATAACGAATATGGCAGCTTTACCTTTATTGACACAGCAGGTATGCGAAAAAGAGGAAAAGTTGATGAAGGTGTTGAGCGCTACAGTGTTTTAAGAAGCCTTGCAGCAGTTGAAAGAGCGCGAGTTTGCGTTATTATGATAGACGCAACCGTGGGCTTTACCGAGCAAGATTCTAAAGTGGCAGGTTTTGCCCACGAGCAAGGCAAGGCATGTATTATAGCTGTTAACAAATGGGATTGCATAGAAAAAGACGATAAAACTATGCAAAATTGGCAAAAAATTCTTGAAGACGATTTTAGCTTTATGTCTTATGCGCCGTTTATATTCATTAGCGCAAAAACAGGGCAAAGGGTAAATAAGCTGTTTGAGATGATAAAGTCGGTAGACGACCAAAACGCTATGCGCATAACCACGGGTATGCTTAACGAACTGCTTGCTCGGGCAACTGCAAGGGTTCAACCACCCAGCGATAAAGGCAAACGTCTTAAAATTTTCTACATTACGCAAATATCTACTAGGCCGCCAACTTTTGTTTGCTTTTGCAATACAAAGGGGCTGTTCCACTTCTCTTACCAGCGCTATATAGAAAACCAAATAAGGGATACATTTGGTCTAACAGGAACACCTATCAGAATGGTGCTAAGAGAGCGCGGCGAAAACTAGAAAAAATTAATTTGTGGGGTGATTTTAATGCCAACTATAATATTATATTTTGGAATTTGCGCATTAATAAGTTATTTATTGGGATCAATTAGCTTTTCTATTGTGATTTCTACAGTTTTTTATAAAAAAGATATTCGCACATTTGGCTCGGGCAATGCAGGTATGACTAATATATTGCGCACTTTTGGTAAAAAAGCGGCAATTGCAACATTTGCAGGGGATATAGGAAAAGGCATATTAGCAGTTGTAATTTCAAAAATAATCATAGAGAGCTTTGCAGGGTTGCACCCTGTATTCGGTGCATATATCGGCGCATTTTTTGCCATTTTAGGGCATGTTTACCCTGTGTATTTCGGTTTCAAAGGTGGAAAAGCGGTTTCAGTATCAACCGGTACAATAATTGCAATAGAGCCTTTGTTAATAGTTCCGTTAGCAATTGTGTTTTTTATTGCGTTTTTGCCAAGCAAAATGGTGTCTCTTGGCAGTATTGCTTGCGCTGTCGCTTACCCAATTTTTACATTCGCTTATTTTTTCTATACGGGTGAAAATTATATTTTTTCAACTATATGTTCGTTGATAATGGCGGCATTTGTTATATTTTTGCACAGAAAAAACATAACAAGAATTAGGAATAAAACCGAATATAAATTTATGCAAAAAAATAAAAAGTAAAAATTTTTAGCATGCTGCATTAGCACAAAAAAATTAAATTTACCGGTCCTTTAAAAATAATGAACATATATTTTTAAAATTATTTCGATGTTTTGTTGTTTTTTACATGTTTTTTGTTGCGGATAAATTTTATTTGTGCTATACTTTAAATAGAATAGCAAAGTGATATTCTAAATATCATATTTTGCATAAGGAGGCTTGCAGTATGAAAATAACATGCGTTGGACGTAAAGTTAATTTAAAACAGGCATTTGAAGACAGAGTAGAAAACAGGTTTGAAAAACTGGAGAAATTTTTTTCAAGCGATGCTACAGCGAATGTTACTGTAACGGTTGAAAAAGATTGGCAAACGGTTGAAGTTACCGTTCGAGACCACAGCTTCACATATCGCGCTGAGAAAGAAGCGCAAAAAATGGAAGATGCATTTGATAACGCCGTAGATTTGCTTGAGCGCAGAATTGTTAAAAACCGCAAACGCTTGCAAGACCGTAAAACCGCACATAATTTTGAGGTTTTCGATAGCTACGAGCAAGATTTTAAGCAAGAAGATGATTACAATATTATTCGCGAAAAGCGTTTTTCATGCAAACCGGCAAGCGTTGAAGAAGCAATTTTAAATATGGAGATGCTAGGCCACAGCTTTTATTTGTTCAGAGATGCTAGCACAGATGAAATTCAGCTGGTTTATAAGCGTAAAGACGGCTTTTATGGTGTATTAATACCTGAAAAATAAAATGTATACGTAATAGCAGATAATTTTGGAATTCAATAATGTGTTAAAGAAGGGCGAGCAAAAAGGGGCTGTTGACAAACAAAGACTTTGCAAAAACTATAGCAAATTTTTTGTCAGACTAAACAAAAAGCGCAAGCAATACTGTGTGTATTAATGAGCATTTTGTGACATATGACGGAAATTTTGCCGGCGCTTTTTGTAAAGGCGACTTTGTCAACAGCCCCAATAAGCTCGCCCTTCAATTTATTAATTTATACACATAATTCAAAATTAAAAATAGAGGAGAGAACATTGACATTTGATTTAATAGCGCCTTGCTATTTTGGCACAGAGAGCGCTGCAGCTTTCGACTTTAAGCGCATTGGCGCACAGGATGTAAAAATAACCGATGGCAGAATATCATTTAAGGGCGATGAAAGCATTATTGCCGCTGCAAATTTACACACAAGGTGCACAGAGCGCATACTTATTGTGCTTAAAACATTTAAAGCGCTTAGCTTTGATGAGCTTTTTGACGCTGTAAGTGAAATAGCTTGGGAAGATTTAATGCCAAAAGATGCTGAATTCCCGGTTAAAGGCAGTAGCTTATCCAGTGCACTTTCAAGCGTGCCGGCATGTCAAAGCATAGTAAAAAAAGCAGTTGTTGAGCGCATGAAGCGTGGGCACAATGTGAATACATTACCCGAGAGCGGCGTAAAATATAAAATTAGGTTTTCAATAAGAAAAGATATTGCTCAAATTATGCTCGATACATCCGGCGCAGGGCTGCACAAAAGGGGTTATCGCCGTAATTCAACGCTTGCGCCTATAAAAGAAACGCTTGCGGCAACTATAGTTGACTTAGGCAGAATTTACAGCGATTCGCTGGTGCAAGACCCATTTTGCGGTAGCGGAACATTAATTATTGAAGCCGCTATGAAAGCTATGAATATGGCGCCGGGCTTACGCAGGCACTTTGCAGGCGAAAATTATAGTTTTCTGCCAAAGAATATTTGGGAAAGCGCACGCAAAGCAGCACTTGAAGAAGTGAAACGAGACGCTGAATTTGAAGGCATAGGCTTTGATATTGACCCCCAGGCGATTGAGCTTGCAAAAATGAACGCTAAATTTGCCGGCGTTGATAATAAGTGTAAATTCATAACTAACGATGTTAAAGATTTTACACCGGCTCAAAGGAGCATAATATTCACAAACCCACCGTATGGTGAGCGCTTAGGCGATGTTCACGAGGCAAAGGAGCTTGCTAAAGTTTTAGGTGAGCGCCTGAGAGAAAGCCCAATAAAAAGCGCGTATATTATAACAGCAGATGCAGATTTTGAGCATTATTTTGGCAAAACCGCAAATAGGCGCAGAAAGCTTTATAACGGTATGATACCTTGCCAAGTTTATATGTACTTTTAAAATATATTTGTTGCTAAAATATAAGTTTCGTGTGGCATTACACGTTTCAATTTCGGCAAATATATATGTTACGCTTTTGGTAATTCACTCGCATGCAAAAAGTAGTTTTTGTGAGTTTGTTTTATCGGCTAAAAAAATAAAAACACAAAAATGTGCAAGCGTTAAAATTCACGTTTTAACGCTTGCACTAATGTTTTATTTATAGCTTTATTTTAATTTGAACTTTTTGCCTGTGTTACAGATATCTGCAATACAGCAAATATCACACATAGCTTTTCTAGCGGTGCACACAGCCCTACCGTGCAGTACACAGCGGTGGCAATAGTCGTTACTTTCATCAGGAGGTAAAACACGCACAAGCTCTTTTTCAACTTTAAGCGGGTCTTTAATATCTTTCACAAAGCCAATTCTGTTTGCAATGCGTATACAATGGGTGTCTGCAACCACGGCGGGTAAATTGTAAACATCGCCTCTTATTAAATTTGCGCTTTTTCTGCCTATGCCCGGTAAAGATAAAAGCTCGTCCATTTCTTTTGGCACGGTTTCGTTAAATTTGTTTATTAACATATTTGCCATGCCGTGTAAATCTTTGCTTTTGCTTTTTCCAAGCCCACACGGGCGTATAATGTTTTCTATTTCTTGTGGCGTGGCATTTGCAAGTGCTTTTAAGCTTTTGTATTTAGCAAACAATTCTTTTGTAACTATGTTAACCCTTGCATCGGTACATTGTGCTGAAAGCCGCACGCTTACAAGTAATTGCCATGCTTTTTCGTAATCAAGCGAGCACAGTGCAATAGGATATTCTTTTTTTAAGCGCTCTATAATTAAAACGGCATCTTTTTTTGTGCGCATAAGCCCTCCATGGTTCTATGAAAAAATAATTGCGCTATTTGTATGAATAATAGCTTTTAACGCAAATAAATGAAATATGTTTTTCTACTATAAACTATAACATATTTTGCGTAAATTTGCCATATTGGTATTGTGTAAATTTAAAATTTGCACTATAATATTATCATATAAAAATATTTGGGGGTAAATATGTATAACGATTTAATGGACGCAATAGGTTTTGTTACAAACACAGACCCAATAGTGGGCAATGCAATGAATGAAGAGCTAAAACGCCTTCGCAATAATATAGAGCTTATTGCTTCGGAAAACGTGGTGTCGCCTGCAGTTATGGCGGCATTAGGTAGCGTTTTAACAAATAAATATGCAGAGGGTTACCCCTCGCGCAGATATTACGGCGGCTGCCAATGTGTGGACGTTGTTGAGAATATTGCTATAGAGCGCGCTTGTAAACTTTTTGGCGCTGAACACGCAAATGTACAGCCTCACTCAGGTGCACAGGCTAATTTAGCAGCTTATTTCGCATTGCTGGAAGTTGGCGACACAGTACTTGGAATGGATTTATCTAACGGTGGGCATTTAACACACGGTAGCCCTGTTAATATGAGCGGAAAAAACTATAATTTTATAGCTTACGGCGTTGATGAAAACGGGTATTTGGATTATGCTGATTTAGAGAGTAAAGCAAAAGAGCATAAACCAAAAATGATAGTTGCCGGTGCATCAAATTACTCAAGAGAAATTGATTTTGAAAGAATTGCAAGCGTTGCACAAAATGTGGGCGCATATTTTATGGTAGATATGGCACACATTGCAGGTTTAGTGGCAGCCGGCTTGCATAATTCGCCGTTCCCACATGCAGACATTGTAACAACAACAACACATAAAACACTAAGAGGCCCAAGAGGCGGCATGATACTTTGCAAAGAAAAATTTGCAAAGCAAATAGATAAAGCTATATTCCCGGGCACACAAGGCGGCCCTTTAATGCATACCATTGCCGCAAAGGCTGTTTGCTTTGGTGAAGCGCTACAAGATGACTTTAAAGTTTACCAACAAAACATAGTTAAAAATGCAAAGGCGCTTGCAAAAGCACTTAAAGAGAATAATGTTAAAATTGTTTCAGACGGCACAGATAACCATTTAATGACAATTGATTTAAGGGGCACAGGCGTTACAGGTAAAGTGCTTGAAGCACGCCTTGATGAAGTTAATATAACAACAAATAAAAACACAGTGCCAAACGACCCTGAGTCTCCGTTTGTAACAAGTGGCGTGCGCATAGGAACACCTGCGGTTACAACAAGAGGCTTTGGTGAAGAGGAAATGGTACAAATTGCGAAAATGATTGCAGACACTATTTTTGATTTTGAAAATACAAAAGAGCAAACAAAAAAAGCAGCTCTTGCTTTAACAAATAAATTTAGTCTTTACGAATAATAATAATGAGGGATAGCATATGGCATTAATTCAATGTACATTACACAGCGAACTTTTAAGGTCTAATGTTGAAATTTCAATTTATACCCCGCATGATTTGCCCGAAATTGTAGGCTGCGAAGCAAAAGCTACATTAACGCTACTGCATGGCTATTCAGGAAGCGGAAGAGATTGGTTTAATATGACATCAGCGCAAAGATATGCAGCGGATAATGGCATATTTTTAATATGTCCATCTTGCCAAAACTCTTTTTATCAAGATTCTGTTTTGGGCGCATATAAAACATTTGTTACAGAGGAAATGCCCAAATTGCTATCGCGCATATTTAAATTTCCAATGGAAAGAGAAAATAATTTCATAGCAGGGCTTTCTATGGGTGGTTATGGCGCTATGTATTTAGGCTTAACTCGCTCTGATTTATACGCCGGTTGTGCATCTTTTTCGGGTGCGCTGGATTTGGATTTGGCAAGCGAAAAAATACAAGACCCTAATATGCAAGCTTTGGGTAAGTTTTTTAAAGGCGGTTCCCAAAAAATGCCGGACGATAAGAGTATATATAAATTGCTTGAAAAAATGTCTGGCTTGCCAAAAGAACAGCAGATGAAAATTTTAGTAACATGCGGCTATGAAGATTATGAGAAATACCTTATAAAGCCACAAAATGATGCAATATTTGAATATATGCGCACATTACCTTTAAGCAAAGCAAAGCGCATGGAGTGGACAGGAGAGCATGTTTGGGCTTTTTGGGACAGAAGCCTTGTTTACGCAATTGATTTCTTTTTGCAAAACGATTATGCAAAGAAAAAGCATGCGGATTGGACACACACACCGGATATAGAAAAATTTTAAATTTATAAAGCCAAGTGTAAAATGCACAATTAAGTTTTTAACGTGTGTTTTGCACTTGGCTAAATACTGATGTAAAAAGGAGCTTAATATGCAGCCATTAGCAGATAAATTGCGCCCTCGCACTTTACAAGAAGTATGTGGGCAAGAACATTTGCTGGGTGAGGGTATGGTTTTTCGCCTTGCAATAAACACTGGGCGAATACCGAATATGATTTTTTATGGCCCATCGGGGGTTGGAAAAACAACAGTAGCCAGAATTATTGCACAAAGCAGTAATATGAGCTTGCATAAGCTTAACGGAACAAGCGCAGGCACTGCTGATATTAAATCTATTTTGTCTGAAATAGGAACGTTTGGCAGCCAAAATGGTATATTGCTCTATTTAGATGAAATACAATATCTGAATAAAAAGCAGCAGCAAAGTTTGCTTGAATGCATAGAAAACGGAAGTGTAACTTTAATTGCCTCTACCACAGAAAACCCTTATTTTTATATTTACAATGCACTTTTAAGCCGCTCTACTGTATTCGAATTTAAACCATTAAATGCAAAAAGCATTAAGACGGGTTTAAAAAGAGCGCTTTTACGCGTAAATGAAAACGAGGAGCATAGCATTACCATTGATGAAGAGGCACTTGAAATTCTTGCAACAGTTAGCGGCGGCGATATGCGTAAAGCGCTTTCAAGCTTTGAATTTGCAGTGCTTGCCGCACAAAACAGCGATAGCTTAAACATTACAGCAGATATGGTAAAGCAAGTTGCACAGCGCTCAGCTCAGCATTACGATAAAAGCGCAGATATGCATTACGATAGTATTTCTGCGCTGCAAAAAAGCATAAGAGGCTCTGATGCTAATGCCGCAGTTCATTACCTCGCGCGCATATTAGAGGGCGGCGATATGCTTTCGGCATGCAGAAGGCTTTTGGTTATTGCCGCTGAAGATGTGGGCCTTGCATACCCACAGGCAATTGCAATAACAAAAGCATGTGTAGACAGCGCCTTGCAATTAGGCATGCCTGAGGCTAGAATACCGCTTGCGCAGGCTGCAATTTTGCTTGCAACCTCGCCTAAAAGCAATAGCGCATACAACGCAATAGCAAGTGCAATGCACGACTTACAAAGTGGTAAAGGCGGAGAAATACCGCGCACACTTCAAAATAAGCATTATGACGGTGCAGATGCAAAAGTTAAAGGGCAGTTTTATAAATATCCACATGCATTTGAAAATAATTGGATAAAACAACAATACTTGCCCGATGAAATTAAAGATGCCGAATATTATATTTATGGCAACAACAAAACAGAACAGGCGGCAAAAGCCTATTGGGGGAAAATTAAAAAATGATTGGTTTATTGCTTGCAATTATATATTTATCGTTTATAAGCTTGGGCTTGCCTGATGCTGTTCTTGGCTCTGCATGGCCTGTTATAAGCGAAGAATTCAATGTGCCTATTTCAAATATGGGCATTATAACTATTCTGGTTTCTGCGGGAACAATTATATCAAGCCTTAACAGTGGCAAAATTATAAATAAACTCGGCGAATTTAAAACAACACTTTTCAGTGTTGTTTTAACGGCTATATCTTTAATTGGTTATGCATTTAGCCCGAATTTTATTGTGCTTTGCTTTTGGTCTGTTCCCTATGGGCTGGGCGCCGGCAGTGTAGACGCGGCATTAAATAATTTTGTTTCGGTACATTTTGAAAGCAAACACATGAGCTGGCTTCATTGCATGTGGGGGCTTGGTGCTACTGCAGGGCCTTATATAATGGGTTTAGCGCTTACAAATAATTTAACGTATAGCGGCGGATATATAATTTTGTTTGTAATTCAAGGCATATTAAGCGCTTTAATATTTATAAGCAAACCTGTTTGGAGCAAGGCTAATTCTGTGCAATTGTTTTCAGAGGATGGCCATGTGGAAAAGCAAAAAAATTTATCTTTAAAAGAAGTTTTTAAGATAAATGGTGTTAAGCAAATAGTAATTGCGTTTTTTTGCTTTTCCGCAGTGGAACAAACAACAGGGCTTTGGGCAAGCAGCTATTTGGTTTATGTGCGCTCAATAGAGCCTGAACTTGCGGCAAGCTTTGCGGCACTTTTTTACCTTGGTATAACAGTTGGCAGAGGAATATGCGGCTTTATCGCAATGAAATACAGCGATAAACAAATGATAAGAGCAGGCTGTGTGGTAATGGCTTTGGGCGTTATTGTGCTACTACTACCATTAAGCGATATTATGGCGTTTTTTGGGCTTGCGTTAATTGGGTTTGGCTCTGCGCCTGTTTTTCCTTGCATTATTCATTCAACGCCATATAATTTTGGTATTGAAAATTCACAATCAGTAACAGGCGTTCAAATGGCAATGGCATACACTGGAACATTAACAATGCCTGCTCTTTTTGGGGTTATAGGAAGAAATATTAGCTTTAATGTATACCCTATATTTATTGCGATTTTTATATTTGGTTTAGTATTTATGTATGAATGGCTTCAAAGGAAAATTAAATATTCTTGCTAAAAAATTCTAAAAGCAAATTATGTGTTTGCATTTCTTGCTCGCCCTTACAAGTTACAGTTAAAATTTGCCCTTGCTTTGCAGCAAGATGCATTAAAGAAAAAATGCTTTTAGCATTAGCTTTTTTCATGCAAGTTTCAACAGTAACTTCACAAGGTACATCATGCACCAGTTTTACTAAATGGCCAATTGGCCTTGCGTGAAAACCAAATTTATCTTGTATTTTGTGTTTGAATGTTAGCAAATTATCACAGCCTTTATTATAATTTATTTGTAATTTATTATAATATTATGGCGTTAAAATATTTGTCAAAAAATGTGTTAAAAGCTAATGAAAATTTATTAGCTTTGTAACCTTAAAAAAGAAACGGAGTATAAAATGAAAATAATGGCTATAGATTACGGCGATGTGAGAACAGGAGTTGCCGTATGTGACCGCACAGAGTTTTTAGCAAGCCCTGTGGGGGTTATTGAAGAAAAAAGCATGGCAAAAACGGCTGAAAAAATTGTGCATGCAACAAAAGAGTTTGATGCAGGTATGCTTGTAATAGGCCTGCCGGTTAATATGGACGGCACCGAGGGAGACAGAGCTAAAAAATGCCGTAAACTTGCCGATATTATTGGCGCTATAATAACAATACCCGTTACGCTTTACGACGAGCGCCGCACAACAATAAGCGCCGCTAATATATTGAGCGAAAACGGCACTTATGGCAAAAAGCGCAAAAAAATTATCGATGCTGTTTCAGCAACGATAATTTTGGAAAGCTATTTGGAATATCGCAAAAATCAGAAATAAATCAATCGATTTTGTGTATTATTATTTCTTCGTTTTCATAAACTATATTGTTTTTAAATTCGGGGTTGCTTATTGTCTTTTTAATAACTAAATAGTTAATGCCTTCTTTTTTTGCAAGTTCAAATGCATCATCTTCGCTTAAGTTATAAAAAATTTCATCGCTAACATTCTCTAGCCTTCGGCGCACTTCTTCATACATGGCGCTGTAATCCATGGTGTAGCGGTAACTTTCAATAAACGCTCTTCGCTGGCTAACTGCGGTGTAGTAGTGGAAAATACCATCGCCGGATGCTTTATATTTGTTGTTTCTGTTCGTTGCAAAAATTGCGTCTTGCAAAGAGTTATCCCTCAGCCAAACCATAGCCTGTTCATCGTAAGCCGTTATATAGCTTTCATCGTAAGGGTCGCTAACAACGCCGTAAATGTTTAATAGGGCGCGCACACCGTTTGAGCTGTATATGGCAAGAGTATCAATGCTAAACAAAGCGCAAATAACGCAAGATGAAATAATTAAAACAAAAGCAGCTTTTCTTTGTTTGCAAAAGCTTAAAACAGTAGGTAAAACCGCAAAAATAGCAAAAGGAACAGCGATAAAATAAAAATAGTTCTGCGAAGCTGAATAATGCGCATATAAGCAAAAGGCTAAAATTCCACCAAAGACTGCAGCATAACAAAACAAGTTTAAAAAGCTTTGTTTTTTAATGTTTATAAGTGCATAAATGCCGCAAATTGCAAAAAATAAAATGATTAACGGCGTTGAAACAAATGCAGCTTTAAGGCTCGCAGGGAGCACCTCAATGCCTACAAATACTAAATTGTTTGTTGCCTTTGAAAGCACTGTGATATATACTGCAAAAAAACCTAATAATGAAATTGCACTGTAAAATATTGCAGTGTAATTTTTTTTGTGTACTATAAAATGCACAATGCCGGCGCACATTAAAGCTGCAAAAACAATACCGGCAACAGTGCTTTTAAATAAAGTTAAAACAATAGCGTAAATAAAAATTAATAGAATATTTATAATGCTAATTTTTTGCTGCTTATATATTGTAAAAAATAATATTGCAAAGCTTAGCGCGATAAATGTTGAAGAGCCTTGCCCGTTCATATTTACAAAATAATCGTACAATAACATGGAATTGCTAAAGTTTACAAAGTATAATATAACCGGGGCAAATGAGCATAAAATTCTGTTTTTGCATATTAGAGTGCAGAATTTATATATAGAGCAAAAAAACAGGCACGCTATAGAAGGGTAGTAAAAAAAACAAAGAGCATCATAAGCAGGTATGCTTAGGGAATAGCCTAATAAACCTGCGCTAACATCATTTAAAAAATGGTAATTTAAGCTTGTGCCGGCAAGGCGCATATCTTCAAAAGGAAAACCGTTATATACACTTGCTGCATTTCCCACGCTGAAAAACATATCTTGGTGGTATAAAAATGTTCCTATTTGTGAAACTTTAGCAAAGGAAAATATGCCCATAAATAAATAGAAAAGCATAAAAGCGCAAAACGATAAAATTAATATACAGCGCTGTGCATTTAATTTAAATAGTAAAAACTTAGTTTTTTTGAAAAATTCACGCGCGCCTAAAAGCCCAAAAACAATTGAGGGAACAGCGCATAATATATTTATATTTAAAGCCTGTAAAATAATATAACTTAAAAATAAAACGGCAATTCCCAAGGGTGATGAACAAATTAGCAAGAGAAAGTCGTCTTTAAAGTTAACAAATTTCCCCAGGATAAAATAGCCGCAAAAAGGCAAAGCCAATAGCAACAAAAACACATATAATAAAAGGGAAATAGAAGATGAACCTGCTATTTCCACAGCTAAGGCATATGAGATTATTGTTGCTAAAAGCGAAAAAATACTTATTGCTTTAAATGCGGTTAATAGTTTGTTTTTTTTAATCATACATTTTGTTGTTTTGCGTTTGAAAAAGCCTTTCATGGTTTTTTAGTTATTATAAGAAGCTAAAAGAACATAGTAATATAATGCCGCGTTTAGCGGCATTATATTAGTTAAAGCTTATTTATATTTGCATTAGAAAAGGCCTGTTATAACCCCGTTTTCGTCAACGTCTATGTTTTCTGCGGCAGGCTTTTTAGGTAGGCCCGGCATTGTCATAATATCGCCCATAATGGCAACAATAAAGCCCGCGCCTGCGCTTAAGCGCACTGCTCTAACCGTCATATCAAAACCTGTTGGTGCACCTAAAAGCGAGGCATCATCGCTAAAGCTATACTGCGTTTTAGCAATGCACACAGGCAAATCAGAAAAGCCGTTATTTTCAATTGCAGCTATTTGTGTTAGTGCGCTTTTGCTGAATAGAACATTGTTTGCACGATATGTTTTTTTGCAAATTGTACTTATTTTTTCACTAACCGGTAAATTAATGTCATAGCTGAAATTCAAATTGCAAGTAGGTTCATCATCTATAAGTTTAAGTAATTTATTTGCAACTTCAATGCCACCCTCGCCACCTTTTGCAAATACTTCGCTAACAGCACAAGGAACATTGCTTTTCTCGCAAATGTCTATTAGCAAATTGTGTTCTTCTTTGCTGTCGGTGGGGAATGCATTTATGGCAACGCATACTTTCATGCCAAAAACATTTTTTAAATTATCAATGTGGCGCAGTAAATTAACACTGCCTGTTTCTAGGGCGTTTAAATCGGGAGTGCCTAATTTGTCTTTCGGGCAACCTGCTTGGTGCTTCAGCGCCCTAACAGTAGCCACTAAAACAACGCCCGAGGGCCTTAAACCACTCAAACGACATTTAATATCAAAAAATTTCTCTGCGCCAAGGTCAGCCCCGAAACCGGCTTCTGTAACAACGTAATCGCCCAATTTCATAGCGGTTTTTGTTGCTATAACGCTGTTGCAACCGTGGGCAATATTTGCAAATGGGCCGCCGTGCACAATTGCGGGCGTGTGCTCTAGTGTTTGAACTAAATTTGGGTTGAATGCGTCTTTCAAAAGCGCACACACTGCGCCTTGAGCGTTTAACTGCCCTGCTTTAACCGGCTTTTTGTCGTAAGTATAGCCTATTACTATGTTGGAAATGCGGTTTTTCAAATCTTGCAAATCTGTTGCAAGGCAAAAAATAGCCATAATTTCACTTGCAACGGTAATATCAAAACCGTCTTCTCTTGGTGTGCCGTTCACAGCGCCGCCCAAACCGTCTGTTACAAACCTAAGCTGACGGTCGTTCATATCAACGCATCTTTTCCACGTTATGCGCCTTGGGTCTATTTGCAAGGCGTTGCCGTGGTAAATATGGTTATCAATTATTGCGGCAAGTAAGTTGTTAGCAGCGCCAATAGCATGCAAATCTCCTGTGAAATGCAAGTTTATATCTTCCATAGGCACAACTTGCGCATACCCACCACCTGCAGCGCCGCCTTTAACCCCAAAAACAGGGCCAAGGCTTGGCTCTCTTAAAGCAAGAACCGTGTTTTTTCCAAGCTTGTGTAAAGCATCAGCAATACCAATACTTGTGGTGGTTTTTCCCTCGCCTGCGGGCGTAGGGCTTATGGCGGTTACCAATATTAGTTTTGCGTCTTGTTTTTTGCTAAATTTTTTAATCAAAGTGCAGGCAATTTTAGCTTTGTATTTGCCATATGGCTCTATAAAGTCCTCATCAATATTTAGAGATTGTGCAATTTCATATACATTTTTCATTTGTGCGCCTTGGGCTATTTCAATGTCGCTTTTCATTTGTGTATAATCCTTTCAATAAAAAATTTAGCAGTGTTTGCTTTTGTGCGGTATTTGTGTATATTAATTTATTATTGTTAATTATTTTAACAAATATTAATAAAATTTACAAGCTATTCATTGCATTTTGTGTTTCTAAATGGTACAATAAACTAGATAAGAGAATATTGGGTACTATTTAAAGGTTTTAGCGCATTTTAGGTATATAAATTAAGTAATTGTTTAACGCTTAGTAAAATTGTGAAAATAAAATAATAGGCTTACACGTTTTGAAAGGCAAAGTTATAATTACTAAAAAATAATTTAATGGAGATATGTCGCAAATTGCGGCAGAATGGAGAATAAAATGGCAATACAAATAATAGCAGATAGCAGTTGCGATTTAACACCGGCGCTTCAAAATATTATGCAAGTTAAGCATGTGCCGTTTAAAATAGATGTTGATGGCAAACAGTTTGTGGATGATAAGAATATTGACCTTCAAAGTTTGCTTGAAACAATAAAGGGAAGTAAAAAAGCTGTTGCAACGGCGTGCCCTTCGCCTGAAGAATTTGCAGAGCATTTAAGGCAAGCAGATGAAAGTTTTGTTATTGCATTAAGCTCTAAATTATCGGGAAGCTATAATTCTGCTGTTGTTGCAAAAGAAATGGTGCTTGAAGAATTCCCCGATAAAAAAATACATGTAATAGATTCACAGTCGGCCTCTGCCGGTGAAACTAATATAGCAATAGTGTTATATGAAGAGATAAATAAAGGCAAAAGCTTTGAAGAAATAGTTGCTATAGTTGATGAATTTGCTAAAAATATGAAAACTAGGTTTGTGCTCGAAGATTTAAGCACGCTTGTTAAAAACGGAAGAATTACAAAAGCGGCAGGCCTTGTTGGCAGTATGCTTAATATACGCCCTATAATGGCTGAAAACGGCGAGGGTGAAATAATTTGCATAGAAAAAATTAGAGGTACTAAACAAGCTTTGGCAAAACTTGTAGATATTGTTGTTAAAGAAACACAAAGTTGTGCGAAAAAAAGCTTAACAGTGGTGCTCACATACTGCAATTGTGTTGAAAGAGCAGCTGATGTTAAAAAAGATCTTTTGGAAAAATGTGAAAGTGTGAAAGAAGTTATTTCTGTGCCAACGGCAGGCCTTTCGTCCGTTTATGCGAATGACGGCGGAATAATTTTAGCATTTTAAACTAACTTAATTATTTTTATAATGTAATATTAATAATAAGTTGCCATTTATAATAAAAAAAACAAAAAACGCTTAATGTAGGGATATACCACATTAAGCGTTTTTTTGTTTCAATTAAAGGAATTAATACTGTAATATTGCTCATATTTAATAAAAACAAGATGTAAGTTTAACTGTATGTAGTTTGTGCGCTTTAGTTTGTGATTAAAAAATGGTTTTGTTTAAAATTATGCAAAATCAGCATCATTTAAAGGCTCTGTGCCGAAATAATCGCAGATGGCCAAATAATAGGCAAAAGCGCTTTTCTTACAGCCCTCGTCAGACGCCCAGCTATCAACATCGCTGTGGTTAGATAAAAAACACTGCTCTACTAAAACAGCCGGGCATGATGCTTTTTCTAAAATACCAAAGCTTTGGTTATCTCTAATTTGCTCGTCGGTGCTATCTACTATTTTTTTATTGTGGTTAATATAGTACATATACCTCACACCTGTTTCGCCCCTAAGCCTATTGCCGGCTTCTTGCATTCTTGCAGCTATATTTTGCGCAAATAAAAGAGATTCCTCGTGCAAGTCTCGCCCGGGTGGGATGGCATAACATTCAAAGCCAAATGAAGAAGAATGGCTGTCTTTGTTGGCGTGTATGCTAATTAAAAGATGAGAATTTGCGTTCATTGCATTTTGCGCTCTATCTGTATTAGATAAATCCTCGCCGTTTTCTCGGGTTTTTATGGGGTTATAATGTGGGTCGCTTTTTAAATAATCGAATAAATAGTCCGCTGTTTTCTCCGTGACATATACTTCTTCTATAATTCCGCCTGCGCCTGTGTCCATACCGCCGTGCCCCGCATCAATTGCAATAGTGTGAATATCTTTTGCCTGTATAATCTCCTGTGTTTGTGTAAAATCCCAAAACAAAGAGGGCTCTTGTACAAATGGCTTTGAACAAGCTGTAAAAACAAGTAAGGCAATTATTAAAATGGCATTTGTAATAATTATATGTTTATGTGTTTTGTTCATGCTGTTCTCCGTTCGTGTTATGCTGTTAAATCACTCAATGGTGCAAAACTATAACCCATTTGCTTTATTTCACTTAGAAGTTCATCTAAAATTTGTGCATTTGTAGCACTGGTGTTGTGTAACAGTAAAATAGCTCCATCGTGTATTCTGGGCAGTATTTTAGAAAATGCTTCTTGCTCTGTTGGCTGTGCATCTTGTAGCCAATCTTTATAAGCTAAACTCCAAAAAATTGTGCTATACCCTAATTGCTTTGCGTTTTGCAGGCTCTCGTCTGAAAATTTGCCCTCGGGTGGCCTGAAATATTTGTGTAATTCGCTACCGGTTGCACTGTAAAATGCATCTTCTAACTTTGTGAGCTCCTCAGATAACGCTTGTAAAGACATTTCACTAACGTCCGGATGGCTATAAGTGTGGTTGCCCACAGCATGCCCTTCGTTTACCATGCGCAAAAGCAAGTCGGTGTTTTCATTAACATAAGGGCCAACAACAAAAAACGTTGCGTGTGTATTATGCTTTTTAAGAGTATCTAATATGCTTTGAGTGTTGCCGTTTTCATAACCGCAATCAAAAGTTAAATATATTTTCTTATCACCGTTTGGGTTGTAAAAATAAGCGCTGTGCTTTAAAAGCTCTTGGGCGCTCATATTAGGCACAGGCACAGCACTTGCGCCTTGATAACTTAAGCCCCAAGCGTCTACAGGTAAAGCATATTCATTGTAATCATCTTTACTTGTGCTAAAGCCATGAAAAAGGCAAAGCGCAGAAATTACAATAATTGCACAAAAACAATATTTTTTAAATTTTCGCCTTTTTCTGTTGTTGTAATTTTGAAACATAAAACCACCTCATAAAAATATATGAGCACAAATTTAATATAATTCATGTTTTTGCAAAAAAAGCGCGTTGTTACATTGGCCAAGTATTAGATGTAACAATGTGCTTTTTTATTAGAAATAACTAAATTTGTTAAAAAAATATTCATTTAACTATTGCAATTATAAGTGCATTTGTGTATAATAAATTCATCTAAGTGGGTGAAAGTGGGTAATTGTGGTTTAAAGTGGGTAAATTTTAAGCCTAATATTACTGTTTTAATTTGGGCCTGAATTGCGGAAAGGTGTGAGCAAAATGCTGTTTGGCTCTTATCAATATGCGATAGATGTTAAAGGCAGGTTCAACTTTCCTCCGAAGTTCAGGGAGTATTTCGGCGAAACATTTACCGTTACTAAATGGATGGATAACAGCCTAGTTGCATTTTCTCAAACTGAATGGGAAAAGATGGTGCAAATGCTGCGAGATAAAGGGTATGGTAAAGCTAGGCAGGCACAGCTTTATTTGTTTACTTCCGCTGTTACGGTGGCGCCGGATAAGCAAGGGCGCATTTTACTGCCGCAAACGCTAAGGGACGATGCAAAAATTGACAAAGATGTATCAATACTGGGAATGGGCGAGCATGCAGAAATTTGGAGCACTCAAATATGGCAAAAACGCAAAAAAGAAATTGACAAAGTTAACATTGTTGATTTAATGCAAGAATTGGAGCTGTAAAGTGAGCAATAATATATCTTTTGAGCACATACCGGTATTGTTGAAAGAGTGTATAGACGGCCTTGCAATAAAAGAAAACGGAATATATATAGATGGCACTGCCGGAGGCGGCGGGCATTCTTTTCATATTGCGCAAAAGTTAAAAACAGGTATGCTTTATAGCCTAGATGTAGACCCTACAGCTATAATCGTTGCAAGACGCCGTTTAGAGGGCTTAAACGCGCAAGTTGTAAACAGCAATTTCAGAGATGCAAAAACGGCATTAAAACCGTTTGGTGTAGAAAAAATTAACGGTGCACTTTTAGATTTAGGCGTTTCATCGCATCAGCTAGACACAAGCGAAAGAGGCTTTACCTATAACGAAGATGCTCCGCTTGATATGCGCATGAGCCAAAACGGGCGCACAGCGGCAGATATTTTAAACAGCTATGAAAGGCAAGAAATTGCAGATATATTAAAGCATTACGGCGAAGAGGCGTATGCTTGGAATATAGCAGGAAAAATAGTTGAATACAGGCAAAACACACAGTTTGAAACAAGTTTTCAGCTAATGGAATGTATTCATGCAGCTTTGCCGGCGGCCGTGAGGCGCAAAAACAAACACCCTGCAAGAAAAACATTCCAAGCGCTTAGAATTGCGGTTAACGAAGAGCTAACAGTTTTAAAAGAGGGTTTGGAGAATATATTTGATATGCTTTTACCGCAAGGACGCCTTTGTGTAATATCTTTTCATTCGCTTGAAGACAGAATTGTAAAACAACTGTTTAAAAGCTGGCAAACGGCTTGCACTTGCCCGCCTGAGTTTCCCGTTTGTGTTTGTGGCGGTAGTGCAAAAGCAAAAGCCATTAGTAAGAAGCCAATTATAGCAAATGAAGAAGAATTGCAAAATAACATTAGGGCGAGAAGTGCAAAATTACGAATTATTGAAAAACTTTAATTTTAGGCAAAATAAATTGCCTGTTATATAGTAGCTGAATAAAGCAGCGGAAAGGAGTGTTATATGCGGCAAAGAGCTAATAATATGAGTGCTCGTGAAATAGTAGAGATAAGCCCAAGAGTAAAACCCGAAGTTAGGGTTGTTACATCGAGCAAAAGAAAAAAAGCTAAAATAAGAAATATATCAAGAACAGTTCAATTTATGTTAATGTGTATAACACTTGTTATGCTCATGTGTGCTGTTTTATATGTTCAAGCGCAAAGTATAGCACTTAGCGGTGAAATTGATAAGCAAGAAGAAACACTTTTAATGCTTAAAAGCGACAATGAATTTTTAACTAACGAGCTTGAGATGCGAACAAATTTAAAAGATGTTGAAATATATGCAACAACAAAGCTGGGCCTTGTTAAAAAAGATTTTAATCAAATTGTTTATGTGCAAAGGGAAAATATTAGCGATATAACATGTAGCGAAGGATTTTTTGTGAATTTGTTTAAATTTTCAAATGAAAATGTTTTGGAGTTTTCGGAATACATAAGCACCTTAGAGTAATACAATATTATCACTACCGCCTTTTTTAGGCAGCGGTGATAATTGTTTTTTATACAGTAAAAATGAAAAAGGCTGTATATAGTTTTGTGCATAATATTGCATGTATGTAAAAGGGGTTTTAATGAAATACAAACACGAAAAAAAAGAACTTAACTCAAAAAGCGTTACTGCGGCAATGCGTGGCAAAGCTATTTTTGCTGCATGTCTATTTTGTGTTGGAATTTTTGGCCTTATAATATATAATTTGGTAATGCTTCAATTTGTGAATGATGATGTATATAAAAAATTAGCTGCATCTCAGCAGCTGTCAGATATAGAAATTAGCCCTCACAGGGGTACAATTTACGATTCAAATATGAAAGTAATCGCAAGAAGTTCCACAGTGTGGACAATTGTAGCCTCGCCTGCGGATATGAAAAACAGAAATGTTGATATTAATATGGTAGCTATGAAATTAGCTGAGATATTGGAAATTGATGCGCAAGAGATTTTGCAAAAACTGCAAGACACAAACAGCGCATATAAAATTATAGCCAATAAAGTTGAAAAGCCCAAGGCAGATGCAATTACGCTTTGGATGAGCGAGTATAATAACACAGATGCAGGAAAAGCGGGCCCTGTAAGTGGAATAATTTTAGAACCCGATACAAAAAGATATTACCCATATAGCAATATGGCGTCTAGCGTGGTGGGCTTTACAAGTGCCGACGGCGTGGGTTTAACAGGCCTTGAGCTTTATTACAACGATTTGCTAACAGGCACACCCGGGCGCATAGTTACCGCAAGAAATGCATGGGGCTATGAAATGGACGGAGATTACCGTGCCGAGTACCCGGCCGAAAACGGTTATAGCATAGTTACAACAATTGATGAAGTTGTGCAGCAAACGCTTGAAAAATACCTAGCTAATGCAATAGAAGACCATAATGTTGCCAATAGGGGCACGGGCATTGTAATGAATGTAAAAACAGGCGAAATACTAGCTATGGCAACATTGCCCGATTACGATTTAAATAACCCGTATGAGCTTTATGATGAAGAGCTTGCAGCAGAAATTGCGGCGATAGTTGATGAAACCGAGCGCACTGCGGCAAGGCAAACTGCGCAGCAATCTATGTGGCGAAATAAAGCGGTGCAAGATATTTACGAGCCGGGAAGCGTTTTTAAAACAGTAACAGCAAGCGCTGCGCTGGATTCAGGCATTGCGGATTTAAGCACAAGCTATTCATGCGCCGGCGGTATAAATGTAACAAGTGGTGTTTATATGCGCTGTGCACATCTTGAAGGGCATGGCACTTTAGATTTTTACGGCGGCTTAAACCATTCATGCAACCCATATTTTATACAGCTTAGCTGGCTTATGGGCGCACAAATTTTTACAGATTACCTCGAATTATTCGGGTTTTATGAAAAAACAGGTATTGATTTGCCCAACGAAGCGCAAACTAATGCTTACTCGCATGAAAATATGAAGATAACAGAGCTGTCATCTTCGTCATTCGGGCAAAGCACGCAAACAACACCAATAGCTATGCTAACAGCGCTCGCCGCTATTGCAAACGACGGTAATTTAGTAGAGCCTTATTTAGTTAAACAAGTTTTAGACGAAAACGGAAATATAGTGCAAAACTTTGAACCAACTATAAAAAGGCAAGTGATATCTGAGCAAACAAGCGAAACTATTGTTGCAATGATGGAAGAAAGCGTTGCAAACGGGCAAAATAAATATGCTTATGTAAAAGGGTATAGAGTTGCGGGTAAATCGGGCACAAGCCAAAAGCAAACTGTTACAGAGGGCAATGAAGAGGATACATTAAGAATTGCCTCTTTTGCCGGGTTCGCGCCTGCGGATGACCCTGAAATAGCAGTTATAATTGTTTTAGATGAACCGCACGATGAATTCAACTCTTTTGGTGGTAGACTTTGTGGCCCTGTAGTTGGCGCTATTATGGCAGATGTGTTACCATATATGGGTGTAGAGCCTCAATACACAGAAGAAGATTTACTAACAATAGAAGAAACAGTGCCTGATTTAACAGGCTTAACAGTGCTTGATGCAAATACAAAGCTAAATGAATTAGGCTTTTCGGCAAAAGAAGTTGGCGGCGGCACAAGCGTAACATACCAGTACCCAATAGCGGGAACAACGCTGGGAAGGCAATCTGTTGTGGTGCTTTATACAGAAGAGGGCTCGCAGGGCGTGAATGTTGTTGTGCCCGACGTTACAGGCCAAAGCGTTGAACAAGCGCGGCAAACTTTAAATGCGAGCGGTTTAAATATGACGGTTGTTGGCTTTGATGACGAAAGCGAAGATGTAGAGGCTGTTAGCCAAAATATTGAAGCTTCAAGTGAAACTATAATGGGTAGTGTTGTAGAGGTGCTTTTCCATAACACTACAACTACAGATTAGCAAATATTTCAAATAAAAAATTGGCGGTGTGGTTATGCTATTAAAGCAGTTATTTGATAAAATTGAATACGAGGGCGAATTGCCGAATTTAAACGCCGTTTTAATAACGCAAGATTCACGAAAAGTTTGCGAGGGCGCAGTTTTCGTTTGCGCAAAAGGTAAAACGTCCGATGGGCACGATTATGCAAAAAAAGCTCTTGAGCAAGGCGCTATTTGCATTGTAACACAGCGCAAACTTGGCCTTGAAAATGAAGTGTGCGTTGCAAACCCAAGAAAAACTTATGCGCTTTTGTGCAATAACTTTTTTGAAAATGCTGCAAAAAAGCTAAAATTAATTGCGGTTACAGGCACAAACGGAAAAAGCACCGTAACTACATTAATCAAGCAAGTTCTTGAAAAAAATGGGCATAAAGTGGGGCTTATGGGCACAATTCACACAGAAATAGACACTATGCAGGTGCCGGCAAAGTTTACAACGCCTGAAGCGTGGGATTTACACGCGCTTTTTGCAAGAATGGTGCTTGCCGGCTGTACACATGCCGTTATGGAGGCAAGCAGCCAGGCGCTTGACCAAATGCGGCTTTACGGCGTGCATTTTGATGTTGCGGTTTTTACGAATTTAACACAAGACCATTTAGACTACCATGAAACCATGCAGGCATATTTTGATGCAAAAAAAATGTTGTTTAATCAAGCACAGTGCATGGTGGTAAATGTAGACGATGAATATGGGCGCTTGCTTAAAGAAGAGTTTTCGGATAAAATAGAACAGATAAGCGTTTCAACAAAAGATAATACAGCAGATTTCAATGCATTTAACCCTGAATTTTCAGCATCGGGCGTTAAGTTTGAAATGGTGGCAAACGGGCAAATTGCAAGGGTGCGCTTTCCAATGCCCGGGGATTTTTCTGTGAGCAATGCGCTTATGGCAGCAGCGGTAGCATATAAAATGGGCGTTGAAATTAAAAATATAGCAAGTGCGCTTGAAAACAGCTTTGGCGTAAAAGGAAGGGCAGAAGTGCTTTACAATAAAGACTTCACCGTGCTGTGTGATTTTGCCCACACAGCAGATGCAATAGAAAAAGTACTTTGCTCTATTGCGCCTTTTGTTAAGGGTAGGCTTATTGCGCTTTTCGGCTGCGCAGGGGAAAGAGACGCCAAAAAAAGGCCGGAGATGGCAAAAGCTATTGTTAAATATGCCGATTTTGCAATTTTAACGTCAGATAACCCCCGAAAAGAGAACCCATATGATATACTTGAAGATGTAGAGCCAACATTGAACGAAAGTAAAAAGCCATATATAATGGAAATAGATAGGCGCACAGCATTGCAAAAAGCGCTTAATATGCTAAAGCAAGACGACGTGCTTGTGCTTTGCGGAAAAGGGCATGAAGATTATCAAGTGGTAGACGGTGTTACAATTTATTTAGACGAGCACCGTATAGTGAGTGATTGGCTAAAAGCAAACGGTAGATAGGATTGTGGTGTAATGGTAAAAACTTTGGCGAATATACTATTAAAAGGGATAGGGGAGCTTAAAGGCAACCCATTAATAAGCGAAGTTGTAACAGATAGCAGAAAAGCGCTTGAAAACACAATATTTGTGTGTATAAAAGGCGAGAGGGTAGACGGGCACGATTTTGCAAAAAAAGCAATAGAGCAAGGTGCCGCTTGTGTGCTTTCCCAAAAGCCGTTAGCGGATATAAGTGCAGATAAAGTTATTATTATAAGCGAGCCTTTAGACGCTATGATTAAAATTGGCGAAAATTATAAAGAGCAATTTTCGCTAACGCTTGCAGCCATAACCGGAAGCGTTGGCAAAACAACAACAAAGGAATTTTGTGCTGCAATTTTTGAAAACTTTGATAATACAATAAAAACAATTGGAAACCAAAATAATGAAATAGGTATGCCAAATACTCTTTTTCAAATTGATGAGCGCACGAAATATGCCATTGTTGAAATGGGTATGCAAGGCGAGGGCGAAATAGAAAAGCTCAGCGTTTGCGCAAAGCCAAACGGCGCTATAATTACTTGTATAGGAACAGCTCATTTAGAGCAGTTAAAAACAAAAGAAAATATACTTAAGGCAAAGCTAGAAATATGTAAAGGTTTAAAACAAGGCGCACCGCTTATTTTAAACGGCGATGACGAAATGCTCTTTAATGCAAAATTGCCATTAAATATTAAACCTGTTTATTTTGCAATAAAAAATGAAAAAGCGCATATAAAAGCAATAAATATTAAAGGCGAAAAACATGGCACAAGTTTTACTATATGCGATGAAAATAAAAATGAATATAGCGCATTTATACCTGCTTTAGGCGAACACAATGTTTTAAATGCATTAAGTGCATTTGCGCTTGCGAAAGAGCTTGGTTTAAACGCACAAAAAGCGGCAAACGCGCTTGCTAATTTTAAAACATCTGGCCAAAGGCAAAAGCTTGTTGAGTTTAATGGTGCCTTTATTTTTGAAGATTGCTATAACGCAAGCCCTGATAGCATGAAAGCGGCATTGCAAACGCTTAAAAATTATAGTGCAAGCGGTAAAAAAATAGCTGTGTTAGGCGATATGTTTGAGCTTGGCACAATAAGCGAAAAAGCGCATGAACAAGTGGCAGATTTATGCCTGCAAAATGAAGTGAGCGTGCTTATAGCGATAGGCGCTCGCATGAAAGCCGCATATGGTAGGGCAAAAAATATAGGGCTTAAATGTATATATTTTGAAGAGAAAAATGATGCGCTTAATACAATTAAAAATAGTGTTAGTGCTAATGACGCTGTGCTGTTTAAAGCTAGCAACGGAATGAAATTTAACGAGCTGCTAACGCAGTTTTATAATATGGAAAGCGAAGGAGAAAATTAATGGAACTAGCCAGAACAGCTTTGCTTACAGCGGCATTATTAGCCTTTGGTGTTTCTGCATTTACAGGCTTTATTCTTGTGCCTATGCTAAAACGCTTAAAATTTGGGCAAACAATAAAAGAAATTGGGCCTAATTGGCACTCGGATAAAAACGGCACGCCTACAATGGGCGGTTTCATGTTTTATATTGGCTCGCTTGTAGGCATACTTGTAGGCTATGGTTTGCTGTTTTTTGATTTGCCCGAGCTTATGGGCAGCTTTTATTCCCACGATGCTGTAACACTTTACATTATTACACTAACAAGTTACGCTTTTGGTTTTGTTGGCTTTTTAGACGACTATATCAAAGTTGTAAAAAAACGCAATTTAGGCCTAAGCGCTTTGCACAAAATTATTATGCAAAGCTTAATTGCCCTAGCGCTAATGATATCTTTATATGCAAATGGCATTTTAACAACAAAAATAACATTTCCGTTTATTGGCGCTATAGAATTTGGCGTTTTTTATTACCCTATAGCTTTTATATTAATTTTGGGCATGGTTAATGCCGTTAATTTAGCCGATGGGATAGACGGCCTTGCCGCAACATTAACATTTGTGGTTATGCTGGGTTTTGTGTTTATTTCCGCTGTTTTTGGCAATATTACAGTAGCGCTGTTTGCAGCGGCAATTGCAGGCGGCTGTGCAGGCTTTTTGTCTTGGAACTTTTACCCGGCTAAAGTTTTCATGGGCGATACAGGCTCTATGTTTTTAGGCGGCGCCGTTGTAGCGGCAGGTTTTGCAATTGGCAGAATTGATTTATTAATATTATTAGGTTTAATTTATATTATTGAGGCGTTTAGCGTAATGCTTCAAGTGGCATATTTCAAAATTACAAAAGGCAAACGCATTTTTAAAATGAGCCCAATTCATCACCATTTTGAATTGAGCGGCTGGAGCGAAATCAAAATAGTATGCGTTTTCTCATTTTTCACTTTGATGTGCGTGGTTTTAGCCGGAATTTATGTATATGTTTATTAGTTAAGGGAGATATAGCGTGAAAAATTACGCTATTCAATTATAATATGGCGTGCCGTCAAAAGACGGCGCATGCCAAAAAAATCTCCATTCTGTGTGGAGGTTTTCTCAAATATCATCAGTGCTATGCACAGAACGGAGATTTTTATGGCGCTATTGGCGAAAAAAGTTAAATCATTTACAAAATCTCAAAAAATAACAGTAGAAAAAAACCCTATAGATATACCTTTTACAATACTTGTGTTTATACTGGTAATCTTTGGGCTTGTTATGGTGTTCAGCGCAAGCACTGCGTATGCATATTACCGTATGGAGGGTGATAGTTACCATTATATTAGCCAGCAGGCAATTTTTGCGTTTGTTGGCATTATATGTATGTTTGCAATATCGTTTGTAGACTATCACATTTTGCATAAATTTGCGTGGCCGTTAATGGCGGTTACATTAATTTTGCTTGTTGTTGTGCTTTTTATGCCCGAACTCAACGGTGCAAGACGGTGGATTATGTTTGCCGGCATAACAATGCAGCCCTCAGAGGTAGCGAAATTTGCTGTGATTGTGCTTTTTGCGCATATAATGGCTGTGAACTATAAAAAAATGAAAACGTTTGTGTATGGCGTTTTACCTTTTTTAATAATTTTAGGCGTTATAGCGGCGCTAATGTTATTGGAACCGCATTTGTCGGGCACAATTCTTATTTTCGGCATTGGTATTACAATGATGTTTGTGGGCGGCACAAAGCTTATATACTTTGTGGGTGCACTAGCGGCTTTGGGCGGCGCAGTGGTTTTTGCAATTGTTTCGGGGCTTGTTTCTTACGCTGAAAGCCGCCTTGCAAACTGGATAGACCCTTTAGCGGATACCTCGGGTGGCTCGTATCAAACAATACAAAGCATGTATGCTATTAGCTCAGGCGGCCTTTTTGGCCTAGGGCTTGGCAATTCAAGGCAAAAGCACCTTTATGTGCCGGAGCCCGCAAACGATTTTATATTTGCAATTTTATGCGAAGAACTTGGCTTTATTGGCGCTATGGTAGTAATTCTGCTCTTTGTTTTTCTTATGGTGCGCGGCCTGTACATTGCATTTAATGCGGCAGATAAATTCGGCAGCATGCTTGTTGTGGGCATAATGGTTCAAGTTATATTGCAAGCGGCTTTAAATATTGCTGTTGTTACAAATACAATTCCGAATACAGGCATAAGCTTGCCGTTTTTCTCTTACGGGGGAACGTCGCTTTTAATGCTTTTGGGTGAAATGGGTATTGTGCTTTCAGTTTCAAGGCAAAGCAGTGTGTATAAAACATAAAGAGCTGCAAAATGCACTTTTAGTTATTCACTGTATAAGTTTTACACATGGCAAATAAAATAAAAAAGGAGATACTTATGCAAATTTTAATTGCGGCAGGCGGCACAGCAGGGCACATTAACCCGGCGCTTGCAATTGCAAGCTACATAAAAGAACAAATGCCTAATGCGCAAATACATTTTGCGGGCTGTAAAAACGGCATGGAAAGTAGGCTTGTTAAAGCGGCAGGCTATCCCTTTTACGAAATAGAAGTTAGAGGTATACAAAGAAAGCTGAATTTTACAAATGTAAAGAGAAATTTAGCGGCTATGTATTATCTTGCAACAAGTATTCCAAGAGCAAACAAAATTTTAAAGCAAATTAAGCCGGAACTTGTAATAGGCACAGGTGGTTATGTTAGTGGGCCAATTGTTCGCGCGGCGGCAAAAAAAGGCATAAAAACTGCCATACACGAGCAAAATGCTTTTCCCGGCGTAACAAATAAGCTTTTAGCAAAACAAGTTGATATTGTATTTGCGCCCTCGCAAAAAGCGGCACAAAAACTTGGGGCAATTGAAAAGACTGTTGTTGTTGGCAACCCCGTGCGCCAAGATTTTTTAAGGCAGAACAAGGAAGTTGAAAGAGAGAACTTAAAAATATCAGCAAATGAAGTGCTAATTGTATCTTTCGGCGGAAGTTTAGGTGCACAAAAGCTTAACGAAGCTATTGCAGAGCTTGCCCAGTGGGAAATGAAAAACCCCGATGCTAAAATTAAGCATATACATGCAAGCGGAAGCATTGAAAAGCAAAGTTTTGAGCAATTGCTAAAAGAAAAAAACATTGATAAAAACAGTAATTTTGAAGTGAGAGAATATATAAAAAACATGCCGAAACTTCTCAGCGCCGCAGATTTGGTAATTTGCCGCGCAGGCGCATTAACACTTGCAGAGCTTAGCGCAACAGGAAGAGCCAGCATATTAATACCCTCGCCTAATGTTGCTGAAAACCATCAATATCATAACGCAATGCAATTTCAAAATGAAAATGCGGCTGTTGTAATAACAGAAAAAGAACTTGATGCACAAAAAATTGTTAATACTGTTAAGGAACTTTTGCAAGATAAAAGCTCATTAAAAACTATGGGTGAAAATGCAAAAAAATTAGCGCATCCCGATGCGCTAGCTGTAATATATGAAAAATTAAGTGAACTGATAAAAAGTTAAAAATATTAAAAAAGCACGAACATTTTAATTGTATTTCACACAATTATGCCCTTTTGCATAAGATAAGTTAATTTTAAACTTATTGAAAGAGGGGCATATTATGCAAACATTGAAAGTGCGTGGTAAAAACGCTTTGTGCGGAAGTGTTAAAATTCCCGGTGCAAAAAACAGTGCATTGCCAATTATGGCAGCGTCGGTTTTGTGCGAGGGCAAAGTTCAATTAAGTAATATACCTAATCTTTCCGATGTGAATTCTTGCATACAAATTCTGAACTCGTTGGGTTGTGATGCGAAATTTGCGCAAAACAAAGCTGTTATTGATGCAACGCATATAAAAGAAAATGAAATTCCCGAATACTTAATGCGCACTATGCGCTCGTCTCTTTTTTTCTTAGCGCCCATTTTAGTAAGGAAAGGCACAGTTAAAATAACAACGCCCGGAGGGTGCAATTTAGGCTCAAGGCCTATAGATATTCACTTGAACGGTTTAAGTGCAATGGGTGCCAAAATAAAACACAGTGAAGAAAATAAGGGCGAAATACAAGTTGTTTCAAATGGCAGGCTTAACGGCGCCGATTTTACACTACATTTTCCCAGTGTAGGCGCAAGTGAAACGCTGCTTATGGCGGCGGCAACCGCAAAAGGGCGAAGCATATTAAGAGGCGTTGCCAAAGAGCCGGAAGTTATTGACCTTGCAAATTTTTTACAAAGCGCAGGCGCGAAAATAAAAGGCATTGGTACAGATGTTTTGCAAATAGAGGGCGCTTTACAATTAAATAGTACGGAATATAAAGTGTGCCCCGATAGAATTACCGCTGCCACTGTTTTGTGCGCTGTTGCAAGTTGCTCGGGCGAAGTGCTGCTTTCTAATTGTGATAATATTCCTTTGCAATCTGTTATAAATTATTTGCAATTATTAGGCACTAAAATTTATGAAATGGGCAATGAAGTATTATGTGTGTCATCCGGTGGGCCTAAAAATGCAATTGGCGATGTTTACACCGGTGTTTACCCTGCATTCCCAACAGATATTGCGCCTGTTTTAATGGCAGCTTGCCTAAAAGCTAAGGGTAAAAGCCGCTGTACAGATACTATTTTTGAGCAGAGGTTTGCATGCTCACATGGCTTTAATGCTTTGGGTGCAAACACATATTGTAATGGCAATTCTGTTTATGTTCAAGGCGTAAAAGAACTAAGAGGCGCTAATTTAACAGCCCCGGATTTGCGAGGAGGCGCCGCACTGGTAATAGGCGCAATGCAAGCCGAGGGTGAAAGCATTATAAGCGGAGTTGAACATATAAACAGAGGCTATGAAGATATAGCGTTAATGTTTAACTCTTTAGGTGCACATATTGAAAAAGGAATTTGAATGGCAGGGGCGGTGAATTGTAAATGGATAAGAAAAAGCGCATAGATTATAACAGCAATGCTGATAGTATAAGTAAAAGCACAGAAAAAAAGCAAAGAATAATTTACGATTACCATATGAAAATAGAAAAAGATAAACAGCAAGAGCTGTTAAATAAGCACGCCGCCCTAAAAAAACAAAAGCAAGAGATAGAAAGAAAAGCAAAAGCGAAAGCAAATGCATACCAGGCAAAAATAAAGCAAAATGAACATTTTGAAGATTATATTCAGTACAATGAAAAACCGGCAAGCTATAATAAAAACGGCAGTGCAAAAGAGCAAGCAAGCAATAATGTAAACTATACTGTGCGTAATATTAAAGAGAGTAAGAAATTAAAAAGCACAACTAATAAAATTAAAGCGAAAAAATTTAAAATATTTGAAAATGAAAAAAAGAAAAGAGCAAAGAAACAAAAAGAGCAAAGCGAAAATATTATAGATTTAGCGCAGGCACGCGCAAAGAGAAACAGGCGAATTAGGCTTTATAAAATTGCGGCGTTGTGTTTAATTTGCATTGGTGTTATTGCAACTGTTTTTGTGCTGTTCCAAATTGAAACAATAGAAATTGTTGGGAAAACTCAATATACAAACACACAAATTCTCGAGGCGTTTGGAACAAAAACCGGCGATAATATGTTTTTATTTGATGCAAATGAGAGCATAAGTAATATGCAAAAAATTCTTCCTTATTTAGAAGATGTAAAAATTGTTCGCAAATTACCGGGCACAATTAACATTGAAGTTACACAGGCAAGCGAGATGTATTCAATGAGCTGTATTTCCGGTTGGGCGGTTTTAAGCGAAAATTTGCGAGTTTTAAGCATTGAGTCAACCCAGCCCGAGGAGCTTGCATATATAAACGGCATAAGCGCAAACGAGCCCGTTCTAGGACAAGCAGTGCAAGTAGAAGACGAAAGGCAATTTGCTGTTTTAAGCGATTTGCTAAGCAATGCCAATACTTATGAGCTATTGCCTATTACAAATATAGATTTGAGCGATATTTTGCAAATTAATTTTACTTACGACAATAAAATAAAGATAATTTTGGGAACATCAAACGATATGGAAAGCAAAATTGAGTGGGCAAAATACTTAACAACACCAACAAATGAAGACGCATTAGGGCAAAATTCTAAAGGTGTTTTAGATGTAAGTAATAGGGATAGTGCAGGCAGATTACAAGCAATTTGGCGCGCTGAGAGCTAAAAATGCTAAAAAACCTTAAAAATAGCACAAAAATTGAAAAAAGATTTTTAAATATACTTGTATTTTAATTAATTTTCTGTTATATTATTACATAGTGTATTATTTATTATTATAATTACGTAAAAATTTATTTAAGTATATACAAACTTAAATTTTTCAAATAATGCAATATTTAGTTGGGAGGAATCTTAGTGGCTTTTATATTAGACGACGAAGTGCAAAACGTAACGTTATTAAAAGTTGTAGGCGTAGGCGGTGGCGGTGGAAACGCAGTTAACCGTATGGTTGAAAGCGGGCTTCGTAATGTTGAATTTATTTGCATGAACACAGACAAGCAAGCTTTGATGGAATCGAAAGCTACACAAAAGGTGCAAATTGGTACAAAACTTACAAAAGGGCGTGGCGCAGGGGCTGACCCTGAAATTGGCCAACGCAGTGCTGAGGAAAGTCGCGATGAAATTGCGGCTGCACTTAAAGGTGCACAAATGGTATTTGTTACTGCAGGCATGGGTGGCGGAACCGGAACAGGTGCAGCGCCTATTGTTGCCGAAGTTGCTAAAGAGCTTGGAATATTAGCGGTTGGTATTGTTACAAAACCGTTTGCATTTGAAGGCAAGCGTAAAATGACTATGGCGGAAATAGGCATTTCAGGCTTGCTAGAGCGTGTGGATTCACTAATTGTAATTCCTAACGAGCGCTTAAAATACATAAGCCAAGAGAAAATAACAATTGCAAATGCTTTTGCGGCTGCAGATGACGTTTTAAGGCAAGGTGTTGCAAGTATTTCATCTATAGTAAATGAATCTGCATTTATTAACCTAGACTTTTCTGATATTCGCAGCGTTATGAAGGATGCCGGCTATGCACACATGGGCGTTGGCACTGCAAAAGGCTTAAACAAAAGCGAAGAAGCTGCAAATTCTGCAATTTCCAGCCCGCTTCTTGAAACAAGCATTGCAGGCGCACGCGGCGTAATAATAAACATAACATCTTCTCCTGATATAGGCTTAGATGATATGGAAAAAGCAGCTGCATTGATAACAAATTCAGCACATCCTGATGCTAATATAATTTGGGGTGTTGCGTTTGATGACACTATGGTTGACGAGATGCGTGTTACAGTAATTGCAACAGGCTTTGATATTGTAGATGCAAGCGAAACATTACTGCCTGAAGAGGTTGAAGCATACGAGTTAGATGAAGTTGAAGTTGCTGCTCCTGTTGCACCTGTGCAAGAGGATGACGGAAACGATAATAATTTTAATCAAGTATTAAATTTAATCAACAGAAACGATTAATTAGTATTGAGCAACAAAAAAGTGCTATGACATTTTGTCATAGCACTTTTTAATTATGAAATGCAAAGTTATTAAAGTTATTATTTAACTTAGGAAAAAATAGGCAAGCAATGCACTATAGCGGCAATAAAATATATTGCGGAAAACAATAATGTATATTTTTCTAGAAAAGATATATTGGCCTAAATATTTTGTTTAGCGCTTAATTCACTAACTTGAATTTTCCCTATTGTAACTATATTAACCTGTTCTTTTGTAAAATTGTGCGCTTTACCTGTGTATTGGTGCATTAAAAGGCCGAGTGCATGGTTTTTTTCGCTATATTCATGTAAAAATTCAAGTTTGCCCTGCGCTATAACACTTCTATATTTATAAGTGCATTTCATGGGGTCATCACTTGGAGCAAGTGTTGCAGAGCATTCAAATTCTAGGCAAACATTATCATTTTTCGTTAATATATCAATTTTTTTGCCTTCGCTTGCGCAGTGAAAATAAAAAATAAATTTATCATTTATATGTTCAAAACCAAAATTCACGGGAACAATATAGGGTATATTATCTTTGCACATTCCAATATGCATAATATCACAATTTTCAATAATATTTACTATTTCGTTTATGTCTTTAACTTCTCTATTGCTCTTTCTCATAATAGTTCTCCTGTTTAAATTTGTTGGCTAACAAAAATTGTGCTTGTAAGTGCATTGGTTTTTGTTAAATATTAACTCGATTTTTTTGTAAAAATTGCACGGTATAAAGGCTCTGCCTTAATACTGCTTTAGGCGATAGATCAATATTTATAAAAGCTTTAAGGTGTGCAACTTTTGCTTTATAATAATAAAATCTTGCTTTAAAAGCGGTTTTAAATTTATATTTCTTAAAACAGCTGCAGGGTGCAGTATTGCGGTATAATAAACTCCGTTTATTTGTGTGAACTGCCCGTGTTCTTGCATAATTTTATAGTTTTTATCTATTAAATACTTCGCTGCCATTCTGCCAACGCATACAATAATTTTAGGCTTAATTATGTTGATTTGTTCATTTAAAAAAGCGGTGCAAAGTTTAAGTTCGGCAGGTTTTGGGTCTCTGTTTTCAGGTGGCCTACATTTTACTATATTAGTAATATAAATATGCTCTTGTCTGGTAAGGCCCGTTTCACACAGCATTTCGCTAAGTAATTTGCCGCCGCGCCCAATAAAAGGCATACCGGTTTCATCTTCGTTTGCGCCCGGTGCCTCCCCAACAAACATAATTTTTGCACTTTCGTTACCATCGCCGAAAACAACATTTTTGCGTGTGCAGTGTAAACTGCATAATGTGCAGTTTAAGCAATTATTTTTAAGCTCGTTAATATCCATTTAAATAACTCCTAATGGGTTTTATTATATCATAAAATTTCATGCTTAGGTGAGGTTTTGTGCAATTTGTAAATAAATTTTTAATTTGCGCTTTAGCTATTGAAGTTTTTTTATATTATTGATACAATTAATATATAAGGATGGTGTAAAAATGAAGATTTTAGTAGAAACTTCCGCACGCCACGTTCACGTGAGCGAAGCTGATTTGGAAATTTTATTCGGCAATAATTATAAGTTAACCCCTAAAAAAGATTTATCACAACCCGGGCAATATGCCGCTGAAGAAAGGGTTACTATTGTTGGCCCTAAGCGTGAAATTGCAGGCGTTTCAATATTAGGCCCTACAAGGCCGGAAACACAAGTGGAAATTAGTTTAACAGACGCACGCTCAATAGGTATTAACGCACCTGTTCGTGAAAGTGGCGATGTTGCAGGCTCACCGGGATGCACATTAGTTGGCCCTGCCGGCAAAGTGGAATTGGATAAAGGTGTGATTGTGGCAAAAAGGCATATTCACTTAACCCCGAAAGATGCAACTGAATTCGGTGTTAGCGACAAACAAATTGTTAGTGTTGAAATGAAAACCGAAAACAGAAGTGTAATTTTGGGCGATGTTGTTGTTCGTGTTAATGAAAGTTATGCGGCTGCTATGCATATAGATACAGATGAAAGCAATGCGGCAGGTGGCCCAAAAGAAGGAATTATAATACCGTAAAGCAAGATATTTTGTATTTAAAATCTTGCAAATGGTTTAGTTTTATAGTATAATATATAAGCGATTAATCTGTAAGCTTAACGGTTGTGCGCCGTTTGGCATGCAGAGTATGGGCCCTGTGCGACAAGCCGCTGTGAACCATGTCAGGCGGGGAACCGAGCAGCATTAAGCAGATGTGCTTGTGCGCCGCAGTTAGCCTGTACTCTGTATGCCAAACGGCGCACAGTGGCTTTAATTAAGCTAAAGCATGCCAAATAAGCGTGTTCAAAGCTTATATGCTATGAATGAGCTTGCTTTTAATAGGAGGGTTTTATGTATAGGGCACTCTACAGAAAATGGCGCCCTGCAACATTTGACGATGTAATAGGGCAAGATAATATAGTAACAGCCTTAAAAAGCCAGCTTGCACATAATAAAGTTGGGCACGCATATATTTTTACAGGCACAAGGGGCACAGGGAAAACTTCATGTGCGAAAATTTTTGCAAAAGCTGTGAACTGTTTAAATTTGCAAAATTCAAGCCCTTGCTGTGAATGTGCTATGTGCGAAGGCATCCAAAGTGGTGCTATTTTAGATGTTGTTGAAATTGATGCCGCTTCAAATAACGGCGTTGATAATATAAGAGATTTACGTGAAGAAACAGCGTATACACCAACTGCCGCAAATTATAAAGTGTTTATAATTGATGAAGTTCACATGCTTTCTGCGGCGGCATTTAATGCGCTACTTAAAATAATGGAAGAGCCACCCTCACATGTTATTTTTATTTTGGCAACTACTGAAATACATAAAGTTCCGGCAACTATTTTGTCAAGGTGCCAGCGCTATGATTTCGTTAGAATTAATGCCGAGGAAATAGCAAAACGCCTTGAAATTATAGCAAAAGAAGAGGGTATTTCCCTTAGCGATAAAGCGGCGCAGCTGATAGCTCGCCTCGCTCAAGGTGCAATGAGAGATGCACTTTCTATTTTAGACACTTGCAGCAACGCCTCAAGCGAAGTTGATGAAGAAACTGTGCGTAAAATGGCGGGTGTAACCGATAAATCTTATTTATTTGAGCTTAGTGAGAGCATTTTTTATGGCGATATTGCCAAAGCTCTTTTAACAATTGCAAATCTCTCGCAAAGTTCAGTAGATATGAAACGCCTTTGCGATGAACTTATATTGCACTATCGTAACATTATGCTGGCGGCAATTAAAAGCAATTATAACCTTTTAAGCGGCGTTAGCGAAGAGGAAGAAAAGCAGTATTATAATGTTGCAAAAAATATAGGAACAAAACATGCAATTTATGCTATTAAAATATTAAGTTTAGCGCTTGAAAGAATGGCTAAAAGCGCAGATTTAAGAATAACACTTGAAACGGCTGTTTTTGCTATTTGCGAGGGCAATTTTAGGCACAGTGCGCCACAAGAATCGCATAATATTGTGCAAACAAACCCTGCGCCTTTAAACATGAATGTTCAAGTTAAAGCACAAG
Organism: uncultured Bacteroides sp.; assembly: GCA_964369565.1. GTDB lineage: Bacteria > Bacillota > Clostridia > Oscillospirales > Ruminococcaceae > Ruthenibacterium. Next base: position 98,869 of record CAYJEU010000002.1, on the reverse strand, counting down.
AAAATGCCGCAGAGCAAAAAGAAAAATTGCCTGAAGAGCATGCAAATGTTTCTTTAAATGAGCAAGCTGAAATTGAGCAAGCTGAAAATAAACCGAGTGAAATAGAAGAATATAGTGAAGTTTCGCAAGATTTGTTTGTTGAAGAGCCGCAAATTCATGACAAATTTGAAAAGAACAACGAGCAAAATGAAGAAGAGCTAAACGAAGAAATAAGCAGTGAGCCAACAGCGGAAACGGAACTGGAACAAAATACTGCAAAAGAAAACAGCAATATACAAACACAAAAAAGCATAGCGCCTGTGCAATTAAGTGATGAAGATATGCAAGAATTTGAGCACTGGAGCGAAATTGTTAGCAAATTGCAGGAAAAAGATAAACTTTTGTATATAGCAATTAAAGGTACAAAAGCATATTTTGATGGCATTAGAATAAGAATAGACGGTAGCGATTTATTTACGGAGTATATGCGTGAAAATAAGTATTCTAACGAGCTTATTAGAGAAATAATTTATGAAGTAAGCGGGAAAAATTATGCTATTGCACCGTATATAGTTAAAAAAGAAGTTCAGCGCAAAGCTTTGAATATTGACGATACAATTAATAATTTAAAGGCGCATAATGTGCCTATAATATATGAAGATAATACTAAGCCGTAAAAGCGGCGGAATGGAGCATTACTATGAAAGCAAGACTACCACAGGGCTATGGGAAACAAAATATGAACGCTCTTATGCAACAAGCACAAAAAATGCAAGAGAATATTCAAGTAAAGCAAGCAGAACTTGACGAAGCTGTTTATGAAATTAAAGCAGGCAACGGCATGGTTGATATTTCTATTACGGGCAAGCGCCAAATTACATCGCTTAAAATAAACCCCGAAGTGGTAGACCCCGAAGATATAGAAATGCTTGAAGATATTATAGCAGCAGCTGTAAATGAAGCAGTGCGCACAGTAGACGAAAAAACAGACGAAGAAATGTCTGCTATAACAGGTGGGCTTAATTTGCCCGGTTTTTAAGGCGCAGTAGCGATGAAATATAATGCATTACCGCTAGAGCGGCTTATAGAGCATTTTGCTAAATTGCCCGGTATAGGAAGAAAAAGCGCAACAAGGCTTGCGTATCAAGTGCTTGCAATGGATAAAGACGAGGCGCTTAGTTTTGCGCGCGCTATTGAAGATGCACACACTAAAATAAAACGCTGTGATGTTTGCCAAAATTTCACCGAGGCAGAGAAGTGTTCAATTTGCAGCGCGCATAACAGAGATGAAAGCGTAATTTGTGTTGTGGAAAACCCCAGGGATATTAGCGCATTTGAGCGAACAAGGGAGTACAAAGGCATGTACCATGTGCTTCATGGTTTAATATCACCTATGGACGGTATTGGCGCAGATGAGCTTTGCATAAAAGAACTGCTTTTTAGGCTTAAAAATGATGAAGTTAAAGAAATAATAATGGCAACAAACCCAACTGTGGAGGGCGAGGCAACGGCAATGTATATTGCAAAACTGGTGAAACCTATGGGCGTTAAGGCAACGCGCCTTGCCTACGGTTTGCCTGTTGGCAGCAATTTAGAGTATGCCGATGAAATTACACTTGGGCGCTCTTTAACAAATAGGGGCGAAATGTAAAATTGGTGTTAGAGTTTTGAACTTAGAGAATTTAACAGGTAAAAAAGCGTAAAATACATATAAAAGGAGGGCGAGTTTAAATGGCACAGCAAAAAAGTGAAAATAGCAGAAAAATAATTACGGTTAACCGCAAAGCTCGCCACGATTATTTTGTAATAGAAACAATAGAAGCCGGAATTTGTCTTGTTGGAACTGAGGTTAAAAGCATTAGGCAAGGGCATGTGAACTTAAAAGAATCTTGGGTTGAAATTGAGAAAAACGAGCTTTATGTACTTGGAATGCATATTAGCCCATACGAGAAGGGTAATATTTTTAATAGAGACCCTGTGCGCAAAAGAAAATTACTTTTGCATAAAAGGGAAATAAGAAATATTGAGCGCGAGAAAAATGTTAAGGGAAACACATTAATACCATTGCAACTGTATTTTGTTAAAGGCAAAGTTAAAGTGGAGCTTGGAATTTGCAAGGGTAAAAAACTACACGATAAGCGTGAAGCGCAGGCCCAAAAAGATGCAAAAAGAGATATAGAAAGAGCACTTAAAGAGCGATAATTTGTATTTGGTTACAATTGCAAAGCAAAAATAATACATTGTTTAGATGAAAACACAAAAAATATTGATGTAAACCTAAAAATATTAGAATAAAGCTTTTAATTTTAATTAAAATGGTGTATAATATTATAGTTAGTGATTAATATATTTAATTAATTGTAAAAAATGTGCACATATTATTTTGTGCTTATAAAAATTGCTTTTGAATTAGATAATTTATAATATAAATTATCTATGCAATAAAAGGGGAATAAATTTGGAGAAATTTGCAATAAAAGGCGGAAAACCTCTTGTAGGTGAAGTTACAATAAGCGGCGCAAAAAATGCAGCCGTTGCCATTTTGCCGGCAACAATTCTGGCGCAAGGCAAGTGCATTATTGAAAACCTACCAAATATCAGTGATGTTTCGGTGTCGCTTGAAATATTGGCGGCTATGGGCGCTAGGGTTAAACGCATAGATAGAAACACAGTTGAAATAGACACAAAGAGCTTGATGTTTACAAATGTGCCAAACGAGCTTTCACGTCAAATGCGTGCTTCTTACTATTTTTTAGGTGCGCTTTTGGGGCGTTTTAATAAAGCTAGCGTTGCAATGCCGGGTGGTTGTAATTTAGGCATTAGGCCTATAGACCAACACCTTAAAGCATTTTGTGCAATGGGCGCTGCAGATAGCGTTGAATATGGTATGATACATGTTGAGGCAAAAAGCCTAACAAGTTGCGAAGTGTTTTTCGATACAGTGAGTGTTGGCGCAACAATTAATGCTATGCTAGCAGCAGTTATGATTCAAGGCACAACAGTGCTTGAAAATGTTGCAAAAGAACCACATATTGTTGATGTAGCAAACTTTTTAAATACTATGGGAGCAGATGTTAGAGGCGCAGGCACAGACGTTATTAAAATTCGCGGCGCACAAGAAATGCATGGGTGCACTTATTCAATTATTCCGGACCAAATTGAGGCAGGCACTTATATGGTAGGTGCAACGCTTACAGGCGGAAACGTTTTAATTAAAAACATAATACCTAAACATTTAGAGCCAATTACATCAAAGCTTGAAAAAGCAGGAGCAACGGTTGAAGAATTCGACGACGCTATTCGTGTTTATCGCACAGGTGATATAGAGCCATTAAACATAAAAACATTACCGCATCCCGGTTTCCCAACAGATATGCAGCCAATAATGACAGTATTGCTCACAATGGCGAAAGGCACATCTATTGTTACAGAGGGCGTTTGGGAGAACCGCTTTAGGTATGTTGGCGAATTAATTAGAATGGGCGCTAATATACAAGTTGACGGCAGGGTGGCTGTAATTGAGGGTGTTCCCGAATTACTACCGGCGCCCGTACAAGCTATGGATTTACGAGCAGGTGCGGCACTTGTTTTGGCGGCACTATGTGCAAATGGTGTATCTGAGATTATTGATATAGACCATATAGAACGCGGCTATGAAAATATAGTTGAAAAACTTATAGATTTAGGCGTTGACATAAAGCGCATAGTTGTGCAAGAGGGAAATGCTGCAAAAGCAATATAAATATAACATGCCTAAAAACACGCAGTATGCTTTGTTTTTAGGCATTTTTTTATGGAGAAATAATAATGGCAGAATTTACAATGCTATATTCAGGCTCGTCAGGAAACAGTGCGCTATTAAAAGAAGATGATAAGTGCTTGCTTATAGATATGGGCAAAAGCGCGACACTAACAAATAAGAAGCTTTTAGAATTGAATGTGAATATAAATATGCTTGAGGGCATTTTAATAACACACGAGCATATAGACCATGTTGCGGGGCTTAATGTGTTTTTGAAAAAGCATAATATACCTGTGTATTCAAAAAGTAAAACGTTGGATTACTTATACAAAAATAGGCTTGTGCCACATGATGCAAAATTAATTGATTTAAATGAGAGGGAAGTTGAGATAGGCAGCTTTAAAGTGAAAGCTTTTCAGGTGCCACACGATGCCCAGGATTGTACAGGTTTTCGAATAAGCACAAAAAGCGGAAAAACACTTGCTTATGCCAGCGATTTGGGCAATGTTAGTGAAGAGGTGTATGGCAATTTACAAAATGCCCACCTTGTTGCACTTGAAGCCAACTACGATTACAATATGCTGATAGCGGGCTTTTACCCTGATTATTTAAAAAGGCGTATTCACTCGGATAATGGGCATTTGCGCAATGAAGACTGCGCAAAAACGCTGCTTAATTTACATAAAAGCGGCTGTGATAAATTCGTTTTGTGCCACATTAGCGATAAAAACAACACAGCAGCACTTGCCCTTGAAAGCATAAGGGCACATTTTATAGAAAACGGCGTTATACCGAACGAAAATTTTAGCGTTCTAGCTGCCAGCAGGCATGAAATTACGCCTATAACAAAGCTTTAAGAGGGAAAATATGCATAGTGTAACAATAATAGCAGTGGGTAAAATGCAAGCGGATTACTATAAGAAAGCCGCTAGTGAATATGAAAAAAGGCTTAGTGCATATTGCAATATAAAAGTAGTTGAAATAGCGGAATTTACTATAAATGAAAAAAATGCAAGCGAGAAATTAACGCAAAAGGCGCTTGAAAATGAGGCTAAAAACATTATAGATAAATTGCCGAAAAATGCACTTGTAGTATCTTTGTGCATAGAGGGTAAAACATATACAAGTGAAGAATTTGCACAGTTTTTTAATAAAAGTGCTGTGGAGGGCTCTTCGCATATTGTGTTTATTATAGGCTCTTCTCATGGACTGGCAAATGAAATTAAAAACATATCTAAAAAAATGTCGTTTGGAAAAATGACATTTGCACACCAACTGGCACGGGTAATGCTACTTGAACAAATATACAGAGCGTTCAGCATATTGAACGGCACAAAATATCATAAATAAAACGGAGTATTATGAAAATTTTACTATCAAATTTTAAAAATTATCACTCACAGCTTGTTTTAGGCCCTTTGTTTAAACTTGCAGAAGCTATTTTAGAACTTTTTATACCGCTTCTTATGGCAAACATAATTGATATAGGTATAAAAAACAGTGATGTTAATTATATTATTTCACGCGGTGCATTAATGCTTGTTTTTGGTGCGCTCGGTTTGCTTTTTGCAATAATATGTCAGCACTATGCGGCAATTTGCGCATTTGGCTTTGGCAAATCATTAAGGCTTGTCCTTTATAAGCATATATTTTCTTTATCGCAAAAAGAGGTTGACAGCATAGGAAAAGAAACACTTATAACAAGGGCAACAAATGATGTAACACATATTCAAACCGGCATTAATATTGCCATTCGCCTTGCGGTAAGAGCACCTTTTTTGGCTATAGGCTCTGTAATAATGGCGTTTATTATAAATGTAAATATAGGTTTCATTTTTTTAGCGTTTACCCCTATTGTTTTATTTGTAATATTCTTTATAATGAAAAAAACAGTGCCTATGTTTACACAAGTGCAAAAAAGGCAAGATGATATTTCAAAGCTAGCTTTAGAAAATATAGAGGGCGCAAGGGTAATAAGGGCGTTTTCTCGCCAAACGCATGAACAGACGGTTTTTGAAAAAGCATGTGATAAATTGGCAAATGATAATATTTTTGTTGGTAAAATATCTGCTGTTTTAAACCCATTAACATATACGCTTGTAAATTTTGCAATAATTGGCATAATTTATTTAGGCGCACAATATGTTAATATAGGCTTTTTACTGCAGGGCGAAGTTATAGCACTTGTAAATTATATGACACAAACTTTACTTGCATTAATTGTTCTTGCTAATGTTATTGTAATTTGCACGAGGGCAGTTGTTAGTGCAAAGCGCGTTACACAAATTTTAGAAATTAATACTAGCATAAATGAAGTGGCAATTAGCGAAAATGAAAAAGAAAATGCGCCTATAATAAAGTTAAGCAATGTGGATTTTAGATATAATGAAAATGGCGAAACAGCGCTTCAAAATATTAATTTTGAAGTTTTGAAAGGGCAAACAATAGGAATAATTGGCTCAACCGGCAGTGGTAAATCTACATTGGCAAACCTAATTTTAAGAAAATATGACCCTGAAAATGGCCAAATATTATTAGATGGTGTAGATATAAAAAATTACACTTTAAACGATTTGCGAAAAAAAATAGCAATTGTGCCGCAAAACAGCCAAATGTTAAGTGGCACAATAAAAAGCAATTTGCTTTTAGGCAGCGAAAATGCAAGAAATAGTGAATTATTTAAAGCGCTTGAAATTGCACAGGCAAAAGAGTTTGTATTGGGCAAAAGCGAAGGCTTAGATGCTGTTGTTAGCGAGGGCGGCAAAAACTTTTCGGGCGGGCAAAAACAGCGCATTTGCATAGCGAGAACGCTTCTTGCAAAATCACAGGTTTTGATATTGGATGATGCAACAAGTGCACTTGATTATGCAACAGATATGAAGTTTAGAAAAGCACTAAAAGATGAGTATAAAGATAGAACAGTTTTAATGATTACACAAAGAGCAGCTAATTTAGTGAATGCAGACAGTATTTTAGTGCTTGATGACGGTAATATTTGCGGTTTTGCAAAGCATGAGCAACTGCTTTTAAATTGCGAAGTGTATAAAGAAATATGCATTTCACAAGGCATATTAAGCGCAAAGGAGAGTGTGTAGTTATGAGTAAGGGCACATTAAAGCGTTTAGTATCTTATATTAATAACTATAAGGCAATTTGTGTTTTGTGTTTTGTGTTAGCCGCAATAAATGTATTATTCACTTTGCTTATTCCTGTTATAATTGGTATTGCAATAGATAATATTATTGCACAGCAAAATGTTAATTTTAATGTGGTTTTTAGCTTGCTTTTGCAAATTGGCGCTTTTGCTGTTGCAGCAGCCGTGAGCCAGTGGTTTTTGCTTTTTTTCACAAGGAAGCTATCTTCTTTTATAACAAGGGACATAACAAAGCAGGCATATAATACTGTTAATAAAATGCCGTTTGCAAAGCTTGATAAATATGCGTCCGGTGATATACAAAGCCGTTTGGTAAATGATGCAAATTTGGTAAGCGAGGGTATATTACAAGGCATTGTGCAATTGTTCCCGGGCGTATGTACAATTTTAGGAACACTGATAACAATGCTGGTTTTAAACCCTATTATGACAATTACAGTTGTGTTAATTACACCGCTATCAATACTTTTTGCTTCATTCATGGCGAAAAGAACGTCGAAATACTTTAAAAGGCAATCAGAGGCGCAAGGGGCTTTAGCCGCTTTTATAAATGAAACATTAAACGCGCAAAGTTTAATACAAAACTGCCAAGCACAAAATGCAATGTTTGAAAAATTAGATTTGCTGAATGAAGCAGCACGTGAGAGCGGCGTTAAAAGCACATTTTACTCCTCTGTAATTAACCCCGGCACGCGCTTTGTTAATGCTGTTGCCTATGCAATTGTGTTAATTATAGGTGCAATAGCGGTGCTTAGGGGCGCTTTAAGCGTTGGGCAGCTAAGTATTTTCCTAACTTATGCTAACCAGTATACAAAGCCGTTTAACGAGGTCTCAGGCGTGCTTACGCAAATGCAAAGTGCAATTGCAGGCGCGAATAGATTATTTGAGATAATTGACGCTGAAGTAGAAAATGAAATGAGCGAAAAACAATTTGCAAATAGCAAAATTGAGGGTAGCGTACAATTTGAAAATGTGTGCTTTTCATATAGCAAAAAACCGTTTATCGAGAACATGAATATAAATGTGAAAAGTGGCGAGCACATTGCTATTGTAGGCTCTACAGGCTGTGGGAAAACAACACTTATAAATTTGCTAATGCGTTTTTATAACTTAAATAGCGGCGAAATATATGTGGATGGAATTCCAATAAGTAAAATTAGCAGAAATGAATTGCGCAGTAATATTGGTATGGTTTTGCAAGATACATGGCTAAAAAATGCGAGTGTGAAAGAAAATATAGCTTATAGCAAAGTTGATGCTACACAAGAAGAAATAGAAAAAGCTGCCAAAGCTGCGTATGCACATAGCTTTATAAAGCGCCTGCCTAATGGCTATGACACAATTATACAGAGCAAAGCAGGCAATTTATCGGCAGGGCAGCGACAATTACTTTGTATAGCAAGAATAATGTTATGTGAGCCTTTAATATTATTGCTTGATGAAGCCACAAGCAGCATAGATACAAGAACAGAAATGCTTATACAAAAAGCATTTGATAAACTTATGCAAGGCAGAACAAGTTTTGTTGTAGCACACAGGCTTTCTACAATAAAAAATGCAGATTGCATTTTAGTTATGGATAACGGTAAAATTATAGAAAGCGGCACGCATGAATTTTTAATACAGCAAAACGGTTATTATAAAAACCTTTATAACAGTAGCTTTGCTTTAAGTTAATTAAACTTAAATTTAATAAAAAAACAGCCGATGTGATTTCACATCGGCTGAAGTTTTGCGTTTATAGCTTTAGCGCTTAATTAAAATTAATCGCTAACATAAGGCAATAATGCAACGTGACGAGCACGTTTAATTGCAACTGTTAAAGCACGTTGATGAAAAGCGCATGTGCCTGTAACACGCCTTGGAATTATTTTTGAACGCTCTGATAAATATTTACGAAGACGTACAACATCTTTGTAGTCGATATTATCAACACGGTCTACACAAAAGCTGCAAACCTTTTTGCGTCCGCGCCTTTGTGGGCGCCCGCCGAATCTATTGTCGGCGCGATCTCTATCCATAGCCAATGCTATTTCCTCCTAAAATTAAAATTAAAACGGTAAATCTTCGTTGTCGCTAACAACAGAAAAGTCGTCGGAGCTGCCTGCGGAAAAACCGCTTACAGCCGGAGCATCATTGCGAACGCTATCCATGCTGCTATTTTGCTGCGAAGTGTAATTAGATGAAGAATCTTTGCTGCCGGCAAAATGAACATTATCGGCAACAACTTCAAAAGCAGTGCGCTTATTGCCGTTTTTGTCTTCATAATTTCTTGTTTGCAAGCTGCCGTTAACAGCTATTAAACTTCCCTTATGAAAATATTTGCAAACAAACTCGGCAGTGCCACGCCAAACAACAATATCAATAAAATCAGCTTTTCGCTCTTCGCCTTGTTTAACAAAGCTGCGGTCAACCGCTATACGAAAAGTGCAGGTTGCTATTCCGTTTGGTGTGTGGCGCAATTCGGGCTCGGCAACTAAGCGGCCCATTAAAGCAATTACATTCAGCATATTATTCAGCCTCCGTAACTTTTGGTTTAGCGGCAACTGTTGCCGGCGCTTTAACAACTATTAAATAGCGTAAAATGCCTTCTGTTATGCCGTAAACACGTTTTAATTCGGCAAGAAATTCAGGGCCACATGTAAAATTAATTAATGTGTAAAGACCCTCTGTTTCGTCTTGAATAGGGTAGGCAAGTTTGCGAGTTCCCATTTCTTCAACACTTTCAATAGCGCCGTTTTTCTCGATTAAAGATTTAAACTTATTAATTAACTTAGTGCTTGCTTCTTCTTCGAGCTTTGTGCTTGTGATTATCATGGTTTCGTAAATTGTAGCCATACTGGTACACCTCCTTTTGGACTTTAGGCCGCTAGTGCGGCAAGGATAGCTTGCTTTTAACTGCAAGCAATTTATTATATAACAAAAACCTGCAAATGTCAACACATAAACAGGTTTTTGTTATATATTTATTATGGTTTAATTACTTTTTGCAATTACAAATATGTTTGTGTTCATCACTGCTTGAATGTTCGCCGCTAAAGCTAGCTGAATGATTATCATCATTTGCTTTAGTTGAGCACTTGCAAGTATGCTGTGGAGCATTACTGTTTGTTGCGCAAGCTTGTGCACTTGGGCAGCCAATACATTTAACACCTTTGCGCTTTTCCTTAACAATATAAATAATAACAACTGCCACAATAGCAATTAGTATGAGTATTACCAATAAATTTGCTAAAACTGCATTAAACATATTAAGCTCCTTTTTTATTTTTAATTACTTATTATTTTGCTAAAATGCCGCTTCCATTACGCATATATAAGCAATAATGAAAGCGGTATTATTGGGATTAAATTTATTAAATTACTATACAATAATTATTATAGTAATATGCGCTTTATGCTTTAACAGCAGTTTTTTTAACAGTGCTTTTTAATTTGCTTTCAGATATTTTATTGCCTTTAATTACAAAGTGAGCTAAAACAGCAATCATAGCTGCAACAGCAATTAAGCCCGGTAAGAAACCTGTGCCTAAAGCGCCCGTAGTAACAAGTGTGCCAATTTGGTAAACAAAGAATGCTACAACATAACCTGTACCGAATTGTAAACCAATACCTGCCCATAGCCACTTTTTACTATCCATCTCGGCATTCATAGCACCAATTGCCGCAAAGCAAGGAGGTGTGAATAAGTTGAACATTAAGTATGCTAAAGCTGCAATGTTTGTTAGGTTCATTGTCATTGCAACTTCAGAAGCACCGCCAACAAGCTCAAGTGCGTCTGTATCAATAAAGTTTGTAATACCGTAAACAACTGCAAGTGTACCAACAACGTTTTCTTTAGCTATGAAGCCTGTAACCGCAGCAGCAGCTAATTGCCATACGCCAAAGCCCAAAGGAATTAAAAGGAAAGCAAACGGGCTTGCAATACTAGCTAAAATGCTTGTGCCTTCTGCGCCCTCAGCAACTGCTTCGAAGCTCCAGTTAAAGCTTTGCATAATTTGAACAGCCATATTGCAAAGAAGTATAATTGTACCGGCTTTAATAATAAAAGCTTTACCGCGTTGTAACATAGATATTGTTGCAGCTTTTATGCTTGGGAATTTGTACTCAGGCATTTCCATTATAAAGAATGTTTTTGAGTGTTTTTCGCCTGTGATGCGAACTATTAAAAGCGCGCCGATAATTACTAATGCTATACCGCTGAAATACATTAATGTGCTAACCCAGCCGGCGCCGTTGAAGAATGCGCCTGCAAAAAGAGCGATAACCGGAATTTTCGCGCCGCAGGGAATAAACGGTGCAAGCATGGCTGTTGTGCGCCTTTGACGCTCGTTTTTAATTGTACGAGTAGCCATAACGCCGGGAATTGCACAAGCAGCACCAATAACCATAGGGATAATGGATTTACCTGAAAGACCAACAAATTTTAAGAACTTGTCCATAACAACAGCAACACGAGCCATGTAGCCGCTGTCTTCTAAAAGTGCAAGTAGGAAGAACATAACCATAATTAGTGGTAAGAAGCCTACAACAGCGCCAACACCGCCAATTATACCGTCTACTAAAATTGCACTTAGAATAGGTGAAACGCTTTCGCCTATGCTATCTCCAACAAAACCTTGGAATGTTTCAATCCATGCAACTAAGGTATCTGCAATCCATGGGCCAACATAAGTTTGTGAAATTGTGAAAACAAGCCACATAACAAAAATGAAAATTGGAATACCTAAGAATTTGTTAGCAATTACTTTATCAAGTGCATCTTGTGCATTTTGTGTGTTAGAGCTAACTTTTCTGTTTTCAACTTGCTTAACAATACCATTAACAAATGCATAACGTGCTTTATCAGCAGTAGCTACACTTTGCTCGTTAGTATAGTCAACAGAGCCGGGTGTGTAAGGTGCACTTTGAGCTTGACCTTTAAGCTCCATTGCTTTTGCTATGGCATTTTCAAGACCCTCGTGTTTACTGTCGATAGAAACTACTCTTACAACAGGGCATTTTAATAATTCGCTAAGTTTGTCTGTGTCGATATCAATGCTTTTTTTAGAAAGCAAATCGTTTTTGTTTAAAGCAACAACCATTGGTATACCTAATTCCAAAAGTTGTGTTGTGAAGAATAAGCTGCGTGAAAGGTTGATAGCGTCAACGATATTAACTATAACATCGACATTTTCACCTTGAACAAAATCACTTGTTATGTTTTCTTCAGATGTATAGGCGCTCATGGAATAAGCGCCGGGCAAATCGACAATTGTAACGTCGTTAGTGCCACCGAACTCTTTTTTTAAAGCCGCATGGTTACTGGCAACTGTAACACCTGCCCAGTTACCAACCTTTTCATTACTACCTGTAATTACATTATAAATACTTGTTTTACCGCTATTTGGATTACCTGCTAAAGCAATGCGCATAATTTACCTCCTATAATTGTTAGTTGTTTCTAACCTATGGGTATACTTTTATCAAAACCACAAAAAAATTAAACTGTTACATTAATACATGCCGCTAACTCAATGTCAATACTATAGCGTGCATCTTTTATTGTAACAATAAAATTATTGTGCAAAGGTGAAACAATAGTAATTTTTTCACCTTCAAAACAACCTAAAGTAAACAGAAAACTTTCAAACTCTTTATCCTCAGTAGATAATGAATAAATAGTATACTCTATATTAGCTTCGCCATTTGATAACTTTATAATATTTTCTAGCATTATAAATTCCTGTTCTTTAAGTGTTTTAATTGGTTAAAAGCATTAGTGTGTTAAGACTAACTAACCGCTTCATATAATATACCATAGCAACATAGCTGTGTCAATAGAAAAAGGCAAAAAAAGCTTTAAATTAGTAATATAAATTAGTATGTGGGGCATTCTTGCCCCACGTCAAAAAATAAGATATGAATAATTGAAGCGAAGCGCAATTAGCCTTGCTAACATAAATGTTTTATTCTATGGCGTTCGGCTCGCCGCCCAAGCGGCAACCGCACAATATACCAATAAATAACACTGCGTGCTATTTATATAAAAAAGGGCGTGTTATAAACGATGAATTTAATTCATCGCTTATACACGCCCTTAATTGTTTAAATACTAAGTATTTAATCTAAAATTAAAAATTAAATTTAGATAGCGCCGTTGTTGTCTGTCCAATTGTCTGTTAATGATAAAACTTTAGCTTTAAGGTCAGCATCAACGTCTGTGCCTGCTTCTGAAGCTGCATAAGACCATTCAATCCAAGAACCGTCATAGTTGTAAACTTCTTCAACACCAAGCATTTCTCTTAGAACCATCATTGTGTGAGAGCTTCTAACGCCTGATTGGCAGAAAGTGATAACTTTTTTGCCTTCAATTACATCGCCGTATAAAGCTTCTAATTCTGCAACGCTTTTTAGTGTTTTGTCTTCGTTTAAAGCATCTGTCCATTCAATGTGAACAGCGCCTGTGAATGCGCCTGTACCGTAAGCGCCAGCAGAAGAACCGGTTTCTTCACCGTTAAATTCGCCTTCGCTTCTTGTATCGATAACAACCCATTCTTCAGGGTTTTCAAGAGCTGTGATAACATCGTTGATGTCTGCGCCAAGTTCTTCAACATTCCACTCTGTTGCTACAAATTCGCTTTTAACTTCTTCGTCAGCTAAAGTAACTTGATCGCCTGTGTCGTAGCCTGCTTCTTTCCAAGCGTTTAAGCCGCCGTCAAGATATAAAGGCTCTAAACCAACAAGCTCTAATTGCCAGCCGAATCTTGTAGAATCGTGCATGCTACCTGTTGAATAAACGATGATAGTTGTATCTTCTGTAACGCCTGCTTTAGAAAGCAAATCGTTCATTGTGTCTTCGCCTTTACGGAAGCCTGTAACATTTACGCTGATAGCTTCTGTTGAATCGCCGCCTGAGTAATCAGGGCGCCAAACTCTATATGTACCATCGATAGGTGCGTTTTCATCTGTTAAAGGAACAATTGCTTTTGTGCCGTTTAGAACGCCGATAACAACAACGTCGCCGCCTGCATCAATTAAAGCTTTTGCATCTTCAACTGAAATAAATTGTGTGCCTTCAAGCTCGCTTGCTGGAGCTTCTTCTGTAGCATCTTCTGTAGCTTCAGATGTAGCCTCGGAAGCTACAGGAGCTGTGCTTTCAACAGGTGTTTCTGTTGTTGTGCCACAAGCAACAAGTGTTAACAGCATAGCTGCCATTAATGTGAAAATAAGTACTTTTTTCATAACTTTACCTCTCTTGTTTTGTTGATTATTTTAAAAAGGAACCCCTTTTTAATCCATTTTAATGCCTTTTTTCTTTGCAATGTATTTTGGAATAAGCGAAATTAAGAATAGAACAACACCGGCAACTGCGAATTGAATTAACAATTGAATAGATAAACCGTTAGTTGCAATTTCACCGGCTAAAAATGCATAAATGAAAGAGCCGGGAGCCATTGTTATTAATGATACAATTGCAAATTGAGCAATGCTTACAGATGTTATGCCATAAGCGTAGTTTTGAACATTGTAGGGGAACGCAGGCACAAGCCTTGTAAGAATTAAGAAGCTTGTTCCGTTTTCTTCAAAACCGCTCTCGATTTTTTTGAAAATAGGGTTGTTTTCAAATTTGCTTACAATAAAACCACGTGCAATGTATTTTGCAATTATAAATGCAACAGTTGCGCCGATAGTTGCGCCAATTAGTGATAAAATGCCGCCTAAAACAGGGCCAAAAGTTATACCGGCAACAATTGTGAATGCCGAGCCGGGAATCATGAATACGGCAACTACAATGTAAAGAAGGATATAAGCAATATAGCCTATAAATCCAAGTTCAGCGAACCATGATTGTAAAGCATCGATATCAGTTAAAAATGAAATTAAACCTGATTGATAAAGAGCAAAAACTATACCTGCAATAACTAGCAAAATAATAAGTATTTTAACTATGTTAACTTTTTTCTTAGGTGCTTTTGCAGTTTCAGGTGTAGCTGGCTGGCTTGAAACTTCTGCGTTGTTTTCAATGTTTTCTGGTTTGTTGTCCATAATAAAACTCCGTTCTGCCGCTTATACGGCATAAATATTATTTAATTTATAATGTGAAACCCTTATGTGTAATTATTTGAAATTAAACTAAAGGGTACACATTAATAATAAACATAATTTAAAAGATAAAATAATGTTTGCCAAATAAAATGGTTTTTATTTCATAATACTTTTAATGCCCATTTTAGTTTTAAATCTATTTGTCCAAGCTGCCATTGTTTGCGACAATGTGTCTTCGGGTGGTGTAGCACCTTTCATAACAACATCGCCATAAACTAAATCAAGTATATGCCAAGCAGGGGCACCGCCCATAAGCATAGATTGACGACATGCTGCGCAGTATGTAACAACTTCTTTAGTTGGGAAATCGCCAACACGCCTTTCCATAACACGTTTTGCAATTTCGGGGTTTGCTGGAACAACCATGCCGCCAAAGCCGCAACATCTTGTTGATTCCCTTGTTTTTTCAGGTTCTACAAATTTATAACCAAGCTCTGTCATAATCCAGCGAATACCATCGTGAATTTTTGTATAAGGCCTTACAGAACATGAATCGTGCATTGAAAATACAACGTCGCTATCTTTTGCTTTGTCTTTTAAACCCTCAGGCAAACCAATTTCAGGGAATAAAGCCCAAAGTGATGTAACTTTAATGTCGGGGTTTAAGCTCATTGTTTTATAGCAGCTTTGGCAAGCAACAATTAGCTCGTCAACTTCGCAATCTTTAAGGTCTTGGCAAAGGCCGTCGAACCTCTCGTGGAATTTATCTTCTTGACCGATAGCCTTAGTTGGCTTACCGCAACATTTTTGAACTACAGATAAATCAGGGTATACTGATTTTAAATGAGCAATTGTTTTTAATACTAGTTCAGGGTTGTATGATGAAAGCGCGCAACCGCCTAAAAATCCTTTTCTTCCCATTATTTTTTGCCTCCTTTTAACCTAACTGTAAACAGTTTAGAGAAACCTAAAAGCTGGTGCATATTGATTGCGCCATGGCCTTTCATTGGTGAATTGTGTTTTGGGTCTTGTTTTACGAAATCTTTACGGATAGCTCCGAAAAGCTCTGCGAATTTGAACTCTTCAGGGCAAACAAGTGTGCATTGGTCGCACATATTGCATGAATAGGGGATAACGGCATCCATTTTACCTGTTTTAATAAAGTCGTCAAACATAGCGCCCGGGTATTCCATGAACTCTGTCATCATAATGCACTCTACCATACATTTTTTGCATTCGCATTTTAAGCAACGTGAAGCCTCAGCTTGAGCTGTTTCATCATCGAAGCCGAAATCGCACTCATCAAATGTTTTAATGCGCTGTGCAGCGTCCATTTCTTTTGTTGTTTTGCGCGGTAAATCTTGAACGCCCTCAGGCAATGGGATTTCAAGTTTTGAAACAAAAGCAACTTCTTTATCAAATTCTCTGCCTTCGGTTAATTCTTTGCCTTCTAAATAAAGGTTGATTGATTTAGCCGCTTTTCTGCCCAAAGCCATAGCCTCAACAACGATATTGCTGCCTGCGCTATCGCCTGCAACGAAAACGCCGTCAATAGATGTTGCCAGTGTTTTTTCATCAACAACATATCTGCCGCCGCGGCTTTGCTCAAGCGCGCCATCTGTAACGTCTTGTACAATTTGGCCTGTTGCGAAAATTAATGTGTCACATTCGATAGTGCGCATATTTGTTTCATCATAAGTTGGGTTAAATTTACCCTCAGCATCGAATATAGAAACAACGTCGCGAATAACCGCGCCTGTTACTACACCATTTTCGCCTAAAATTTCTTTAACGCTGCATGAACAATTGAAAATAATACCTTCGTCGTGTGCGCCATGTTGCTCGTGGCTGCTTGCAGGTAGTTTTTCTTCGCTTTCAAGCGCTACTAAATTAACAGTAGTTGCGCCTAAACGAAGAGAAGTTCTGGCACAGTCCATAGCAACGTCGCCGCCGCCTATAACAAGTACTTTTTTGCAAGGAACTTCTGCTCTTTCTTCAAGAGAAGCAAGTTTTAAGTAATCTACAGCATTTGTAATATTTTTATTTGTATCGCCCGGTGTTGGAATTAAAGAGCCTTTGTGTGCGCCGTTTGCAACAACAACTGCATCATATTGGCTTTGTAGTTCTTTGAAAGAAATATCTTTGCCAACTTCAACGCCCATTTTAAATTCAACGCCAAGAAGCTCAAGGTATTTATATTCGAAGTTAATAACATCACGAGGAAGCCTGTAAGCAGGAATACCTACATACATCATGCCGCCGTAAACGTTTAATTTCTCATAAATAACTACGCTGTGGCCTTCTCTTATAAGGTCAATTGCAGCTTGAGCGCCTGCAGGGCCTGCGCCAATAATAGCAATTTTTTTACCTGTGGGTGCTTTTTTGCTCAAGTCCCATAAGTCTTCATTATCTTCTTTATCTGCTACATACCTTTTTAGGGCGGCAATTGCAATTGGTTGGTCATATTCTTTGCACCTTCTGCAATCACTTTCACATGGGTGTGCACAAATTCTTCCGAGGCTACCCGGCAAAAAGAGTTTCTCTCTTATTTTTAATAAAGCCTCTTTTGTTTCACCATCTTTAATTAGATTAACATACTCAATGGCATCTGTGTGCATAGGGCAAGCTGTTGTGCAAAAAGCATGCTCATGCCCCTGACATTCCTCGGCAATTTTTTTAGCTTGCTCTAAAACATTATCGCTGAATTTCAATTTCTCTCCTCCTAAATATTTGTTTCAAAATAAAAGCCCTCTTTGCAAATAATTGCAAGGAGGGCAAAAAGCTACTTTTAATTTTTAATATGCAATTCTAAATTTATATATGAAAAATAAAATTGTAAAAATAAAATCAAAAATCCATAAAAAATCTGATAACAAAACATATTTTTTATTTGCTCTCATTACCTGTTAATTTTATCACAAAAACGGTTATGTGTCAATCATTGACAGTAAAAAAAATTGTATAAAAGCAATTATAATGTAGCATTTTGAAGGATAAGTTTTATGAAATTTGCCGTGTAATTTTGCAATTGATTGGCAGCAATGCTCGTTACACCACAATAATTGTAAATATTGTATAAAAAATTATATATTGGTTAAAAAATTGTGTACTGTTTCATAGTATATTTCGTTGCACTTAAGAATGCTTTGTGCATGGGCAACATTTTCATTAATTAACAAGTGTTTTTCGCCATTGTAAACCCTGTGCATTTCAAC
The DNA here is from genome assembly GCA_964369565.1 of uncultured Bacteroides sp. GTDB lineage: Bacteria > Bacillota > Clostridia > Oscillospirales > Ruminococcaceae > Ruthenibacterium. Next base: position 80,751 of record CAYJEU010000002.1, on the reverse strand, counting down.
TGAATTTTCAAAAAGTGTGACAATGTCTTTATCGCCATGTATGAATAAAATAGGCGCTTTAGCAGTTTTAAGAGCATTTAGGGGTGAAATTTGACTATAGCTGAATTTATATTTTATTTTGTTTACTAATTCGGCAAAATACATAAACGGTTTTTCGGGTATTTTTTTTGAAAATTCAAGTTGGTAAGCTGCTTCTGAATAAAAGTTAGAATAACCACAATCGGCAACAACAAAAGCAATTCTATCATCTAAACCCGCAGCCATTATTGAGGTGGAAGCGCCCATAGATTCACCGTGTAGCCCTACTGTAGAATTTGCGCCTACTTTGTCAAAAACCCAATCTACGCATGTTATCAAATCGTGTTGTTCGTAAAAGCCCATAGAGCAAAATGCTTTGCCGCTTTGCCCGTGAAAGCGGTGGTCGTAAGTTAAAACATTATAACCTTTTGAGTAAAAAAGGTCTATATACCGTGCAGATGCAATTAAGTTTGCTGTAAAGCCGTGAACAATAATAACTGTTTTATTTGAATTTGCGTTTTGAATAAATCTGCCATAAATATTGTATCCGTACTTCGAAGTTATATTAACATCTTCATAATTATAATCATCATAAGATGCAAGCTTAAAGTTGTTTTTTTTAAGTTCTGTTTCTAATTCTTCGTAAGAGTAAATTTTAGGCTTAGAAGTTAAATTGCTTATATGAATACCCACTGCGAAAAAAAGTAAAACAGCAATAAAAAGCAAAGTTATAATGGCTAAAAATAAATAAACGAACATAATAGCTCTCCATTCAATTAGTGTGATAAAAGTATAGCATAATTATTTTAAGTTTTAAATATAAAAATTGTTATTTTTGCAAAAAAAGCTACGGCGGTTACAGCGTGCAAACGTAACCTATCAAGAGCCACTTATTATATCCCATCAACAAAAAATAAGGTCGAGGCAGAAAAACCTACCTTGAACTTATTTTGCGACAAATAACCATATAGATTATTTTGCAAGCGTGCAAATAAAATATTTGAAATAGTAAAATAACAGTGTATAATCATATTATAGAAATATTAGCAAGAGAGTGGAAAATTTAGCGGTAGTTGGCATGACGAATTTTAAGATAAAGCGAAAGATAAAATTTTGAGGTAAGTTGGTGAAGATAAATTATGGATAAAAATATTATCAGGTTGTTTGTGAGCTCAACATTTAATGACTTCAAAGAAGAGAGAGATGCATTATCAGACGATGTTTTTGTGAGGATAGAAAAATATTGCAAAGATAGAGGTTATATCTTCCAAGCAGTTGATTTGCGTTGGGGTATAAGTGAAACCGATGCAATAAATCAAGATACAATAAACATCTGTCTACAAGAAGTTGCCCGTTGCCAGGAGATAAGCAGTGCGCCAAACTTTTTTATAATGTTTGGCAATCGGTTTGGCTGGCAACCGCTACCGAGTAGTATTCTCGAAAGTGAGTTTTTGCGGTTTCAAAATATTCTAGAAAATCTGCCAGAAGATTGGGAGGGTAACTGCCCATATAAAACATTCCTGAAATGGTATCAGTTAGATGAAAATTTCCTGCAACCGACCTACCTAATAAAAAAACGTTATCAAAACGATAACTTCGATGCAGACAGCGTTTTTTTGCTTAAAGCGTTGCAGTTTGCTGTTTTTAAATCAGACTTATTAGATGAGGAAAAGTATAAATACTATTTTTCTGCAACAGGTCTGGAAATACTAAAAGGCGCATTAGAGCTCGATTCAAGTGAGCAAGAGAATGTTATCTGCTATATTCGTGATATAGAAAATATTGATAACCATATCGACACTAATACAGATAAGCAAAGCTACTTAAAATATCTGCGCGCCCTCTTTAAAAGCAATTTTATGCAGTATAAGAATATTGTGAAAATTAGCAAGACAATCGATTCAAAAAATTACATCGAAAATTTTAAAACCGACACATACAAAACAATAAAAAAACTGATAGACAAAAGGATTTTAAACGATAGCAAATGCTCAAAGCTTAATGCACATGAGCAATTTGAGCTTTTGAAAACCAAAGACTTTTTTGGACGACAAACTGCACTTGCAGAGTGTTTAAAGGAGATTGAAAGCTCTAATTATTTTGTTGTTTATGGGCAGTCAGGAACTGGGAAAAGTGCGTTTTGCGCAAAACTCTCACTTCTGCTAAAAAAGAAATACAAAAACACATACAGCTATTTTGTCGGGGCGGATGCATATAGTAGCGATAGCTATCATCTTATAAAAAGTCTTGTGCAAACGCTAAGAGATAAGCATCGGCTCGCGCCCATTTCGCTAAATAACTACACAGATGTTGTCAATGCATTTAGGGCAACGGTTTTCTCAATAACCGATGAAATTGTCATAGTGATAGATGCTATAAACCAACTCGTTTCTGATATAGAGCCACTTTTATGGGTGTGTGATGAACTGCCGTGCAATATAAAAGTTATTGTTGTAACCCTTCCGGGACGGCAACTTGATAATTTTACAAAGAGGGTGCACAGCTATAAAGGGTATGAGCTAAAGCCTTTATCAAAAAAAGATATTGATGAAATACTCGATAACTGGCAAATTTTATCAAACAGAAAATTATCATCGGTTCATAAAGAGCTTTTATATAGCAGTTGTTATGATAGCGGTTCTGCTATATATGTAAGGATTGCCTTTAATCTGTCTTTGAAATGGCATTCTTTTGAAGATGTTGCGCTTGAAAAATCGCTCAGTAGGATAATAAAAAGCTATTTTGACAGTCTTTGCAGTGATAGTCATCACGGGAAACACTTAACTATTCACACCCTTGCATATATTCTGCTTGGAAATAACGGTGTTTCTGAAAGTGAACTGCAAAAACTGATTTACAACGACCCTGTTGTTTTAGCGGAAATTAAAGGAAGGCTTAAAAATTCCCCCTCGTTTAACAAACTGCCGTTTATGATATGGGCAAGGCTGTATGCCGATATATCGAGCTATTTTAAAGAGATTTATAGCGAGGGCGAAACGCTTTTTGCATATTACCACGACACAATAAAAAATACGATAATAGAAAACTATATCGATGAGAATTTAACAAATTACATACAAAAGCAGTTAATTGCACATTATGAAAAAGAACCATTTTATTTTGGCAATGCAATTAATAGGCGCAAAATAACGTCACTTCCTTATCATTACAAAGAGATAGGAGATAAAAACAGCCTGATAAAGCTTTTAAATAACACCGACTATTTAACCTGTAAAATAAAATCGGGAAAACTACGTGAGATTGTAAACGAGCTTTATTACATTTGCAATGAGGTTGATGAAAGCATCGCTAAAGCGCTTGTGAAAACCTTCTTTTTGTTTATAATTGAGTATAATTTCAGCAGTAATAAAAAGGTAGATATAAAATATATTCACAACCAGATGATATATCAGAAAAAATTAAAACTGCATAAGATGTTTTTTGAACACTTCAACTTCGAAACAATTTCAAAAGCTTGCCCCAAAGAGAGTGAGAAGAGAATTTTGGCTATTGTAAACGAGGGGATAATTTATAAAATCAACGGATATAGGCGGCTTGGAATTTTTGATGTTGCTGTGAGTGATGCTACCAACCTATTAAAACAAACAACAGATGCCAGGAGAAAATCAACTTTACAATATGACATAGCATATATTAATTATTTAAGCGATAATTTTGCGGTTGCAGATAAATATATGGACGATAGTATCGAGTCTGCAAAAGAAGCAGACGCTCTTGCATCTATGCAGATGTCGAAAATGATTAAAGCCTACTTCAGCTTCATATCGTCAATTTTCACAGATAGGCAACAGCAAACTTTCAAAGAGTATGATGAAGTTCTCGAAGAGTCGCTGAAAATATTTACAGAGCACGCTACAACTGATGAAAATGCTGTACGGCATATCTCTGTTGTTTGGTACCATCGCACCCACATAGCTTTTTATAACAACGATTTACAAGGGCTAACAATAGCTATAGAAAATATGACTGAAAACAAGTTTTTCAAGCTTACTGACAACACAGATTTGTTGATGCTAATGGAAGTTCGCAAAAGCATATTAACAGCAAAGTATAGATTGGCAATATCAACTGCAAAAAAATTGTTAGCATTAAAAGGCCGATTATGCGATATAAAATATGCAGAATCAATAGCGCAGATATATTATATGTTGATTTATAGCTGCATAAAGGCAGGTGAGATGCAAGAGGCTCAAGAGATTTATGATGAACTATTATCGCTCGCACCGGTTTGTGGAAATTATGCATGGTTAAACCAAATTAAAAAAATGATGGATACCGATTTTTAATATGCCAGTAAAATTTCAATTAAACTGTTCATTTGTGGTGATGTTCTGCCAATATTCCGGGAAACACAGATACATATTTTGCATGGAATACCTCGGCAAACGGTAGGGAACCAATTACGCTTTGGGAGAAATTGTTACTAGCACAGTAACAACAATTTACGCACAGTGAGCAGAGTATACACCAACACCTGCACCTGCTCCTACACCAACTGTCGTAGACCCCAATGCAATCAGCCCACTAACGGGTGTGTATAACTAGCAAATAATATTTACATATTTAAAACCGCACCTATCACAAACAGATAGTGTGCGGTTTTAATTTTTGGCGCACAAAAGATTTACAAACAAAAAAGGTACCGAGCTTTACTCGATGCCCGATTGGGTGCAGCTTCAAGCTGCTGGCTGGCTTATACAAAATGCATACCCATAAAAAGCACAGCGCGAAAGGCGCAAACCCGAAAAAAGGCGGTAGCGACAGATTTTCGTAGTTAGGGCGCTTGGTCGTCCGCTTAAGAGCCGCCTTACGGCGGTTAGCTCCCGACACTAGCACTGCGGTGCGTCGCAAACTAAGCATAGTTTGCGACGGGTGTCAGGTGTGCTTATTTAGGATATCTTAATCGCGAGCATTGCATTTAGACAAAAAGAAAACCTCAGCACGCGAAATGCGTGTCGAGGCTCTCGACTGGTGCGAGGGAAGGGACTTGAACCCTCACGATATAATCACACGCCCCTCAAGCGTGCGCGTCTGCCTATTCCGCCACCCTCGCATATTTTAGTAATAACCTGCAAATTATTTTAACACAAAAACATGTGAAAAGTCAATAAAATTTGATAAATAATCCAATTGCGTTATAATGACGTTATATCAGTAAATTGTAATTGATTAATTTGCAATTTTATATTATGATTTAATTATATCGGCAACAAAATGAATTCGCTTTAACAATTTACTTGACTAAAGTGAATTTATATATTATTATAGTATAAACAAATTTTGTTTTCTTACATAATTTGTTTGATAAAAGGTGAAAAGGTGTAATAATGAATATATTGAATTTAGAAAACTTAATGGTATCTTCACAAACAAATATTGAAAAAACTACAAACGCACTAAGAGGTATTTTTGCGCTTAACGGTTACAGAAGATATGAAATGAGCAGTTTTGAGAGTTATGAGCTATACCATGAGCACAGAGATTTTTTAAAAAGCTCGGGTATAATTACTTTTAACGATTCACAAGGGAATTTGAAAGCGCTAAAGCCCGACGTAACGCTTAGCATAATAAAGCACACATCAGATAAAGAAAAGCAAAGCAAACTTTATTATATTGAAAATGTGTTCAGAACACAGGAAATTAGCGGCAATATAAGGGAAATAAGCCAAATGGGCGTTGAGTATATAGGTGGCGATGATTTATATGCGGAAGCTGAAATTATCGACATGGCAGTTAAGTGTTTAAGCACTATATGCGAGGACTATGTTTTAACAATAAGCCATGCCTCGTTTGTAACAAGTTTTATAGATAGCTTGAAACTTAATAGTATTGTAAAAGAAAACTTGCTTATTGCTATCAGTGAAAAAAATGTGCATACATTAAAACAAATTGCACAAAGTGAAAATTGCACACAAAGCCAAATTGACACACTTAATGCACTAGCAAAATTCAATGGTACATTCAGCGAAGTTTTAAGTTTTATGCATACTCATATATGTACAGATACTATGCAAAGTGCTTACAATTCTTTGAAAAAGCTAAACGAAATAATAGATGCGATAGGCATAGGCGAAAATATAAAGATGGACTTTTCTTGCCTTAGCGCAAAAGATGCAAAATATTATAACGGTATAATAATGCAAGGTTTTATAAAAGGTGCGCCGAAAGCGGTTTTAACAGGCGGCAGGTACGACAATTTAATGCACTCTTTCAATAAAACCCAAGGAGCGATAGGCTTTGCGGTTAATCTAAGCGAAATAAGCAGGGCTTCGGCATCAAACAGTGGTAATGAAATTCATACTGTTTTAGTTTATGAAGATAACTGCAAGCCGCAAACAATTTTAAAAGCACTGCATAAATTTCAAGCAGAGGGTAAAAGTGTTTATGCGGTAAATGCAAATAAATTATCGCAGACATTTAAAGCGAAAGAAACATACAAATTAAGCGAAAACGGTGAGGTGGAATTATGCTTACAATAGCGTTGCCCAAAGGGCGTTTAGGAGATAAAGTGTACGATTTATTTTCCTCTATAGGTTACGATTGCAAAGAAATTAAGGAAGATAACAGGAAACTTATATTTGTTAATGAAGAAAAGAACGTTAGGTACATTTTAGTAAAACCCAGTGACGTTGCAATTTATGTTGGGCATGGCGCAGCAGATTTGGGCGTTGTTGGTAAAGATGTTATATTAGAAACAAAGCCGGATGTATATGAAATGTTGGATTTAGGTTTAGGAAAGTGTAAACTTGCAGTGGCGGCAAAAAGCGATTTTTGCGAAAACTTGAGCATTCCGCTTAAAGTAGCAACAAAATACCCAAATGTGGCACAAAAATACTATGCAGAAAAAAGCAGGAATATAGAGATAATAAAGCTCAATGGTAGCATAGAACTTGCGCCTATTTTAGGGCTTTCAGATGTTATTGTAGACATTGTTGAAACGGGTAAAACCCTTGTGGAAAACGATTTGAGCGTATTTGAAGATATTGAAAACAGCAGTGCACGCTTAATAGTTAATAAAGCGGCCTATCCGTTTTACTCAAATAAAATTGATGATATATGTAAAGAGCTTTCTAAAAAATGTGCTGATAAGGCTTAAAAAAATTTGAATATCATGCTATAATGTAAAATATTAATAAATTTTAGCAGCTTAAAATTTTAGAAAGCATTAACTGCTGAAATAAGAGGTGGATATGAAAACAATTGGTTTAATAGGCGGTATGAGCTTTGAAAGCACACTTTCATATTATAAAATTATTAATGAAGAGGTGAATTTGGCGCTTGGCGAGTTACATTCTGCTAAAATTTTACTTTATAGCGTAGATTTTGCACAAATTGAAGAGTATCAGGCAAAAGGCGAATGGAATAAAAGTGCAAATTATTTAGCGGATATTGCCGCAACACTTGAAAAAGCAGGGGCAGATTTTATAGCCATTTGTACAAATACAATGCATAAAATTGCACCGCAAATTAAAGAAAAAATACAAATACCTATTTTACATATTGCAAGCGCAACGGCAGATGAAATCAAACGCAACAATATTAAAAAAATAGCATTACTTGGAACGAAATACACAATGATACAAGATTTTTATAAAAGAATATTAATTGATTGCGGCATAGAAGTTATTATCCCAAGCCAAGCGGATATTGAAATTGTAAACGACATAATTTACAATGAATTGTGCGCCGGAATTATAAATGGTACATCGAAGGAAAAGTATGTTAAAATAATAAATAAAATGGAAATGCAAGGTGCACAAGGCGTAATATTGGGGTGTACTGAAATAGGGCTGTTAATTAGCCAAAGCGATACGACGCTACAGGTTTTTGATACAGCGCTTATCCATGCAAAAAGTATTGCACAATTTGCATTGGTTGAATAATTTCAGGGTTTTTGTTTTGAAAAACGAATACAGCAATAAGAAAAGAGAACGGAGTATAAAATGATTAAAATATATAAATGCAGTGAAATACCTTTGAATGAAATTTTGTTTCGCGGTTATGACGATGTAAGTGAAAAAATTGAAAAAATAGCAGGCGATATTCTGGATGATGTGCGAAAAAGAAAAGATGAAGCGGTTTTCGATTACACTGAAAAATTAGACGGCGTAAAATTAGAGAGTTTAATAGTTAGTGAAAGCGAAATAGAACAAGCTTATAATGAGCAGAGCGAAACATTTTTGAATGCACTTGAAAATGCGGCAAAAAATATATATAAATTTCACAAAAGGCAAGTTAGGCAAAGCTTTGTAACAAATGATAAAGATGGAATTGTTACAGGGCAAAAAATTACGCCTATAGAAAATGTTGGCCTTTATGTGCCCGGCGGCACGGCAAGCTACCCGTCAAGCGTTTTGATGAATGCAATTCCTGCAAAAATTGCTGGAGTTAAAAACATTGTAATAGCAACGCCGCCTCAAAAAGATGGCAATGTTGCAAGCGTAATTTTAGCGGCGGCGAAAATTGCGGGCATAAAAACAATTTATAAAATGGGCGGTGCACAGGCTGTTGGAGCATTAACTTTTGGTACACAAAGCGTTAATAAAGTGGATAAAATAGTTGGCCCCGGTAACGCTTATGTTGCGGCCGCAAAACGAAGAGTTTACGGCATGGTTGATATAGATATGATTGCAGGGCCAAGTGAAATACTGGTTATTGCAGATGCCTCATCAAACGCCGCGCACATAGCCGCAGACATGCTTAGCCAAGCAGAACACGATAAGCTTGCAAGTGCGGTTTTAGTTTGCGATAGCGAAAAGCTTGCAAACGAAGTTAGAGACGAGCTTGAAAAGCAAATTCCGCTTTTGCCAAGAAGCGAAATTGCAAGGGCGTCTATAGATGATAACGGTAAAATTATTGTTGCGCAAAATTTAAGTGAAGGCGTAAAAATTGCAAACGAAATTGCACCGGAGCACCTTGAGATTTTCACAGATAATCCTTTCGATATGCTTAATGAAATTAAAAATGCAGGCAGTATATTTATGGGTAAAAACGCGCCTGAAGCACTGGGCGATTACTACGCAGGGCCTAACCACACTTTGCCAACGGGCGGCACAGCACGTTTTTCCTCTGCGCTTAGTGTTGACGATTTTATAAAAAAATCAAGTTTCATATATTACACAAAAAATGCACTGGCTCAGGCAAAAGATGATATTATAACGCTTGCTAACGCAGAGGGCTTGCAAGCACATGCTAAATCGGTTGAAATTCGATTTGAATAATGGCAAAACGAACGGAGTTAAAATGAGCAGATTTTTTGCAGATAATTTAATAAATTTAGTGCCTTATACGCCGGGTGAGCAACCGAAAAATGCAGGTGAATTAATTAAACTTAATACAAATGAAAGCCCTTTTGCTCCCTCCGGTTTTATAAAAAAAGCCATTTGCGAGGGCGAGCAAATTGAAAATTTGCGCCTTTATCCGGACCCTACTTGTGCAAATTTTATTAACGAGCTTGCTAAAAATTATAATGTGAAAAGTGAAAATGTTACAGTGGGAAACGGCTCAGACGAACTTTTGGCGTTTTGCTTTGCGGCATTTTGCGAAAGAGGTGCAGCTTTTGCGGATATTACTTATGGCTTTTACTCGGTTTTTGCCGATTTGTATAATGTTAAAAAACAAATTGTGCCTTTAAAGCAAAATTTCAGCATTGATATTAAAGATTACGAAAATATTAATGCCACTGTTTTCATTGCAAACCCTAATGCGCCCACAGGGCTTGCATTATCAAGGCAAGAAGTTGAAGCTTTAGTTTTACAAAATGAAAACAGGCTTGTTATAATTGATGAAGCTTATGTGGATTTTGGCGCACAAAGCGCTGTGCAATTAACAAAAAAGTATGATAATTTATTGGTTGTTGGAACATTTTCAAAAAGCAGAAGCCTCGCAGGCGCACGAATAGGCTATGCAATTGCAAATGAAGATATAATAAATGACCTTAATAGAATAAAATTTAGCTTTAACCCTTATAATTTAAACCGCTTAAGCTTAATTGCAGGTGTGAATTCACTATTAGATAAAGAGTATTTTAATAGCTGCTGCGATGAGATTATCAAAACACGCGAATATGCAATAAAGCAGTTTTCTGAAATGGGCTTTTCTCTTACAAATAGCATGGCAAATTTTATATTTGTTTCGCCGCCTAAATTAGCTAAAAATTTAAGTGCAGAAAACTATTTTAATGCCCTTAGACACAAAAATATTATTGTTCGCCACTTTAATTTGCCAAGAATAAGCGATTATGTGCGCATTACAATTGGGACAAAACAGCAAATGCAAACATTGCTGCAAGTTAGCAATGATATTATAAATGAATATAAATAATAGAAAGCGAGAAAAAAATGAGAACTGCCGAAATAGTGCGTAAAACAAATGAAACAGATATAAAATTAACGCTTAATCTTGACGGAAGCGGTAAGTACGATATAAATACTACTTGCGGCTTTTTGAAGCATATGCTCGAGCTTTTTGCGCGTCACGGTAGGTTTGATATAACGCTTAACTGCATTGGTGATGACTATGTTGATTACCACCACACAGTTGAAGATATAGCAATTGTTTTAGGGAAAGCTTTCAGTGAGGCATTAGCGCAAAAAAAAGGCATTGTAAGGTATGGAGACTGCACTTTGCCAATGGACGAAACCTTAGTTTTAGCGGCTGTTGATATAAGCGGGCGTGAATATTTAGGTTATGCTTTGAATATACCCACACAAAAAATAGGCGAATTTGACACAGAGCTTGTGAAAGAATTTATGTGTGCTTTTAGTCGCAATTTAAAAGCATCTGTTCATGTGCGAAGCCTTGCGGGCGAAAACTCGCACCACATTGCAGAAGCGGCATTTAAGGCATTAGCACGTGCGCTTGCACAAGCTGTTGCAGTAGATGAAAAATACAAAGATGAAGTGCCATCTACAAAAGGGGTTTTATAAATATTTACTATATGCCTTTGCGTGAATAGTTTGCAAAATAGCTTATAAAAAATGCTGTGAGAATGCATTTTAAAATGTGTAAAATAATAATAGTTCAAACTTTTAACTGTTTGCTATAAGTATTTTTCAATCTCCGCTTTTAATAATTAATTGCACGAAAGGGAAAGTTAATTGAAGAACATTGCTATAATAAAATATGATGTTGGGAATGTATACAGCCTTTCATCATCGCTTAAATTTCTGGGCTATAATGCCGTTATAACAAACGATGAAAACGAAATTAAAAATGCCAGCCATATTTTTTTGCCGGGCGTTGGGGCTTTTGGGGACGCTATGGAAAAATTAAAGCAAACAGGCCTTATTCCAACCTTAAGTGAAGCTGTTAATAACAATAAAAAATTAATGGGTATATGCCTTGGTATGCAGCTTTTGTTTGAAAGCAGTAACGAATACGGCAAGCACGAGGGCTTAGCCTTTTTAAAAGGGCATATCAGCGATATAAAAACAGATATGAACAGCGCAGGTTTTTCACATAAAGTGCCGCATATGGGCTGGAATAATCTGCAGATTAAAAGCAAAGAAAACGCTTTGAGTAAAAGCATAAATGAAGGCGACAGCGTTTATTTTGTACACTCTTTCTATGCAAAAAACTGCGATGACTCTTTAGTGGCTTATAGTGAGTATGGCATTGATATTCCTGCGATAGTTGCAAATGAAAACGTTTATGGTTGCCAGTTCCATCCTGAAAAAAGCGGCAAAGTGGGGCTTGAAATCTTAAAGGCATTTGTTGAATTAAATTAAAAGTTAAATATAAATAATAAGGAGAAAATTATGTTTATTTTCCCTGCAATAGATTTAAAGGGGCAAAAAGTTGTGCGCCTAACACAGGGCGATTATAATAAAGTTGATATTTATGAGGTGGATGCCGTAGAAACAGCGCTTAGTTTTCAAAAGCAAGGCGCAAAATATTTACATGTTGTGGATTTAGACGGTGCAAAAGATGCAAAACTTGTAAATTTTGAAATAGTAGAGCAAATTTGCAAACACACAGATTTATTTGTTGAAATAGGCGGCGGAATAAGAGATGAAAAAAGCATTGAAAAATACTTAAATGCAGGGGTTGGACGCGTAATTTTAGGCACGTCGGCATTAAAAGATCCGCAGTTTTTAAAAAGTGCTGTGCAAAGCTATGGCGAAAAAATTGCCGTAGGGGTAGATGCAAAAGACGGCAAAGTTGCAACAGAGGGCTGGCTTGATGTTAGCGATAAAGACAGTGTGCAGTTTTGTGAGCATTTACACACAATAGGCGTTAAAAATATTATATACACCGATATTTCAAAAGACGGTGCAATGCAGGGCATTAACGAAGAAATATATAAAACCTTATCTAAAATACAGGGTTTAAATATAACTGCAAGCGGTGGAATATCTACTTTAAACGATATAAAAGCGCTTTGTGAAATAGGCGTTCATAGCGCGATAGTGGGCAAAGCAATTTATATTGGCGCGCTGAACTTAAAACAGGTTTTGCAATGTGCAAAACAATATGATGCTAAATAACGAAAGGCTGATAATATGATTGCAAAGCGCATTATTCCTTGCCTTGATATAAGGGACGGAAAAGTTGTAAAAGGCGTTAATTTTAAAGGCGTAAAAGATGTGGACAGCCCCGTTAACCTTGCAAAGCGCTATAACGATGAAGGCGCAGATGAGCTGGTTTTTTACGATATAACAGCAAGTTTTGAAGGCAGACAACTATTTACAGATGTTTTAAAACAAATAGCTGGCGAAATATTTATACCGCTTACAGTGGGCGGTGCAATAAATACCGTGCAAGATTTTGATAGGGTGCTGAAAGCCGGCGCCGATAAAGTGAGCGTTAATTCAGGCGCTATAAAAAACGCTAATTTAATTAGCGAGGCCGCAAAAAAATATGGTAACCAATGTGTTGTGTTATCAATGGATGTTGCAAGGGTGAACGGCAAGTATCATGTTTTTGCTAAAGGCGGCAGAGAAGATGTGCAAATTGACGCTATAGAGTGGGCGAAAAAATGTGAGGCGCTGGGCGCAGGTGAAATTGTTTTAAACAGCATAGATACAGATGGTGTAAAAAATGGTTTTGACCTACAAATGCTTAAAGATTTGGCTAAAGCGGTTAATATACCAATAATAGCAAGCGGTGGAGCAGGCAATAAAGAGCATTTCAAACAGCTTTTTGAAATTAGTGGCATAGATGCAGGCCTTGCGGCGAGTATTTTCCATTTTAAAGAGCTTGAAATTTCCGATTTAAAGCAATATTTAGCACAAAATAATATACCGGTAAGAATTATATAAAGGGGCATGAAAATGAATATAAACGATTTAAAATTTGACGACAAAGGGCTTATTCCCGCAATAGTGCAAGATTTTCACACAAAAGAGGTTTTAATGCTTGCATACATGAATAAAGAGAGCCTTCAAATATCCATTGATGAGAAATGCACTTGCTTTTACAGCAGAAGCAGAAAAGAGCTTTGGCGCAAAGGCAAAACAAGCGGAAATGTTCAACATATAACTGCAATTTATGCCGATTGCGACAGAGATTCTCTTTTAATTAAAGTAATAAAAGATGGCCCTGCATGCCACACAGGCGCACAGAGCTGCTTTTTTGAGAATTTCTATACAGATACTGATTTTCAAGAGTTTTCGCTGAATACCTTATATGAGCTTTTGAAAGATAGAGATGCAAAGCGTCCCGAGGGCAGCTATACAACTTACCTGTTTGAAAAGGGTAAAGAAAAAATACTGAAAAAAGTTGGCGAAGAGGGAACAGAAGTTGTTATAGCCGCAATGAAAGATGATAATAAAGAAGTTGTGTTCGAGATATCTGATTTATGCTACCATATACTTGTTTTAATGGTTTCAATGGGTATAACTATGGAGGAATTAAAGCAAGAAATGGCAAAAAGGCATATAGTAGACAACAAAGTTAAGCAGGAGACAATGCAATGAAAGCAGCAAATATAAGCGGCGTAATTAAAAGCAGTATGCATAACCATAGCACAATGTGCGATGGTATAAACACTATGCATGAAATGGCACAGGCTGCTTATCAAAGCGGTTTTACCGATTTTGGCTTTTCAAGCCATGCTGAGTCACTTTATTCAAAAGTGCCAGGCATATCCGATGAGAAGTTTTTAGAATACAAAAGTGAATTTGAAAAATTAAAAAGCATGTATGAGGGTAAAATGCGCCTTTATTTAGGCATAGAGCAAGATTACTATTCGCGTGTAAATTTCAGGGATGAACTTGATTATACAATTGGTGCAGTGCACGATATATACGATGAAAAAACAAATAGCATTTACTGGGTAGATGGAAGCAAACAAGTATTGCAAAAATGCATAAATGAGATGTTTAATGGTGATGCAATGAAGCTTGTTGAGCATTTTTATAACTTAACTGCGGAAAATGCAATGAACTTCAAGCCCGACATAATAGCACATTTTGACTTAATTAGAAAGAACATTACAGATAATGAACTTTTTGACGAAAACAGCACTGAGTATAAAGAGCTAGCTTTAAATGCGATGGAAAAATGTATAAAATCAGGGGCGGTTTTTGAAATAAACACAGGTGGAATGTTTAGAAAATACAGAGATAAGCCATACCCGGATGATTTCATTTTAAAAGAGCTTTGCCAAAGAAAAGCACCTGTAACAATTTCAGCTGACGCACACGAAATAAAAGCGGTTAATTTTTATTATGATTATGCTTTAAGCCTAATGAAAAATATAGGCTTTAATTATATTTATGTTTATTCTAATGGCAATTTTGAAAAGAAAATGATATAATATAAAAACAAGCAGAAGTTTAAAGAATAAAACAGAGCAAATCGCTTTAATTTTTACTTGCCTTTAATGGCGAAAAACACAAAAAAATGTTTTGAACAGTGGTTTTTAAAAGCTATTTGTGCTGTGCACAGAATGGAGAGTTTTATGAATAATATTTGGCACAATATAAGCCCTTCAAGAATTAACCCCGATGATTTTATTGCGGTTATAGAAATAGAAAAGGGCAGCAAAAAGAAGTATGAATTAGACAAAGAAACAGGGCATCTGATACTAGATAGAATTCTGCATACATCTACGCACTACCCTGCAAATTACGGTTTTATACCACGCACCTATGCAGAGGATAAAGACCCTCTTGATGTTTTGGTTTTATGCAGCGAAAACATAGGTTCTATGAGCCTTGTGCGCTGTTTTCCGATAGGCGTTATTAAAATGACAGACCAAGGCGCGCTTGATGAAAAAATTATAGCAATACCATATAAAGACCCTGCATATAAAGATTATACAGATATAAAAGAATTGCCGGACCATATTTTTAACGAAATGATGCATTTTTTTACCATTTATAAAGCTCTTGAGGGCAAACAAACAGTTGTTGATGATATAAAAGGTGCGCCCGAAGCAAGAGAAATTGTTCAAAAATGCTTAGATTTTTATATTGAAGAATTTTGTAAATAATTAAACTAAAAATATGAAAGGTTGTTTTACTTATATATTAATTAGAATGAAATATTTGCAATATTTTTTTGAATTTGTGAATTTCGAATTTTAATTCATATTAAATGTAAAGCAAAATAAGTTTATGAGAAATAATGCTTTTAGTATTGTTGGTTTTATTGTGAGCCTTAGTGCAATTTGCGTTGCAGCTACTGGCCTGGTTTTCAGTATTATAGGCTTTGCTTATTCAAAGAAAGAGCATTTTCGCAGATAATAATGTGCAATGCGAATTTAAAAAATATCTTATGTGTCGCTTTGAACAAAAAGGGCATTGGTATTGTTGGATTTGCTGCGCACAACTAAAAATTGCAAATGACTAAATTATATAAACGGAGAAGCAAATGAAAGAATATATCCAAGCGGGTGAATGTGTTAAAATTCATGGAATACATGGAGAAATTAAAATTTATTCGTGGTGTGATGATACCAATTTTATTAAAAAATTACCACGTTTGTTTTTTTTGGATATGCAGGAAAAAGAATATAAAATTTTAACTGTAAAAACCATAAAAAACATGTGCGTTATTAAACTAGACGGCATAAATACAACGCAGCAAGCGCACACTTTTGTTGGTAAAATTGCCTATTTTGCAAGAAAAGATGTGAAACTTCCCAAGGGGAGGTACTTTGCAACAGATATAATTGGCTTTAGTGTGAAACATGAGAGCACAGGCGAATTATACGGAGTAATAACTGATATAACAAATAGAGCGGGCACAGATATATATGAAATTGAAAACAGTAGCGGACAAGTTTTTTTATTTCCGGCAGTTAAAGAATTTTTGAAAAATATAGATATAGAAAATGAAACTGTATTAATTAGCCCTATTAAAGGTATGTTTGACGATGAAGAGTAAGCCTGAAATTCGCATAGATATAGCAACGCTTTTTCCAAATATTTGCGATGAATATTTAAACGAGAGCATTATAGGGCGTGCACAGAAAAATGGGCATATAAAATTTGAAAGCCACCAAATAAGGGATTATACAAAAAACAAGCAAAAACAAGTTGACGATTACCCTTATGGCGGCGGCCACGGCATGATAATGCAAGCCCAGCCTATATACGATTGCTGTTTAGATATAATTAGCAAAGTTGAAAGTGAAGGATTACCAAGGCCGCACATAGTGTTTATGACGGCTGCGGGTGAAAAGCTAACTCAGAAAAAATGCAAAGAGCTATCAACAAAAAAGAGCATATTGCTTGTTTGCGGCCATTATGAAGGTATAGATGAAAGAGTTATTGAAGAGCTTGCCGATGAAGAGATATCTATAGGCGATTTTGTTTTAACGGGAGGCGAACTTGCCGCTTTAGTGCTAGCTGACAGCGTTTGTAGGCTTTGTGACGGTGTTTTAAAAAGTTCTGAGGGTTTTGAAAACGAAAGCCATTATGATATTTTGCTTGAACACCCCCAATATACAAGGCCTGAAATCTGGGAAAACAGAAAAGTGCCCGAGGTGCTTTTGTCGGGGCATCATGCTAATATTGAAAAATTTAGGCAAGAACAAATGTTATTGCGCACAAAAAAAAGACGCCCGGATTTGTATAATGATTACAAAAATAAACAAAAATAGTATTAAATGTATTTTACACTTTTTGGATAGATGATAATACTAATTAATTTTTTGTTTAAGTTGCACAATAATGTTGATAATTTTTATGCATTGGTATTAAGTAACAACAAAAATAAATACAATTTTCAAAATGTGTTGACCATAAGATATGTTTTGGTATAAAATATTAGTATAAAGAATTATGATGAAGGGCTTTAAAATAGCTGAAGTATTTTGCTTTAATATTTAAAAAGTGCGAAGAATGATTAATATCTTGTTTAACTATATTAAATTTTATTGCATCAGTAATATGTTTAGGAGCGTATAATTATGTTTGTAAAAGAAGTATCAGTAGAAAATCAAGTGGGTTTGCACGCACGTCCAGCAACTTTTTTCATTCAAAAGGCGAATGAGTTTAAATCTTCAATTTGGGTTGAAAAAGAAGAGCGTCGTGTTAATGCAAAAAGCTTGCTCGGTGTATTATCACTGGGTATAGTTGGTGGAACAACAATTCGCATAATAGCAGATGGCACTGATGAGCAAGCTGCGGTTGAAGGCTTAATTAAGCTTGTGAATTCTGGCTTTAGCGAATAATTTTGGCATAGGTTATTTGGCGCTGCCTTTTCGGTAGCGCCTTTTGTGTTATAATTACTTTTTTAGCGAGGGTTTATGACAAAGCAACAGTTATACAGCAAAGCGAAAATGCTGCCCTTATTGCCGGGCGTTTATATAATTAAGGATAAAAGCAGCACAATAATTTATATAGGTAAAGCTAAAAAATTGCGCACAAGAGTATCGCAATATTTTAGAGAAGGCGCTGCGCATGATACAAAAGTTATGCGTATGGTTAATACTGCCTATTCATTTGATGTAATTGTAACACAAAGTGAATTTGAGGCGTTAGTGCTTGAATGTAGCCAAATAAAACAGCATAAACCGAAGTTTAATATTTTGCTGAAAGATGATAAAGGTTATTCTTATATTAAAATTTCAAGCGAAGAGTACCCTAAAATAAGTTCTTGCTTTGCAAGTGAATTAGATAAAACATCTGTTTTTATTGGGCCGTATATGTCTAGCTTTGCTGTAAATGAGCTTGTGCAAACAACTAACGACGTTTTTAAATTACCAAGGTGCACAAGAAAATTTCCGCAAGATTTTGGCAAAAAACGCCCTTGCTTAAATGCTTATATAGGTAAGTGCATGGCTTTGTGCACAGGGGAAATAAGCAAAAGCACATATGAAGAAATTGTGCAGTCTGCAGAAAAAATGATTAGGCGAGGCCAAAGTGAAATTTTAAAGCAGCTTGAAGAAAAAATGTTGCAAGCGGCAGAAAAAACAGATTTTGAGCGCGCTGCATTAATAAGAGACCAAATAAAGGCAATTGAAAAGTTATCTAGCGGGCAAAAAATAATTAGAAGTGAAATAAAAGAGCAAGATATTTTGGCTTTTGCAGGCAGTGCAAATGCTACTTGTGCCGCTATATTGCGCTTTAGGCAAGGGCAACTTTCAGATAAAAAGGAGTTCATGTTTTACGACACACAAGATATAGATAGGCTTAGAGAAGAGTTTTTACCGCAATATTATTTAAGTGAGAACGAAGAAATTCCAAAGAGTATAGCGGTTGATGTACTACCTGCCGATGCGCAAGATTTAGAAAAGTATTTTTCTAACATTAAAGGTACAAGTGTAAAAATTATCTGCCCGAAAAGGGGCGATGTTTTGCAACTGATTGATATGGCGAAAACTAACGCAACAGAGCGCCTTGCGAGAGAGAGCGGCAGATATGCAAAAGAGCAAAAAGTGCTTGATGAAGCGGCACATTTAATGGGGCTATCAAGCGTACCCACAATAATTGAAAGCTATGACATATCAAACTGGGGCGATGGCACAAGCGTTGCCGGAATGGTTGTTTTTAATGATGGCAAGCCCTACAAAAGCGGTTATAGGCGCTTTAAAATGAAAGAAGTAATTGGCACAGACGATTATAAATCAATGCAGGAAACATTAAAAAGGCGCGTTGATGATTATAGCAAAGAGGGTGCTACAGGGCAATTTGCCATTAAGCCTAATTTGATATTGCTAGACGGCGGCAAAGGGCAAGTTTCGGCGGTAAAGAAAGTGCTTAAAGGAACAGCATTTGACGATGTACCGCTTTTTGGAATGATAAAAGATGCAAAACATCGAACGAGGGGCCTGATAACAGCAAGCGGCGATGAAATTGTACTTTCAATGCATAAAAGCGTTTTTGCCTTTATAACTCAAATTCAAGATGAAACACATAGGTTTGCGAACGATTACAGAAAAAGAATGCAAAAAAGCAAAACATATTCATCAACTTTGCAAAAAATAAACGGCGTGGGCCCTGCTGCAATAAAAGCGTTAATGGCGCATTTTAAAACGATAAATGCAATAAAAAGTGCTAGCGAACAAGAGCTGTTAAAGGCGAAAGGTGTGAACAAAACCGTAGCAAAAGCAGTTTTCGAGTTTTACCATAACAGCTAATTTTATTTATTTTGAAATGCTTTTTTACAGCGCGCTTTAAATTTGCTTTTTGAAATGTGCTTTTTGTAAAGCGCCTTAAAACTGCCTGAATTGGCAAAATGAAATTTAAAATATGTTGTTATCAAAATACTTGAAAAATGAGCGTTAAAACATTATAATATTTTTAGGAGCGATGAAATGCGCATTATTGCCGGAGAGAGCCGAGGAATAAAACTGAAAACTTTACAGGGTAGTGACATTGTAAGGCCAACTATCGAAAGAGTGAAAGAAGGTATTTTCAGCTCTATTCATTTTTTCGTAGAGGGTGCTTATGTGCTGGATTTGTTTGCGGGTAGCGGGCAAATGGGCATAGAAGCCCTATCAAGGGGTGCGGCTCACTGTGTTTTCATCGATGAAGATAAAAATGCTATAGAAATAATAAAAAGCAATTTAAAAGCTGCAAATTTATTGAAAAATGCAACTGTAATTCATACAGATGCAAGCAATTATTTGTTAAGCTCACAAGAAAAATTTAATTTGATTTTTTTAGATCCGCCCTATAAAAATAATATTGTTGAAGAGATATTGCCAAATTTGCAAAATGTATTAAATGATGATGCAATTATAATTGCCGAAACAGAAATTGATGCAAAGATTCCTGACAGATTAGGGAGTATTACACTTAAAAAACAATATAAATATTCATCAGTTCGTGTAACAAAATATATTGTTGAATGATGATTTTTGTGTTGTGCATATTAATTCAAAAGAAGGAATGGAGTAGAAAGTGAAACGAATTGCAATTTGCCCCGGTAGTTATGACCCTGTGACAAATGGGCATATAAATATTATTGAACGCACTGCGCTTTTGTTTGATGAAGTAATAGTTCTTGTTTTGGTGAACCCCAATAAACAGCCAACGTTCACGCCCGACGAACGAGTAGATTTTTTGAAAAAAGTTACAAAAAATATAAATAACGTGAAAATAGATTCCTATGAGGGTTTGCTTGCACAATATGCGCAAAATATAGGGGCGTGCACACTTATAAAAGGCCTTAGAGCTGTAACCGATTTCGAATTTGAATTTCAACAAGCGCTTACTAATAAAAAGTTGAACCCTAATTTGGAAACTATGTTTATGATAACCGATACAAATTTTATGTATTTGTCGTCCAGTATTTTAAAGCAAGTGGGTTTTTTTGGCGGCGATGTAAAAGAATTTGTTCCGCCTGAAATTTACGACGATGTGCTTTTGCGCATTACTAAAAAATAATGTGGAGGCTTTTATGAGAATTGATAATATAATAGATGAAATGGAAGAAGTAGTTGAAATATCGTCAAATGTCCCATTTATGGGCGGTAAAAAAATGGTTGATGTGGATAAGCTTCGAGACCTAATAGAGAATATGCGCGATAATATACCCCGAGAAATTGTTGAGGCAAAAATTATTTTACAAGATAGAAAGCAAATTATCGCAAACGCAAATAAAGAAGCTGTTGCAATATTGCGCAAGGCAGAAGAGCAAGCCAGAAAGCTTATAGACAAAGAGGAAATTGTTATAAAAGCACGCGCTGAAGCTGTGAATATTGAAAGAGTGCAAGCAAAAGCCGCAAAAAATATTCACGATAAAATGATGCTTTATTGCGATAATATGTTAAAAGAAACGGAAGCGCTTATGGATAAAAATGTAAATGAAATTAATGTTTTAAGGAACTCGTTAAATATTAAATTAAAAAAATAGTGATTTTACATATGTAATTTTATGGTGCTGTTTACGAATATCAAATATGAAATTATACTATAATATCAAGCTTTATTGCGTTTTTTAAAATGTTCCGGTTTTCAAATTTAGGGTAATGATGGAAATTAACATTGCTACATCTTGACAATAAGTGCTAATTAGTATATAATATTAATAAATAAATAATGTTACTTTTGTTTGAGAGGAAAGCAATATGGAAAAGCGCAATACAATGCAAAAAAAACTGGTTTTAGACGCAGTTTTTCATTTAAAAAACCATCCTACAGCAGATGATGTATATCGCCATGTTGTAAATGCACACCCAAATATAAGCAAAGCTACGGTTTACAGAAATTTATCAGGGCTTGCACAAGAAAATCAAATACGCCATATTCAAGTTTGTGATGGTGCTGATAGGTTTGACTATAATTATGAAAGCCCACACAACCACATTATGTGCACGGTTTGTGGAACGTTTTGCGATGCACCTTCTTTCAATGCCAAAGAAATTGATGAGTATGTTTCGAAAAACACAAATTTTAAAAATGTGAGCCATGAAATTATTTTAACGGGAGTATGTTCCGATTGTTATAATAATTAGCTAATATCATTATGTAAAACGCTTTGAAATGCTGCAATTAGTTTTTCAAAGCGTTTTTTTTATGTAAATATAAAGTTTGCAATAAAAAACAAGGTTATATTTTAATTTATATGTGGTAATTAATAAAAACTATTTTAGATAAATAAATATGTCATTTAGTGTTTATATAGTTTTAAATACATGGTATAATATAATAAAAAGCAATTAACAAAAAGGAGAATTTATATGAGTAGTTTTAGCTTAACACTTGATAAACTTACAAAGCAAATGCCTTTTGATGTTTTGCATAAGCCTTGTGAGCTGAATGAGATAAAAATTTGCACTGCAGATTTATATAGGCCGGGGTTGCTATTAGCTGGTTACGATCAGTTTGTGGATAACACGCGCCTGTTAATTTTGGGTAATGCCGAAATGGGCTTTTTAGATACGCTCACTCCTGAAAAACGTAAGAAACGTTTTGAAAGCTTAGTGTCTTTTAAACCACCTGCTATAATAATTACACGTCAATTGCCGGTAGATGAAGAATTAATAACCTTAGCTAAACAATATGAAGTTGTTATATTAAGAACTTCGGAAAACACATCGGTTGTAATGAGCAATATTATTTCATTTTTAAGCGTAGAGCTTGCACAGCGCATTACAAGGCACGGTGTTTTAGTTGAAATATATGGTGAGGGAATATTAATTACAGGTGATAGCGGCATAGGAAAAAGCGAAACAGCGGTAGAGCTTGTTAAGCGTGGGCACCGTTTAATAGCCGATGATGCAGTTGAGCTGCGCAGAGTTTCAAACAGAACAATTGTTGGAAGCGCGCCTGAAAATATACGCCACTTTATAGAGCTGCGCGGCGTTGGCATTATAAATGTAGCAAGGGTTTTTGGCAGCGGTGCTGTTAAAGTAAGTGAAAAAATAGACTTAATTGTGCACCTTGAAACTTGGGATAAAACTAAAAATTATAACAGAACAGGCCTTGAAAACGATAAAACCGATATTTTAGGCATTGAATTAGCAAGCACAGTTATTCCTGTTATGCCCGGAAGAAACTTGGCGGTAATTTTAGAGGCGGCTGCAATTAATAACCGTCAGAAGAAAATGGGTTATAATGCCGCAAAAGAACTTATGGAAAAACTGGGATATGCATACGACTAACAGCAAATTTAAAGAGGTGAAATTTGATTAATATTGTAGCAGATTTACATATGCACACAAATGCGTCAACACATGCATTTAATACTATAACCGAAATGATTAAAAAGGCTAAAGAAATTGGTTTGTTTGCAATTGCAATTACAAACCATGCGCCTTTAATGCCTGATGGTGTACACTTTTGGCATTTTTTAAATTTAGTTAGGCTTGATAGCAAGCTGGACGATATGTGGGTATTGAAAGGCGTTGAGCTAAATGTGGTTGATGAAAGCGGCAAGCTGGATTTTTCAAGCGATACTTTAAAAGAGCTTTCATTTGATTGGGTAGTTGCCTCGATACATAGAGATGTTGTTAATAAGCCATTTACATTCGAGCTTGCAACACAGCTATGGCTCAATGTTGTAAATAATCCTCATGTTGATATGCTGGGGCATTCAGAAATGGAAGCTTATAAATATGATTACGACTTAGTTGCAAAAGAGTGCACTAAAGTGAATAAAATTATTGAGCTTAATGCAGGCTCTTCAATTGTAAGGCCGGGCAACGAAAAAAACCTGATTGAGCTTGCTAAAGCATGCATGAAAAATGAAACGAAAATTGCAGTTAATACAGATGCCCACTCAATTTATGCATTGGGCAAATATTCAAATATACCTGAAATGTTAGCGGAATTAAACTTTCCAAAAGAGCTAATAGTAAATGCAAGTGTTAATAGCTTTGTAAGCGAATTATCATTGCACAATAAGAAAATTGCTGTTGAGATGCAAAAAGAAATTACTTTGCAATAATTTATGTTTAGGGGGCACTTATGGGGGCACTTTTGTCGGTTGAAAACGAGCTGGAAAAACACAAGATAACTTATAAAAAAAATGAGAAATTATCTAAACATACAACATTTAAAATTGGCGGCGATGCCAAAATTTTTGCAATTCCGAAAAATGAAGCGGAACTGATAAAATTATTTGAAATTTGCAAAGAATTTAATGTGAGGTACTATGTTTTAGGAAAAGGCTCGAATATTTTATTTGCAGATGAAGGTTTTGACGGCGTTATTATAAAAATAGCAGATGCATTTTCACAAATAACGGTAATAGAAAATGAGATAACGGCTTATGCGGGAGCATCGTTAAGCGAGCTTAGCAAAACCGCAAAAGAAAACAGTTTAGCAGGCCTTGAATTTGCCTATGGAATACCGGGTAATGTGGGCGGTGCGGTTTATATGAACGCAGGCGCTTATGGTGGAGAAATAAAAGATGTAATAAGCAGCGTTAGTTTTATTGATGATAATTTAAAAATTAGAACTTTAAGCAAGAACGAGCTGAATTTCGGTTACAGAACAAGCGATTTTGAAAAAAATAATTACTGCATTTTGAAAGCTGTTTTTTGCCTTGAAACTTCTTGCCAAAATGAAATTAATGATAAAATGCAAAAATTCATGAGCAGCCGAATAGAAAAGCAGCCATTAAATATGCCAAGCGCCGGCAGTGCTTTTAAGCGCCCTGAAGGAGCATTTGCAGGCGCATTAATTGAGCAGTGCGGCTTAAGAGGATATAGCGTTGGAGATGCGGCAATTAGCGAAAAACACTGTGGGTTTATTGTTAATTTGGGTAGCGCAACATGTAGCGAAGTTTTAGCTTTAGCCGATGAAGTGTGTAAAACAGTTAAAGAAAAAACAGGTTACACACTTGAAAAGGAAATAAGAGTAGTAAAATAAAGGAATGGTAATATATGAATTTGCTTATAGTTACAGGGCTATCAGGTGCCGGGAAATCTGTTGCGGTTAATGCGCTTGAAGATATTGGATTTTTTTGTATCGATAATATACCCTCGAATTTACTGGCAAAATTAATGGATTTTTCAGAGCAAAGTGAAAACCCGCTTGAAAAACTTGCCATTGTTTTAGATGTTAGAGGTTCAAGAAAAAACCAAGATATTAGCACAACCCTTTTGCAGTTAAAAGAAAGAAATATTGAATATAAAATTCTGTTTTTAGATGCTCAAAATGATGTTCTTGAGCGCAGATATAAAGAAACCAGAAGGCGGCACCCAATTAGCATTATTTCAAATATTTCAACAGAGAAAGCCCTTGTTGAAGAGCGTGAAATTTTAAGGCCGCTTTTGCAAGAATGCGATTTTAAAATAGATACGTCACTTTTATCTACTATGCAGCTTAAAGATAGAGTTACTTCGCTTTTCGTTAAATCTACAAGCGAGAATATGCTGCTTAATTTTACATCGTTTGGCTTTAAATACGGGCAACCCAAAGAAGCGGATATTGTTTTTGATGTGCGGTGTTTGCCAAACCCGTTTTATATCCAAGAGCTTAAAAACAAAGCAGGGTTAGACAAAGAAGTTTCAGATTATGTTATGAGTTTTAGCGAGGCGCAAGGCCTGTTAAAAAGAATGGAAAGCTTGCTTGAATACTCTTTGCCTCTTTATGTAAAAGAAGGTAAAAGCCAATTAGTTATTGCTATAGGGTGCACAGGCGGAAAACATCGCTCGGTAACATTTGCAATAAAACTTGCTGAATTTTCAAAAGCATTGGGCTTTTTACCGCAAATTGAACACAGAGACTTCCAAAGGCATTAAAGCTAAAATATTTTGCTATACGGCTTAGTAAACATTAGCATGTGAATTGATATGCAATGCAGCGCATAATCAAAATTTGAGGTAATTATGAGTTTTGCACGAGATGTGAAAAGTGAGATTATATCTAAAGATACAGCAAATGATAGTTGCTGCAAAGTTGCAGCGGCTTATGCGGGTGCTTGTTTTGGCAAGCATTTTGATGATAAGGGCGTAATAATCCATACAGAAAATGAATATATAGCGGCTTTTGCAAAGAAATTGTTTACTAAAATAGGCGTTCGCTCTGAATATTATTTGAAGGGTAAGCAGAATTTCGGGCTTTATGAATTTGCTGTTAAAAATGAAAGTAGTATAGAAAAAATGCTGGGTATATTTGGGCACAGCGGAAAAGAAACTTCAATAAGAATAAACAGCGATGTCTTTTTATGTAAAAACTGTGTTAATACATTTATATCGGCGGCGTTTGTTTTTTGCGGAATTATTACAAACCCTGAAAAAGAGTATAATTTAGAGTTTTTATCTAATAAATACTTGCTAATGAATGATTTTTCAGCTTTGCTTTTTGCACAAGGTTTTACACCTAAACTTACTACACGCAAAGGGTTGAATGTTTTATATATAAAAAAAAGTGAGCAAATAGAAGATTTGCTCACTTTTATGGGCGCCGGCTTTTGTGCGCTTACAGTTATGAACACTAAGGTTTATAAAGATATAAGAAACAAGGCAAATAGAATAACTAATTGTGAAACCGCAAATATAGATAAAACAGTAAGGGCTAACCAGAATAGCATAATGGCAATAGAATATTTGCAAAAGAACAACGCCTTTAACACATTGCCAAAACCGCTTATTCAAGTGGCTTTGTTAAGACAAAAAATGCCGGAAGCTCCTTTAAAAGATATAGCACAAATGTGCGAGCCGGAAATAAGCAAAAGCGGCCTTGCACACAGGTTTAAAAAAATAGAAGAAATAGCAAAACAATTACAAAACAGAAATTCTAATAATAGTGCTGAGGTTTAAGCAAATGAAAGAAACAAGGCAGTTTACACATTTACACGTGCATACAGAATATAGCTTGCTTGATGGTGCTTGCAGAACAGATAGAATGATGGAGCACCTTAAAGAAATGGGTCAAACAGCTGTGGCAATTACAGACCATGGCAGCATGTTTGGCGTTATAGATTTTTTTAAGGCTGCAAAAAAAGAGGGAATTAAGCCTATTATAGGCTGTGAAGTTTATGTTGCAACTCGCTCGCGTTTTGATAAAGTAAATAAAATAGACGGAAATTATCACTTAGTGCTTTTGTGTAAAAACGAAATAGGCTACAAAAATTTAATTAAAATTGTTTCTAAAGGTTATACCGAAGGCTTTTATAACAAACCGCGCGTTGATTACGATTTGCTCAAAGCACACAGTGAGGGCTTAATTTGCCTTTCTGCGTGCCTTGCTGGTGAAATACCCAGAAAATTGCTTGCAGGCGATTATAACGGTGCAAAAGATTGCGCTCTTAATTTTTTGAGCATATACGGCGAGGGAAATTTCTACCTTGAAATTCAAGACCATGGCCTTGAAGACCAGCGCTTGGTATTGGCAGAGCTTGTAAAATTATCTAAAGAAACAAATATACCATTAGTTGCAACAAATGATGCACACTATATAACAAAAGAAGATAGCAGAATGCATAGTGTTCTGGTGTGTATTCAAACCAATAAAAGCATTTATGATGAAGACAAATTAGAATTTGGCACAGACGAGTTTTATTTAAAAAGCGCTAAAGAAATGTACGAGCTGTTTGAACTTTGGCCAAAGGCATGCGAAAACACAAATATTATAGCTGAAAAATGCAATTTTGAGTTTGAGTTTGGTGTTACTAAATTGCCTTACTTTGAAGCGCCGAATTCACTTACAAATAAAGAATTTATGCAAAAACTATGCTTTGAGGGGCTTAGAAAACACTACGGAGAAAACCCTGAGGAACATATAATAAAGCGCCTTGAATATGAAATTGACGTTATAGAGAAAATGGGCTATATAAACTACTTTCTTATAGTGTACGATTTTATTAATTATGCAAGAACCAATAATATACCTGTGGGCCCGGGAAGGGGAAGCGGCGCCGGTAGTATTTGCGCATATTGTATGGGCATAACAGATATTGACCCCGTTAAATACCAATTGCTATTTGAGCGCTTTTTAAACCCTGAGCGCGTTTCAATGCCTGACTTTGATATAGATTTCTGCTATGAGAGGCGCCAGGAAGTTATTGACTATGTGGTTAGAAAATACGGGGAAGACCATGTTGCGCAAATTATAACATTCGGCACAATGGCAGCTCGCCTTTCAATAAGGGATGTTGGCAGGGTGCTTGAAATACCGTACCAGAATGTGGATATAATAGCAAAGCTTGTTCCTACCGAGCTTAAAATGACGCTGAAAAGGGCGCTAAGTGTATCTAAAGAGCTTAAAGCGAAGTATGATAACGACGAGCAAGTTAAAGAGTTAATTGACTTAGCCGGCAAAATAGAAGGTATGCCGCGCCATGCCTCTACCCATGCGGCAGGTGTTGTAATTACGCCAAAGCAGGTAGACGACTATGTTCCGTTAAGCAGTAACGACGGCAATACCGTTACGCAATTTACCATGACTACAATTGAAGAGCTTGGCCTTTTAAAAATGGACTTTTTAGGTCTTCGCACTTTAACGGTTTTGCACAATGCCGAAAAAAGCATAAGGGAACATAATACTGATTTTAGGCTTGATAATATTTCTTATGAAGATGAAAAAGTGTTTGAATATATTTCAAGCGGTGCTACATCAGGCGTTTTCCAGCTTGAATCCAGTGGGATGACACAAGTTATAACATCGCTTAAGCCCAAGAGCATTGAGGATATTATAGCTGTTATTTCGCTCTATCGCCCCGGCCCTATGGACAGCATTCCAAAATATATTAGCAATAGCCAAAATGCAGCGCAAATAAAGTATAAAACAAAGCAACTTGAGAGTATTTTATCGGTAACGTATGGGTGCATAGTTTACCAAGAGCAAGTTATGCAAATTTGCCGCGAGCTTGCAGGTTTCTCCTACGGGCAAGCAGATATTGTGCGCCGTGCTATGAGCAAGAAAAAGCACGATGTTATGGAAAAAGCGCGAAAAGACTTTGTTTACGGTAGCAAAGAAGAGGGCAACGAGTGCAAGGGCTGTGTAGCAAACGGTATACCTGCAAATATTGCAAATGAAATTTTCGATGAAATGTCGGGGTTTGCCTCTTATGCATTTGCTAAATCTCATGCAGCGGCTTATGCTGTTATAGCTTACCAAACAGCTTATATGAAATATTACTACACCTGCGAATTTATGGCTGCAACATTAACAAGCTTTTTAGATAGTACAGATAAAATTATTGAGTATACCGCTGAGTGTAGGCAATTAAATATAAAAGTATTACCGCCGGATATTAACAAAAGTGATGTAGGCTTCACAAGCGCGCAGAATACTATTCGCTTTGGCCTTTTAGCACTAAAAAACGTAGGCAGAAACCTTATTACAACTGTTGTTAACGAGAGGAAAAAAAGTGATTTTAAAAGCCTTTACGATTTTTGCAAAAGGCTTTACGGCACTGAAATCAACAGGCGTGCGGTTGAAAGTATGATAAAAGCAGGCGCTTTTGATGAAATTGAGCCGAATAGAAGAATTTTAATTGAAAATTTAGAAAGTATATTAAAAAGCGTTGAAAATGATAGCAGAAAGAACTTATCGGGGCAGTTAGATTTGTTTTCCTCTTTCGGGGAACAGGCTAATAGCGATTTTAAAATGCGCGAGTTTGCCGAGTTTGCACACGATATTAAACTTCAAATGGAAAAAGAAGTTAGTGGGCTATACCTT
Organism: uncultured Bacteroides sp.; assembly: GCA_964369565.1. Classification (GTDB taxonomy): domain Bacteria; phylum Bacillota; class Clostridia; order Oscillospirales; family Ruminococcaceae; genus Ruthenibacterium. The sequence goes on along the minus strand of CAYJEU010000002.1, from coordinate 51,238 downwards.
TCAGGGCATCCACTTGAAAAATACAGTAATATTATTACAAAGTTAAGCGCAGGCAATATTAGCAGCTTTTTAAATGATGAAGCGCTTGAGTATGATGGCAAAGATGTATGCCTTGTGTGCACTGTTGTTAAATTGAAAACTTTAACAACAAAATCGGGCGGCTTAATGGCTTTTGTAACTATAGAAGATTTAACCGGTGTTATGGAAATGTTGGTTTTTCCAAAAACGCTTGAAAAATGCTCTACATTAATTAGGGAAAATGCTGTTATAATTGTTAGGGGTAAAATTAGCGCTAAAGAAGAAGAAAACGCGAAATTGCTCGCCGATAAAATAACAGATATTAATGAGGGTGAACAGGAAAAGCTAATGCAAGATACAAGCTCAAACAATGGGCTTTGGCTTCGCTTAGCGTCGCGTAATTCAAAAGAATATAATGATGTTTTAGAGCTAATTTCTATTTTTGAGGGAGCAACACCTGTTTACTTTTATATTGAAGATGAAAAATTGAGAATAAAAGCGCCAAGAAAAATGTGGTGCACATGTACAGAACAATTACTAAGTGAGCTAAAAAAATTAATTGGTAATGAAAATGTTGCGCTAAAAGATTAAATATTATGCTGTTTTTATGTAATAATAGTGCAAAAACCGCAATTAGGAATTAAATTGTTGAATTTTATTTTTTTTAATAGTATAATTATTAAAGAATTCAATTTAATTGAAAGGACAATTAATTATGAATAAGGAAATTAAAACAATAGGTTTGCTTACAAGTGGGGGAGATGCACCGGGTATGAATGCCGCTGTTAGAGCAACAGTGCGTGCTGCTATATCTAGGGGCTTTAACGTTAAAGGTGTGCGCCGTGGCTACAACGGGCTTTTAACAGATGAAATTATTGATATGAATTTAAGAAGCGTTTCTGAGATAATTCATAGGGGCGGCACTATTTTATATACTGCAAGGTGCCTTGAATTTATGGAGCTTGAAGGCCAAGAAAAAGCAGCGCAAACTTGCCGTGAGCATGGCATAGATGCCATGGTGGTTATTGGGGGCGATGGCTCTTTCCGTGGTGCGAAAGACCTTGCGGCGCAAGGTATTCCGTGTATAGGCATACCGGGAACAATTGATAACGATATAGCTTGTAGTGATTACACAATAGGGTATGATTCTGCAATGAATACAGCTGTTGAAATGATAGATAAATTGCGCGATACAACACAAAGCCATGATAGGTGCAGTGTTGTTGAAGTTATGGGCAGAAAAGCCGGATATATAGCTATAAATACAGGTATTGCTTGTGGCGCACTTGTAACTTTAATACCTGAAGTGCCTTATGATATAGATAGAGATATTATTGCTAAAATGCGCAGAACACAAAAAACAGGCAAACAACATTTTATTATTATTATTGCAGAGGGTGTTGGGCGCGCTTCAGACTTAGCAGATGAAATTCAAGAGCGCACAGGTATAGATGCAAGGGCAACAGTGCTTGGCCATGTGCAACGTGGCGGTGCACCTACCCTGCGCGACAGAGTTACAGCAAGCCGTATGGGTTACCATGCTATAGATTTATTAAACCGTGGAATTTTTAACAGGGTTGTTGCCACTAAGGCGGAATCTGTGGTAGACTATGATATAGATGTAGCGCTTGCAATGCATAAAACAATAGAAACTAATATGCTTGATATAGCAAGTGCAATTTCAATTTAGAATTATTTATAATAGAATGCAAACCCTGAGACGGATGTTTTATAACGTCCGTCTTTTCTGTTTTAATAATAAGGCTGCTTTTATAAATTTATTAAGCTTTTTTAAAGGCCACTATTTTATTTTTAGCGCATTTTGCACATTTAAGCCATTTTGCGAATATGATTATTTAAGAGGTAATAATTTGAATTTGCAAAAGGGGTGAATTATGCGCAGATGGAAAAAAAGAGTTTACCGTGCAAAAAAAAGCACAAAAGTGCGCAGTCAAGTTAAAAAGTCTAAAAAGCGATTAATAAAAGCATTATGCATAAGCTCAATTATTGTGTTTGTTTTTGTGCTTATTGATATGCAAATTAGTGATATAGTTAAAACTATGGCAGAATACCAATGCAGAACAATTTCAATGTTAGCTATGAATGAAGCCGTTATTGAGCATCTTGAAGAAAACCCTAATTTAGGCGATGGCATATTAATTTTAAAAGAAAATGCAGATAAAAGCGTTGCTAGCATTACAGTAGATACCACAAAATTAAACGAAGTTAAAGCTACGCTTACAAAAGCCGTTGCCGAGCGCTTAATGAAGCTTGAAAAGCAAGACATGAAAATACCGCTAGGCACATTATTGGGCTGGCAAATACTGTCGGGCAGAGGGCCTGATATTAATTTGCAAATTATGCCAACATCTTTTGTGCAGTCCAGCACAGAAAACCATGTTGAAAGCACCGGTATTAATCAAACACATCATAGTATATCTGTGCATTTCACTGTGGAAATGAGCGCAATGGTACCGGGTTATACAACAAGCATTATTGTAGAAAACGATGTAACGGTAGCTGAAACTTTAATTGTTGGAAATGTTCCTAATTTATATGCTAATACCCCATAATATTTTTGTTTTCAATGTGTATTAAAGTGAAAAATATGCTATAATAAATTAAGCGTTTTAGCCGGTGAATTGTAATGTGGTTTTTAATATTTAAAGCAAGCGAATTATTAAATATATATTATTTAAAGGCTGTTTGCATTATATAAAGTTAGTTGAATGTTTTTTTATTTGCAAAATTTGTAGCTTTTAAAAAGTAAAATATACATTAAGAGGTGAGCGGAAATTACGAATAAAATTAAAAAGGAATACAGCGAATTGAAAGCGCAAATAATGCGACACAACGAGCTTTATTACAATGAGGATGCACCGCAAATTAGCGATTATGAATATGATATGCTTCAAAGGCAATTGCAAGAAATTGAAAAGGCATATCCGGAGCTTTTGGATGAAAAATCGCCAAGTGCAAAAATAGGTGGGAGTGCTTTAAGCCGTTTTGAAAAAGTTGAGCATGTAGTTAAAATGGAAAGCCTTCAAGATGCTTTTTCAAAAGAAGAAGTTGAAGATTTTGACAGAAGAGTAAAAGAATTTGAGCTTTCGCCCGAATATGTAGTTGAAACAAAAATTGATGGCTTATCTGTTAGCTTAGAATATGTAAATGGCGTGTTCACAAGAGGCTCTACCAGAGGCGACGGTTTAATTGGCGAAAATGTTACAGCAAACTTAAATACAATTGCTAATGTGCCTAAAATCATAAAAAATGCACCTGCGTTTCTTGAGGTGCGCGGTGAAGTTTATATGCCGCACAAAGAATTTTTGCGTGTGAATGCAGAGCAAGAAATATTGGAAAAACAGCAATTTAAAAACCCTAGAAATGCTGCAGCAGGCTCGTTAAGGCAAAAAGATGCAAGCATAACTGCTGAAAGAGGGCTTGATATATTTGTGTTTAATGTGCAGCAAATAGAGGGGAAAACGCTATTAAATCACAGCGAAAGCTTAAAATATTTAAGCGATTTAGGGTTTATTGTGTCGCCAAATTTTGCGCTTTGCAGCAATATAGGGCAAGCTCTTGACGAAATTGAGCGCATAAAAAATTCAAGGGGCAATTTGCCTTATGATATTGATGGTGCAGTGGTAAAGCTAAATAGTTTTGCGCAAAGGGATATTATGGGTAGCACTGCAAAAAGCCCGCGTTGGGCTATAGCTTATAAATACCCGCCGGAAGAAAAAGAGAGTGAATTAAAAGCTATTGAAATAAATGTGGGGCGCACAGGGGTTTTAACGCCCACTGCCATTTTTGCGCCTATTTTACTTGCGGGAACAACTGTGTCGCGCGCTGTTTTGCACAATGAAGATATTATTAATAAACTTAATGTTAATGTGGGCGACACAATTAGAGTGCGCAAAGCAGGCGATATAATACCCGAAGTTGTTCAAGTAACAAAAAAAGGGAGCTTGCAAAATAGCTTTCAAATGCCTGAATATTGCCCGTCTTGCAATGCGAAAGTTGTGCGCTTTGAGAACGAGGCAGCTTTAAGGTGTACAAACCCGGAATGTCCCTCGCAGATGCTTCGTAATATAATTCACTTTGCCTCTCGCACAGCAATGGATATAGAAGGGCTTGGCCCATCTGTTGTAAGCCAGCTTGTTGAAAATGAATTTATAAAAAATGCTGCCGACATTTACTATGTTAAAAAAGAGCAATTATTAACTTTAGGCAAATCTGTTGATTTATTTGCAGATAATTTGCTGAATGCCATTGAGAGCTCTAAGCAAAATAATTTAGACAAATTAATTTTTGCGCTTGGCATACGAAATATTGGCGCTAAAGCTGCAAGCTTATTGGCAAAACGTTTTGGCACTATGCAAAATTTGCAAAATGCCAGCGCTGAGGATATAAATGAAATAGAAGGCTTTGGCGGCATTATGAGCGAGAGCGCTCTTGACTTTTTTGCAAAAGAGGGTACAAAAGATTTACTGCGTCGCTTAGAAAGTGCAGGCGTGAATATGCAGTATGAAGGTGAGAGTTTATCCAATAAACTGGCGGGTTTAACAATAGTTGTAACGGGAACATTGCCAACACTATCAAGGGTACAAGCGCAGGAGCTTATTGAGAAAAATGGCGGCAAAACAGCAAGCTCAGTGTCTAAAAAAACAAGTTATGTGCTAGCGGGTGAAGCTGCCGGCTCTAAGCTAACAAAGGCGCAAAGCTTGGGTGTAAACATTTTAAGTGAGCAAGAGTTCTTAAAGCTTATTGAAGATTAAAATGCATATTAAACAAATATAATCTATTTTATAAAAGAAAAGTACAAAGCAGATATTGCTTTGTGCTTTTCTTTTTGCGCTGTTTTAAATTTCATTTTAAGCATTTATATAAATTAACTTTTTTATTATCATAGCTGTATTTAGTACATGTTTAATTATAAAAAGCATAAAAGCAGTTCTATATTTACGTTTTAAATCATAAGCTATAGCAAGTAAAAAAAGGAAGTGAAATATGAAAAGCGAATTTAAAAGCTATAGTAGCGCAATTGCGCAACTGCCGGTAAATATTAGGAATGTTTTGGAAAATGTACCCGGCGAAATTGCACAAAATGCTACAGAAATTAGGCTTAGAAGCGAGAGGCCCATAGTAATAAGGTGCTTTAACGATGTTTGGTTTATAAGCAAAAATTCAATAGCGCAAGATAGAATGAGTGAAAGCTGTTTCGTTTTAAGCCATGAAAAAATAGGTGAGTGCTTTAAGGCGCTTTGTGCTTTTTCTGTTCACAGCTATGAAGAATACATAAAAATGGGCTTTATACCATTGCCGGGTGGCCATCGCGTGGGTATAAGCGGCACAGCAATTTGTGATGACTTCTCTATAAATACAATAAAAAATATCAGCTCGTTAAATATAAGAATTGCACGCACAAAAAAAATACCGTGCGATGAAAGCATTAAGCAATTAGTAAAAAGCGGTAGCAATGGAATTATTCTAGCAGGAGAGCCGGGAAGCGGAAAAACAACGGTACTTAGAAATATAATGCACTTGTTCAGTGAAGAAAATTTGAATATTTCAATTGTAGACGAGCGTTTTGAGATATCGCCCATAAGCAATTATGGCTTTTGCGAAGAAATGCCTGTACACTGCGATGTTTTATCGGGCTACCCTAAGCATTTAGGCATGCTGCATGCGTTGAGAAGCCTTGCGCCCGATATTATTATCTGCGATGAAATTGGCAGCATTGAAGATGTACATGCAGTAAAAGCCGTAGCAAATGCGGGCGTTAAAATAATAGTTAGCATGCACGCTGAAAATTTAAGCGCTATAAAGCGCCGCCCACAGGCAAGAGAAATATTGCAAACAGGCGCATTTGATAAAATAATTTTCCTGTGCGGCAAAAAAACGCCGGGGAAAATTAGAGAGGTGATAAACTTTGCAAATGATGTTTAAAGTTTTCGGTGCTGTTTTTATTGTGTTTTTTTGCACCGGTTTTGGTATGAAAAAAGGCTTAATATATATTAAGCGAAGTGAATTATTAAGCGAAATAGCATTTTATTTAACCGATATAAAAAACAATTTGATATATAGAAAAGACACAAAGCAATTTATATTGAAAAATGTAGCATTAAACACAAATTTAAAATTTATAAATTTAAATATCACAAAAAATAACTTGCAAGATTTTGAATGTGAACTTGAAAATGAAATAGATATTTTCACAAAAGAAAACAGTAGCTGCTTAAAAGAAGACGAGCTGGTTTTGTTTAAAAACATATTGTTAGAGCTTGGGAGCACAGGCGCTAAAGAACAAGAGCAAAAACTATTATATGCAATTGAAATTTTTGAAAAGAAGGCGAAAATATCAAGCGAAAAAGCAAAAGAACAAAGCAAGCTTTATAAAACTTTGGGATTCTGCTCAGGTGTGGCAATAGCTTTAATGCTTATATAAAACAAGGAGTTTAAAATAATGGATATAGATTTTATTTTTCGAATAGCGGCAATTGGCATAATAGTTTCTGTGTTAAACCAGCTTTTAATACGCTCGGGCAGGGAAGAGCAGGCTATGATGACAACATTAGCGGGCTTGATTGTTGTGCTAATGATGATTATTACACAAATCAGCGTTTTGTTTGAAACAATAACGCAAGTGTTTGGTTTATAACATGCAATGGCTTAATGTGTTTGCTTTTTGCATAATTGCTATGTTTTTACATAGCTTTTTGAAGCAGTATAACAGTACTTATGCATTTTTGCTTAGCTTAAGTGTGGGAGCGGGAATTGTTATAATGGCGCTTATATATGCACAGCCGCTTTTTATTTTTTTAAACAGCTTACTTCAGTTTAGAAGCATAGGAGATTTTTCTGTGATATTTAAAGCTGTGGGGATATCTGTTATAGCAAGTTTTGCGCAAGATTTATGTAAGGAAAGTAATAACGATGCTCTTGCAGGAAGAATAGAGCTAATAGGAAAAGTGATGATACTTATAACAGCCATACCGCTATTTTCAACATTAACCGAAATTATTTTGGAGTTGCTTTCATGAAAAAAGGACTTGAAAAATTTATTATCTGTTTTGTAATTGTATGCTTAATTTTAACAAATTCACATTTTAATGTACAAATTTTTGCAGACGAATTACAAAATGAAAACAGTGCATATATATATGAAAATGAAATTTTACCCGAATGGCAAGAAACTATTGACAGCGCACCTATAAAGAGCGAAGAATTTATTGAAATGAGCATATTAGATATGCTGTATGCTATTTTTAATGCAGCAAAAGATAATTTCTTTGGGCCGTTAACACTATTTGCGAGCTTATGCGCTGCCATGATAATTGTTAGTGCAATTAAAAGTATAAGTGAAAGCAATAAAAACAGTACAATGTTCAGCTTTCTAGACAGTATATCTGCAATATTTGTTTTTACGTTAGCCAGCTCGCATTTGCTCAGCTTATTTGAAGTTATAAAAGCCACCATGATAGATGGCGAAATATATTTAAAATCGTTTATTCCAATATTTGCAGGTGTGCTATTAAGCAGTGGCCAGGTTGGCGCATCTACAATTTACAGTACAGTTTTTTTAACGATGGTAAATGTTACTTCGCAAATATTAACAGGTTTAGTAATACCTTTTGCAAGGATAATTTTAGCATTGCACGCTACAGGTACAATAGATAACACTATAAATTTAAACAAGCTGGCAATTGATGCCGCAAAGTGGTTGAAATGGCTTTTAGGCGCAGCAGCTACTATATTTGCAACAGTACTAAGCTTGCAAACTGTTTTTGCCCAAACAGCCGATAGCGCTGCAATGAAGGCAGGGAAATTTTTAATAGGTACAAGCGTTCCTGTGGTTGGAAGGGCGGTTTCCGACGCATTAAGCAGTGTATTTGCGGGCATGAAAGTTGTTAAAGGCTCAATTGGGTTTGCGGCGATAGCTTTCATAGCAGCTATTTTTTTACCTATTATTATTCAATGTGTTTTATATCATATATCCTTTAGCTTATCTTCGTTAGTTGCAGGCGCAATGGGCAATGTAAAAATGCAAAGTGTACTTGATGGCTGTACATCATGTGTTGGCATTTTAATTGCAATAGTGCTATTTTTTAGCCTTATAGTTATTTCGTCAACATTATTAATGGTAGTTGTTGGAATGGGTGGGTAAAATAATTTTTATTTGTTAATAATCTTTAGCACATAGCGCAAATATTGGGGAGGCGCAATTTATGCAAAACATAAGAGAATGGGTGCTTGCGGTTTGTATGGCTTGCATAGCACTTGGGATATTACAACAATTTGTAAATGTAAAAGGGAATTTTTCTGTCATAAAATTGGTGATGACACTATATATTTTAATAACAGCTTTTGCGCCTTTGAATTTAACGCAAGAAATAAATATAGATTTAGATGATTATTTTGAAGAGCAAAATTATGAGCTTACTTCACAAGAACTTGTTTTAAATATGGCGCAGTTGAATTTATCGCAAGAAATATTAAACGTATATACGCAAAATGATGTGAGCGTTAAAGATGTTAAGGTGTATTTAGAAAATGAAGATAATATTTCAATATCCTCAATTTCAATATATGCAAGTGAGCAAACAGATACTCAAAAAGCGGTAGAGTTAGCAAAAACAGCACTTGATACTGATGCTGACATACAATTAATAAGTGAGGAATAATATTATGGATTTTAAAAAAGAATTTATAGAAAAAATAAACTTTTCAAGTTTGTTTAAAAAGAAGAATGCGCTTTTTTTAATAGGGCTAGCAGGAATATTTTTGCTCTTTTTATCTGATTTACTGGCTGCGCCAAGCACAGAACAAACACAAGAAATTGATGTGCAAAGCGCAGATTATTCGCTATTGCAAGCAGAGAGCTATGCAAAAGATTTGGAAGTGCGCCTTTCAGAGCTATTAAAAAGCATAGAGGGCGCAGGCGATTTAAAAATTATGATAACACTTGAAACGCCTATACAAATGGTGTATGCAAAAAACACGAATAATGAAAGCGAAACAGTAACAAATGAAGATGGAAGCACAAACACGCATTATTCAAACCAGAGCGAGCATTTAATTTTAAACGATGCAAACAATGATATTCCATTAATAGAAATGCAATTGTTGCCGGAAATAAAAGGGGTTGCGGTAATTTGTGAGGGGGGCGATGAAATAACGGTAGTTTCGCGTATAACAGAACTGGTTTCGGTAGTGCTGGGGGTGCCATCAAACCGTATCTGTGTAACTAAAATGAATTTAACAAAGGAGTAATTATGAAAACACTAAAGAATAAGCGCAATATAACATTATTAACACTTGTATTGGCACTTGGAGTAGCTGTTTACTTGAATTGGCAATATGCCAAAGCCGCAAGCGATATGTTATCGTCAGATGCACTCGCTGTAGACACAAGCCTAACACAGCCTGCAGAAATGAGCAGTGAGCAAGACTTGGTTTTAGAAGCTTTGCCAAATAAAAATTACGGCGATGCACAACTTGTTGCAGTTGGAGAAAGCAGTGAGTTTTTTGATGAAGCGCGTTTAAACAGAGATAAAGCAAGAGATGAAGCACTTGACAAATTGCAAACAAGCTTAAAAGATGCAAATTTAACACAAGAGGAAAAAACAGCCTTAACAAGTGAAGTTGCAGCTACTGTTGAAAGCATTACCACTGAAAGTGATATAGAAAGCCTTGTAAAAGCTAAAGGTTTTGCAGACTGTGTTGTTTTTATAGACAGCGGCAAAGTGCACGTTACGGTTAAAACAGGAGGTGGCGCGCTGGATAGCAACGATGTGGCAAAAATAAGAGATATAATTTTGAGCAAATATGAAACACAAGCACAAAATATAACAGTGGTTGAGGTTCAGTAAAAAGGGCGCAAAAACTTTGAAATATAAAACTTTATATTAAATATAACTATAAAATGCGATTGACTTTTTCAATCGCATTTTATAGTTTTAAATTTATTTGCGGCAAGCAAATTTTAATAGCAATAATAAACATATTAAATGTAAATAATATAAAAAATATATACAATAAAACATGTTGTATATTAAGCAATTATAAGGTATAATTAGTTTGCGTTATTGCGAATTAACTTTATTAAAGAATTTTGTTTAAAGGATTTAAATTTATGAATATTATTGTTGTGGGCGCCGGGAAAGTTGGCGCCGCTATAGCAAGCAGCTTATGTGCGGAAGACCATGATGTAACAATTATAGATAAAAATGAAAGCCATTTAGAAGAGCTTATAAATGAAAACGACATTCAAACCGTCAATGGCAATGGTTTGATATATTCGGTTTTATCTGAAGCTGAGGTTTCAAAGGCATATTTAGTAATTGCTACTACCGGCTCTGACGAAATTAATTTGCTTTGCTGTATTACAGCAAAAAAAATGGGAGCAAGGCATTGCATTGCAAGGGTTAGAAACCCGAATTATATAAATCAAATTCCGTTTATGAGGACGCAAATGGGGCTTTCTATGATAGTAAACCCCGACTTTCAAACGGCACTTGAAATTTCAAGAATGTTAAGATTCCCGTCTGTAATAAATATAGAAAGCTTTTCAAAAAACAGGGTAGACTTAATTGAAATAAAAGTTGGAAAAGACAGCAAGCTTGCAAATATTCCGCTTTCCAAACTAAATGAAGCGTTGAATTTGAAAGTGCTTGTATGTGCTATACAAAGTGGCGATGAAGTTATTATTCCAAAAGGGAATGTTCAACTTAAAGAAGGCGATAAAATTCATTTAACCGCCTCTCATGCAGATTTAAACAAGTTTTTCAAAAGCGTTGGCATAATAAAAAACCCTATTAAAACAGTTATGATAATTGGCGGCAGCAGAATTGCTAACTATCTTGCAAGCCAGCTGTGCGAAATAGGAATGAAAGTTAAAATTATTGAAAACAACCCGGATGTTTGCTTGAGTTTGTCTGAATTATTGCCAAAAGCAACAATTATTCACGGCGATGGAACACGGCAGGAAATATTGCTTGAAGAGGGCATTGAAACAGTTGACGCATGTGTTTCATTAACGGGTATAGATGAAGAAAATATGATAATTTCTATGTATGCCCAAACAAAAAATGTGAGAAAAGTTCTAACAAAAATTAACAGAAATGCCCTTATAGACCTTGCACGCAATTTTGAATATGACAGTATAGTTTCCCCAAAAGCAACAACAGTTAATACTATTTTGCAATATATTCGCGCAAAACAAAATGCAAAGGGTAATAGTATAAAAACTTTAAACAAACTAATGGGTGGGCGCGCTGAGGCTTTAGAGTTTTTTATTAGCGCAAAAACCAATTGGCTGAATATTCCGCTTAAAGACTTGAAAATTAGAAACGACGCTATAATTGCAGGAATAGTGCGCGCTAATAAAACTGTAATACCCGATGGCGATGATGTTATAAAATTTAACGATAACGTTATAGTTGTAACAACAAACAGGCATATTAAAGATATTGATGATATATTTACTACATTGTAAAAAAAGGACAATTTACCTATGAATTATTCAGTGGTATTCAGAACATTAGCAAGAATAATGTTTATAGTGGCACTACTTTTAGCTATTCCAATGCTGGTATCTTTTTATTTTAAAGAACAGATTTTTTATGTTTATTTAATTCCAATTATAATTATTATTGCACTTGCGGCTGCAATGAATTTTTTGCCAAAAAAGAAAACGATGATGTATGCTAAAGAGGGCTATGTAATTGTTGCTTTAAGTTGGATACTTCTTTCTGCTTTCGGGTGCTTGCCTTTTGTTATAAGCGGAGAAATACCCTCGTTTGTGGATGCATGGTTTGAAACGGTATCGGGGTTTACCACAACAGGTAGCAGTATTTTAACTGATATAGAGGCTTTACCTAAAAGCTTGCTTTTTTGGCGAAGCTTCACGCACTGGATTGGTGGCATGGGCGTTTTAGTGTTTGTTTTGGCGGTTTTGCCAAGTATGCAAGGCACAGAAATGCACCTTATGCGGGCAGAAGTTCCTGGGCCTAAAGTAAGTAAGCTGGCAAGTAAAATGCGCTTTACGGCAAGGCTTCTTTACGGTATATATTTTGGGCTAACAGTGCTTGAAATTATTGCGCTTAAAATTGCAGGGCAACCGTTTTTTGATAGCGCGGTAAATGCATTTGCAACTGCCGGCACAGGTGGTTTTTCTGTTTTAAACACAAGTATAGGCGGCTATAATAGCCCGGCAGTTGAATATATTATCAGTATTTTCATGTTATTGTTTGGTGTTAATTTCAACTTGTTTTATTTTATTCTATTAAAGAAATTTTCGCAAACATTTAAAAATGAAGAGTTAAGAACTTATCTAATTATTATTGCAAGTGCTATAACTCTTATAATAATAAACATATATCCTATGTATGATAATTTTGAAAGCGCTTTCAGGGCTGCGCTTTTCCAAGTTTCCTCTATAATAACCACAACGGGCTTTGGCACGGCAAACTTTAATACATGGCCTGTTTTTTCACAGGCAATATTAGTGTTCTTAATGTTTATGGGTGCTTGCGCCGGCTCTACAGGCGGCGGCATAAAAGTTTCTCGCGTTGTTATTTTATTTAAGCAAGCAATTAAAGAAGTGAAGCGCACATTAAATTCAAGATATGTAACTGTGGTTAAAATGGATAATAAAGCAATTTCTCCATCTGTTTTAAGCGGTGTAAGTTTGTTTTTTATTGTATATATATTTATACTTTCCATTTCAATATTACTGCTTTCGTTAGATGGGTTTGATTTAACAACAACCACAACTGCAGTTATTGCTTGTATAAATAATATAGGCCCGGGCCTTGGTGAAGTTGGCCCTGTGGGCAATTATTCTGCTTTCAGCGATTTTGGTAAAATACTGCTTAGCTTTAATATGCTTGTGGGCAGGCTTGAAATTTTCCCAATGCTTTTACTGTTTTATCCGCGTACTTGGAGCAAGGCTTAAATATTAGATGCTGTAATTAGGAGGCTTTTATGAAAAGGAAATACTCGAAAGAAGAAGTTTGGCAAAATATGCCCGGAAGGTTATATATAAATAAAGATGATGCAAATATTTTTGTTAGAAGAAAAGGCAGTGGCGCTTGGACAATGAACTTAGGAAATAAGTGGACATGGGTTATTATGTGTGCGGAATCGCTTTTAGTTGTAACAGTATTATCGCTTTTCATATAAACTAAAGTGAAAAGGCAGTGACAAATTTGTCACTGCCTTTTTTAGTAGTAGCAATAAAAACTTAAGATATAAAAAAGAATAACTTTTTATGAAAACGTTTGAACAAGCACCATATAAAAAATTGTGCCGCCACCTATGCTAAGTAAAGTGTTCTTTTTCCATTTATGTAAAATTACAATAAATAGAATACTAACAGTTTCAAAAGCACCTTTAAATTCAGAATTAAAAGCGTCTTTCAAACAGAAAACGATAAGCATACCCATTACAGCAAAGGGTAAAACTTTGCCAAGGTATTTTATAAATTTAGGCGGCTCTTTATCGGCAGGGAATATAATGAAAGGCAAAAATCTTGTTAGCATTGTGCCTAGCATTACGGCAAAAATTGTTATAATTTGCTGTGTTACAGTCATTTTTTAGCGCCTGCCTTTCTGTTTTCTATTTGCCCTGTAATTGTAAAGCAAATAATAATTCCTATCATAGAGGGTATTAAAAAGCTTTCTGCACCGAATAAAAACAGGCAAATAACAGAGCAAGCAATGCCAATTAAAGCAGGTAAATGGTTTTTATTTTCCTCCCACTGATTAATAAACATAACGACAAAAAGCGCTGTCATAACAAATTCAATGCCATGAGTATTTATATTAATAAGGTAACCTAAAAGCCCGCCAAGCGTTGAGCCTACTACCCAATAAACATGGTTTAAAAGTGTTACAAAAAACATAAAATAGCCTTTATCAACATCTTTTGGCGGCTTTATTGTGCAGTTTATTGAAAAAGATTCATCGCATAAGCCAAATATTAAATATAGTTTTTTGAAACCTGTGTTTTTATATTTCTCAAGTAGTGAGATGCCATAAAAAATATGCCTGGCATTTACCATTATAGTAAGTATAAAGGCTTGCAATGGGTCGAACGCTAAAAGCAATAAATTAGCGGTGACAAATTCCATAGAGCCTGCAAATATTAACATGCTCATAAAAAGAGGGTATATAACAGAAAAGCCTAAACTATCCATTAAAAGGCCGTAAGAAATGCCAATAAACATAAAACCAACGCAAATAGGTAAAGTTATTGGAAACGCGGCCTTAAAAGCTTTCATTTTCATTTTAATGCTCCGTATTATTTGTTTTTTCTCATAAAATATCCTCAGTGGTAATACCGCCTGAGGATTAATAAAATTAATTATAATTATCCGCCGAGATATGCCTTTTTAATTGTGTTGCTTGCTAATAACTCTTGCCCTGTGCCGGATTTTATTATTTTACCTGTTTCCAAAACATAACCTCTGTTTGCAACAGAAAGAGCCATTAAAGCATTTTGTTCAACCAGTAAAATTGTAGTGCCAATTTTATTTAAGTTCTCAATTATTTCAAAAATTTGCTCTACTAAAATCGGCGCAAGGCCCATTGAGGGCTCATCAAGCATTAAAACTTGAGGGTTACTCATCAGAGCCCTTGCCATTGCCAGCATTTGTTGCTCGCCACCCGAGAGCGTTCCCGCTACTTGCTTTCTTCTTTCTTTAAGCCTTGGGAACAAATCGAACGCTTTAGTTAAATCGTCGTTTAAAATATCGCTCTTTTGAGTAAAAGCGCCCATTTCTAGGTTTTCAAGAACTGTCATTTGCCCGAAAATTCGCCTACCCTCAGGAACTAAAGCTAAATTTTTTGAAACAATCTTATGTGGAGGTATTTTATCTAAATTTTCGCCCATAAATGCTATATTGCCGCTTTTAAGAGGCAAAAGCCTTGCAATAGTGTTTAAAATGGTAGATTTGCCTGCGCCATTCGCGCCAATTAATGTTACAATTTCACCTTGCGAAACATTAAATGAAACACCTTTAATTGCGTGTATATTACCATAGTAAACGTGAACATTGTCTACTTTTAAAACTTCAGACATATCAAACCTCTTTCTGCTTGCCCAAATACGCTTCTATAACGGCAGGGTTTGCCTGTATATCTTCGGGCGTGCCTTTAGCAATTAGTTTGCCATAGTTTAAAACGGCTATTCCCTCGCAGATATTCATAACAAGGCTCATGTCGTGCTCTATAAGAAGAATGGCAATATTAAATGTATCGCGTATTTTTCGAATATTTGTCATAAGTTCTGCAGTTTCTGAGGGGTTCATTCCTGCCGCCGGCTCATCTAAAAGCAAAAGCGAGGGGTTTGTTGCCATAGCTCTTACAATTTCAAGCCTGCGCTGTGCACCATAGGGAAGAGAGGAAGCTTTAACTTTACCTAAATGTTGCATATCGAAAAGGCTAAGAAGCTCATAAGCGCGCTCTTTTGCTTTTTTTTCTTCACGCCAATAGCTATTAAGCCTAAAAATACCGCTAATTAAACTATATTTAATTTGGCTTTCCATAGCAATTTTAACATTGTCTTCAACGCTTAAATTATGAAAAAGGCGTATATTTTGGAATGTTCGCGCTATGCCTGCATTGCTAATTGCAACAGTGCTCATGCCGTGGGTATCTTTGCCATCTAGCAAAATTGTGCCGCTTGTGGGCTGGTAAACTTTTGTTAGTAAGTTAAAAACAGTTGTTTTGCCCGCACCGTTGGGCCCTATAAGCCCTGAAATTTCAGTTCTGCCTATACTTAAATTAACCCCGTCTACAGCGCTTAGGCCGCCAAAATTTATGCCGAGGTTGATACATTCTAAAATAGGAGGTTTACCAATATCCCTATCGGTTAAAAAGCCGGTTGGTGGAATAGGGTGTAATTTATCAGACATCAGCTTTACCTCTCTTTTTCAATTTTAAATTTGCTTTTATATAAGAAGTAAGTGCTTGGAATTTCGAGTTGTTTGTAGCTATCATAACTAATATTAAAATAACAGCATAGATAAGCATACGGTAATCGCTAAGCTCACCGCGCAGCATTTCAGGCAGAACGGTTAAAATTGTTGCAGCTATTATAGAGCCGCGAATATTGCCGATGCCGCCCAAAACAACAAACATTAAAACAAGAATTGAAGTGTTGAAATCGAACTTTCTTGCAGCAACTGTGGTGTAGTTTAATGAGAAAAGCACACCTGCCATACCTGCAAGCATTCCCGAAATAATAAACGCTGTAGTTTTATAGCGGGTGGGGGAAATACCAACCGATTCCGCCGCAATTCTATTATCTCTAAGAGCCATAACAGCACGCCCCGAGCGGCTGTTAATAAAATTCAGCGCAATGAAAATTGTGAACATAACAAGTGCAAAGCCTGCTGTAAATGTTGAGATTTTTTCATAGCCAACAGCGCCTATTGCCCCTTGTACAACCATTATGCCGCCCGGTTCAAGTTCAATATTGCCGGCAACGCCGGTTGCAAAATGTATACCGTTTGAATCTATACCAACATATAAAATATCTATAATATTTTTTATTATTTGCCCAAAAGCCAAAGTTACAATTGCAAGGTAATCGCCACGAAGCCTTAAAACAGGAAAAACTACAATTACGCTAACTAAACCTGCGGTTAAAGCACCGCAAATTGTTGCGAAAAAAAGCCTTATCATATCATTTTCAATAAATTGAGCTAAAGCGGTTGAAGCTATTATACCTGTAATTGCGCCAACGCTCATGAAGCCTGCGTGGCCAAGTGAAAGCTCGCCCATAATGCCAACGGTTAAGTTAAGTGAAATAGCCATAACAATATAAGCGCAAATTGGAACTAATTGGCCCTCAAGTGAATTTGAAAGCAAGCCTGCAGAGCTTAAAACCATTAAAACAATATATGCAATAACAACCATTGCATAAGTAATAAGGTTTTTTTGTGTTTTTTTGTTCATTAAACGTTTTTTCATATATCTACACTTTCTCTCGTATAGGTTTACCTAAAAGGCCTGTTGGTTTAACAAGAAGAACAATAATTAAAACTGCAAAAACAATTGCATCGGATAGTTGAGTTGATATATATGCTCTTCCGAAAATTTCAATTAAGCCAAGAAGTAAACCGCCGAGTAGAGCGCCCGGTATAGAGCCAATGCCACCGAATACTGCTGCTGTAAAAGCTTTTATACCCGGCATAGAGCCAAGCGTTGGTGTTATAAGGGGATAAGAGGAAAGCAGCAAAACACCTGCAATTGCAGCAAGCGCTGCGCCAATTGCGAATGTAACAGATATGGTGAAATTTGCATTTATACCCATTAATTGAGCTGCGTTTTTATCTTCGCTAACAGCGCGCATGGCCTTGCCCAGTTTAGTTTTAGAAGTGAAAAATGTTAAAACAATCATAATAATAATACAGCTTACAATTGTTATTATAGAAGCGTATGAAATAACAAGCCCACCATCAAATAATGAAATAGGTGGCAAACTAATTATTGTTGGGTAGAATTTAGAGCTAGAGCCCCAAATTAAAAGCGCTAAATTTTGCAGCAAATAACTAACGCCTATAGCGGTAATTAAAACAGCAAGCGATGTTGCTTGCCTTAAAGGTTTATAGGCCAAACGTTCTATAACAATTCCCAAAAGAGTACAGGCCAATATAGCCATTATAATTGAAGGGAAAACCCCAAGACCCATATTAGAAATAACTATAAAACTTATATATCCGCCAACCATGATAACATCACCATGTGCAAAATTAAGCATTTTTGCAATGCCGTAAACCATTGTATAGCCAAGCGCAATTATAGCATAAACGCTACCAAGGCTTAACCCGTTAATAATATTACTTAATACAGCTACCATAATAATTTCCTTCTTGCTTTTTAAAATACAATAATTAATATATTATTGCATTTTATAATAAACTTGTCGAAAAATCATAAATGATTTTTCGACAAGTATTTTAAACTTTAATATTTATTGAATGCCTGTGTATACGCCGTTTTCTATTACAATAGCTTGTGGGCTTTTTGAAACTTCACCGTTTGTGCCCCATGTCATGCCTGCGCCTGTAAGGCCGTCGAAAGACATGCTTGTGAATTGTTCAATCATAATAGTGCAAATATCTTCTGCAGACATATCTGATGTTACTGCGCCTTGAGTTGCAGCTGTGTAAAGTGCATAAATTGCATCGTAACCGTTTGCTGCAAATTGGCTTGGTGTTTCGCTGTATTTTTCGTTATATTTTGTAACGAAAGAAACAGTTGCATCATCACTAGCATCTGCTGCGAAAGGAGTTAAAAGCATAACGCCTTCAGCAAGGCTTGTGTCGAAGCCTTCAAGAGCTAATATGCCGTCAAGGCCGTCACAACCAAAGAATGTTGGTGCATAGCCTATAGAGTTAGCTTGGCTAAGAATTAATGAAGCCTCTTGTGCATAAATTGGCAAGAATACAAGCTCTGCGCCTGCGTTTTTAGCGTCGTTCAATTGAACAGAGAAATCGCTTGCTGAATCGCCTGTAAATGTTTGTGTGCTAACAATTTCAATATTTGTGCCCTCTGCACCGGCTACGAAGCTTTCGTAAATGCCTGATGAATAAGCATCTGAACTGTTATAGATAATAGCTACTTTTGTAGCAATTGCATTATCGTTTATAAATGTTGCGGAAGCAGAACCTTGGTTAGGGTCTGAAAAGCAAAGTTGGAAAACATTGTCTTTACCCTCTGTAACAAGTGTTGAAGAAGCAGAAGGAGTTAGTGCAAATATGCGGTCTTCAAAAGCCATTGGTGAAACAGCAAGAGCCGGTGTTGTTGTAACGGTGCCTAAAAGAACGTCTAATTCCCAGTCTTTAAGTGCGTTATAAGCATTACCTGCTTTTTCTGAATCGTGCTCGTCATCTTGGAAATTTAATTCAATTTGCATGCCGCCCATTGCGTTAATTTCTTCAACTGCAATTTCTGCGCCGTTCTTAGTAGCGTTGCCGTAAACAGCAGCTGGGCCTGTTAGTGGGCCAATTGCGCCAACTTTAAGCGTAACAGCTCCATCTGCGGGTGCTGTTTCTTGTGTATTAGCTGCGGATGCTGTGCTTTGTGTAGGTTGTTCGCTTTCACCGCAAGCTGCAAAAACACTAAGTACAAGTAATGTTGCGATAGTTAATGCTAAAATTCTCTTTCTCATTTTTACCCTCCATAAAAATTTGTTTTATTTTGTATTACTTTTTATAAATAGAGCCGATACCAATAAGTTTAAGCGAGTTTTTTGCAAAATTCCGTAAGGCGCCGTGAATAATACATTTATATATGTATTATAAATTCCACAAGCACAGCAATACACAAATGTGCGAAAAATTTGGCTAAAACATTTTATAACCAACACTACCCAAGTAATAAACAACTTTTTTTGTTTTAAAAGATATAAATAGTTTCAATACAGTGATTTTGTATAATTATTGATAACTAATGTATAAAAACCTGCCCAGTTAAAACAATTAATTTATATTTTACATTGTTACCTTTAAAATGTCAATAGTTCAACTAGCACAACATTTAGCGGTAAATCATAATAAATTTTATTGCAAATTTTAAATGAAAAAACCCTATATTATAACCAAATGTTTATAATATAGGGTAGCATTTAATTAATAAATTGTTTATTTATAAATTTAATTTCAAAACTAAAAAATTTTTTAAAAAAATTATAATACATTGAGTTTTATTTTTTACTTTTGCGCCTACGCCTTCGCCTTCTTCTGCGATTCTTTGCGCTAAATGTCAATACAATTAAAGTAACAATAATAAATAATGCGGTTAATCCAACTGCTAAATAGATAAGTAAATTTAATTGTGCAGCTTTTTGTGCGGCAATAGAATTACTTTGCGCAATAATACGGCTTTCTTCAGCTGCCTTTTGTGCGGCCGCTTGCTCAGCTGCTATTTTTTCAGCTTGGGCTGCTGCCTCAGCTTCGGCTTGTATTTGCGCTTGTACTGAATATGGTGTTATGTTTTCAAGCATGTCGTTTCCTGTATCAATAGAAACAAGGCTATAGGCTAAACCAAATTTGCGCAAATCGTAAGCACCGCTTTTTTCAACGGAAAAATAGGTGAGTTGGGATTTATGATGTGCGAAAGCATCTTGTGCCACTTCAAAAGCTGTGCGTCCACCATAGGTTTCCAGTGGCGTGTCAACTTCCATAATAATTTCATTCTCGCTATATAGATGCACATAAATCTTTTGCGGTTTTGCCTCGGTTTGCTCAGGCGCTTTAACCATACACTCTGCAAAAAGCATGTGAGCACCGTGCCCATATTCTCCTGCAAAATCGTGCCCTACAACCACTTGAGGGGTAAATCGTTCATATAAGTCGGCTACGTAATCGGTAACTTCTTGTTCGTTGTAAATTGTTTTTGCATGTAGCAAACTATAGCTTAATTGGTCGTGGAAAGGGCCTATAACAGGGTAGTTTCTAAGGCCGGCTTCCCACAGGGCGTTTAACATTTCTTGCTGCCTATATGGCTCTGTAGAATGGTTTACTAAATATGCAACTTGTACGCTTATATTGCCCATGTTTAAATATGTTGGCATAACGGCGCCAAAAAATAAATGCTCATCGTCTGCATGTGCAGGTAATAGTAAAATATCGGCCTTTTCAACCGCTTGTTGCCAATTGTGAACGCTATCGGGTAATGAGCCCTCGCTATATAAGGCTATTTCTACAGGTTTACCTGCGCCGTTCAATTTTAGAGTGATAGGAACATTAGCCTCAAGCGGCATTTGTACAAACTCTTGAAAAAAACCTGTGTCTTGCTGCGCGGTTGTTGCGTTTTGCGTTAAAGTATAGCCGCCCAGAGGGTAAGTTCCCCACTTAATGTAAATGCCTTGTGAGCTTGCATCGCTTGTTATTGTTAATGTATCGCCACTTTGCATAATAATACCAGAGGCGGTGCTTGAGTCTTGCAGGGAAGTGAGAACTGTGCCGTTAGCATTTGATATTACTGCATTAATTTGTGTGCTTTCTTGCGCATCGTTTGCGAAAGAAAAATTAGGCAACATTGTAAAACAAAGTGAAAGCAATAAACAAATACAAAAAACTTTTTTAATCATTTATCCTCCGTTTTGTGGGCTAAGATAGTATTTTAATATCTGCTATGCGCCAAATATCATTGTGCTTTACATAAACAAGTGTGATATTTGTATCAAATACATAAGGGCGGTCTTCGCCGCGATATACCGTGTAATTATAATTTGCGTCTATGCTGAAAATATTATCGGTATAATGAATAATATTATCGGCAACAGGCTCTGTAAAGCTAACCCTTGTGTGTGGGGTGTAAAACATGGTTTCCATTATACTTAAATCTGCATAAATTTGGCTGCCGCCCAATAAGCGTGGTGCAATTTGTGAAAACTTATTATCATTTGAAAGAAAACGCGAGTAATTTTCAGCATCACTTAGCGCCATTGCTTTTAAATCTTCTGCGTTTTCGCCCTTATGAGATAAATCTACCTTTGCGGTGTATGTATCAAGCGCAGTTTCATCTTGCTGTGCACTGGCCATTTGTACACTCTCATTAGTAATTGAGACGTTTAAGGCGTTGCCGTTTTCATCAGTTACATTAACGGTAGGCGCAGCCATTAAATTTCTGATTTCGTAACGAGTTTGAACAGGAGTTACTATATCATCGGGTAATTTTTCAAGTAGCTCAAAAGGAATATCCGTTTGTGTAATTGCAGAACTTTCACAAGGAATACCATTAACACTTAGCTGTGCACTGGCGGGAATAGTAATTGTAAGATTACCCCACATTTTTGGCGTAATTTGTGGATGCGTAATTTGCCAGTGGCCAAACATACCCTCATCTACAAACACAAGCTTAAAACTGCCAATAACTTCATCGCCTGCTTTAACTTGGTAATTTTGCTCGGTATCGGTACTGCCTTTTGCCAAACGTTTGCTTTTTAGTTCGCCACTGCTTAATTGTGTGTGGAATAATTCGCTCCTAGCATCGTTTGATTCATATATATTGTCTTCAATGCCGGCGTTTTGGGCCAATAAAACATATTGGTCTTTATTGTAAACACTCTCTATAGATTGCATGGCATAAGCGGGTGTGCTTTGCTCGTATAACCCCATTACGTGCCATAAATATGCCAAACCTATGCAAATTAAAACAATAACAGTTATAACTACTGTTAAGTATATTTTCCAAAAGTTAGAAACTTTTGCGTTTTTGCTTTTCATAAAATATTAGCCGCCTTCCGTGATTTCAGGTGCCACAACTATGGCAGTGGGTATATCTCTGGGCCCGTACAAAGAAGAGGAAACATTTATAAGCTCATCTTCAAAAAACATAATTGTGGAAGAACCGCCATCTAAATTTGCCGCATTAACAGCACCGTAATCAGACATAACCTGGGCAACATCGCTCATGCTAGCGCCAAGGCTATTTGCTTGTCTTCCGTCGCAAACAAGTAAAAGCATAGCGCCGTCGGCCCTTTGGCCTATAGCAGTTCTTGGGTTAAGGCCGCCACCTTGCCCTTTTATTTCCATCATTTCGCCATTTATTATAAGAGGCGGGCCAAAGCTAACGGCATCTCTAATGCCTATATCGATAGCTTGCTGTGCTGTCATTCTGCCAACTACTAATTTGTTTTCGCTATCAATGCCTATAACATCGTATTGTGTGCCTAAATTGCCCCAAAGAAGTTTGCCGCCGGACATTACTATTCCAAGCGGTGTGCCGCCATTGCCAACGCCGCCTTCATCTGCAAAGCCGCCTGCATTCATGCCGCCAATGCCGCCGTGTCGGTTAATTATTTCCTGAACGGTTTGCCCGGCTGCACCTGTGTATGTATCGGCGCTTGTGCCTACAAAAACACGGCTGGGGTCTTGCACTATCATCATTTTACCGTTAAATGTGTCGCCGTTAACAATCTCAATTATAAGCGGCTCTATGTCTTCGCTCGTATTTTCTTGAGGAAATTGTATAAGGTCTGTGTCGGTAACAACATCTGTTACTTGAACACTGTTATTATCAATTATTGTTTGTATTTCACCTTCATCGAAATACATATGTGCAACAAATTTGAGCGCACTTGTTTCCAAAACCGATGTAACAAGCAAATCCCTTGCTGTGGGGCTTGGGCCGTAAGCTATTACGGTAACAGCGCCAAACACTCCGCCGACGAGTAAAAATATAAATGTAAAAAAGCTAACTAAAATGCGCTTGCCAATACCGGGCGAGCTTCGTGTAACGGCCTTTTTACTTACAGTTACCTTTTGTGTGCTTTTGCCAAGCAATTTGTTCATGCGTCGGCGATTTTTTCGTTGCTTAGCGTTTAAATAAGTTCTTTTAGCTGTGTCGGACATGGTTTCTCCTTTTGAAATATTGCTTTGCACTTTGCCTATTAATATTAAGGGTCGTATGTAAACTAAAAAGAAAACATATCATCACTGCATATTAAAAGTTCTGCTCTGTGTAGGCTCGCAAAAATTAATTTTTTGTTAAAACAACAATGTGCTATTTATCATTATCGTTTGCTTGAATATTATTGGCAAATACCCAGTTTTGCTGTATTTTAAAGCTAATAAAGAACAAAAAGGTATCCACAACAACTTTAATAATGGAATCTAGGCCCAAAATTGCTGAAGTAGCGTATGAAATTATAAAAACAAGCGCATATGAAATAAGCATTTGTAATACACATAAAATACTATATCTCAGCAAAGTTCTGCTTTTTGGGCTATCACTTTTAAAAACAAATTTATGGTTAATTGAATAATTGTAAAAAGCAGAAACTATTCTGGCTACAATTGTGGCTAAAAGTAAACGGGTAACCCTGTTTAATCCTATTCCTAATACTATATTTAATAAAGTAAATATACCTATATCTAATAAGCTGGCAGATATAGAGCTGAAAAAAAAGCGGAATATTATCGCATAAACGCGTAAAGAATCGAAAATAGGGTTAAAATGTGACGTTTTATTATCCTCTAAATACACTGTTGCAATGCTAACTTCCTTCATTTTTATATTAAC
This sequence comes from uncultured Bacteroides sp., assembly GCA_964369565.1. Lineage (GTDB taxonomy): Bacteria > Bacillota > Clostridia > Oscillospirales > Ruminococcaceae > Ruthenibacterium. The sequence goes on along the minus strand of CAYJEU010000002.1, from coordinate 27,182 downwards.
TTTTTTAAAGTATAAAAGCATATTTGTTTCATATTCAAAGCGCTCGCCGCTAACATGGCAAAGCTGTTTTAAAAAAGAATAGGGTATAGCACGAAGGCCTGTTTGTGTATCATTTAGCACTAGCCCGAAAATAGCACGAAATAAAAACGCGGTTAATTTATTCCCAAAACGGCTGCGAGGCGGAACATTTTCATCATCAAAATTTCTTGCGCCCAAAACAACAGTGTCATTAAGGTTCAAAAATTCTTTAGCACATTCTTTTATATCGTGCACAGTATGCTGCCCGTCGCCGTCAATAGTTATAACGCCATGGCTGTTTTTTCTGTTTTTTAGCACATAATCAAAGCCGGTTTTAAGCGCTCTACCTTTGCCTTTATTTGTTTCGTGCGTTAAAACAGTGCACTCTTTAAATTTTCCAACATGTTCAAACGGTGCAATATGCTCTTTATCGCTACCGTCGTTAATTATTATAATATCTGTAAATGAATTTGCAATAAGTTCCTCAACAACTGCTATCATTTTTTCGTCCGGATCTAAAGACGGTAAAATAATACTGACGTCATTCATAAATAACCTCTCAAATAAAATAAATAGATTACTAACTGTAATTAATTAAATGTAAATTAACACATACATTATATATTAACAAAAAAGCAAGATAGATGCAATAATATAGAATATAAAAATGGTGTTAATACAATTATTGTTAATTATTAACGATTGATATTGACTTTAGTACAATAAAACTGTAAAAAAAATAGTTGCAATTTTTGTTATTAGGCGCACAATGCTAATTAGCATGTGGTTATTCTATGCAAAAAAACCGTGAAAAAACAATGGCCGCTTTATTTATTTACCATTTTTTTAGCAGCTTTATAAATATCACCACAACCCAGAGTAATTACTAAATCGCCCTCTTTTGCGCTACTTAAAACATGCTCTATAATTTCGTCGAATGTTTCAAACCACACACAGCCGGGAATTAAAGCGGCAAGGTCTTTTGCTCTTATATCATAATCCTGCGGTTTTTCTCGGCTACCCATAATTTCACTTAAAACGGTAAAATCTGCAATTTGTAGCACATGTGCAAAATCGTTTAAAAGCCTTTGCGTTCTTGTGTAGGTGAAAGGCTGGTGAACTGCCCAAACACGCTTATAACCCATGTTTTTAGCAGCTTTCAGTGTAACTTCAAGTTCTGCCGGGTGGTGTGCATAATCGTCTGCTATTGTTATGCCGTTAACTTCGCCTAAAAACTCAAACCTGCGCCCTGCGCCTTTAAACTCACTTAGGCCACTTGCACACTGCTGTGCACTGCAAGAGGATAAATGCGCGCATGTAAATGCTGCAAGCGAGTTTAAAACATTGTGCTCGCCGGGAACATTGAGCTTTACTTTTACTGCAAATTGCCCATTAATAATTACATCATAGCTGTAAAAAGACGGCCTGTATTGCTTTATGTTCTCAGCCTTATACATAGCATTTTCGCTTTTACCAAATGTTATTATTTGCTTATCTGTTAGCCTTTTTGCAACAAGCATGGTGTTTTCATCGTCGGCGTTCATTATTACTGCTTTTGTTGATGAGTGCGCAAATTTATAAAAGCAATCGCGCAGATTATCCATGGTTTTGAAAAACTCCATATGGTCTTCATCTATGTTTAATATAACGGAATAATAAGGCTGTAAATGTAAGAAAGTGTTGTTATATTCACAAGCTTCAACTATTATTTCATCGCCGCTACCGTGTAAGCCGTAAGCGTCAATTAAAGGGAGTTTTCCGCCTATAACGGCGGCGGGCTTTTTATCGCTCATAACCATAATTTGCGTTGCCATAGCTGTTGTTGTTGTTTTACCGTGTGTGCCGGATATGCATATAGAGTGCTTGTATAAACTCGCAACATATGCTAGCATAACACTGCGTTCTACTTTTGGGATGTTCAGCTCGTTGGCACGCAAAAGTTCGGCATTATCTTTTGATATAGCGGCGGAATAAACTAAAAAATCAGCACCGTTTATATTATTTGCATCGTGCCCTATAAAAACTTTGATGCCCATATTTTCAAGGCGCTGTGTAATATCGCCCTCGTTAACATCGGAACCTTGAATTTTATAGCCGAACGCATGCAAAATTTGCACAATAGGGAACATGCCGCTGCCACCTATTCCAACAAAGTGTAGTTTTTGTTTACCGCTTAAAAGTAAATTGTTTATGCTCATAGTGCACCTCTATTTATGATTATTTTTAATAAATGAATTAAAAGCATATTATATTATACTCTCAATTTCACAAAAATGAAACATTTTTTTTAATTTGTAATTTCATACATTGCGCTTTAAATTTGTTTTTATGCTTAAACGGATGAATTTATGCTATTTGAACTTACTTAAAAGCACATTATATCAACAACTGTAAGCGCTAAGGTAAAAAAATAATAGTAAAATGCCATAAAAGCTGAAAAACTCGGTATTTTATATTGACATTGATGCAATAATAGTGTAAAATAAATTTGTTGCGCCATAGGCGCGTTTTGTGTTGTGTAAAAAAGCACAAAATTGCACTTTAGTGCACAACATATAGGTTTAACCTAAATTTAAAAGAAAGGAGAAAATAATGCCAACCTTTAATCAACTTGTTCGCAAAGGTCGTGAAGTTTTAACGCAAAAGTCAACAGCACCTGCACTTCAAAAAGGCTATAATGCCAAGAGAAAAGCTTATACAGATAAAAGCGCTCCTCAAAAACGTGGTGTATGCACAGCTGTTCGTACTATGACACCGAAAAAACCGAACTCTGCTCTTCGCAAGGTAGCCCGTGTGCGTCTTTCAAACGGTATCGAGGTAACTTCGTACATTCCGGGTATCGGCCACAATTTGCAAGAACATAGCGTTGTATTAATTCGCGGCGGCCGTGTTAAAGATTTACCCGGTGTTCGTTACCATATTATTCGTGGTACATTAGATACACAAGGTGTTGCTAACCGTGGCCAAGCAAGAAGTAAATACGGTGCTAAAAAACCAAAGGCCGGTGCAAAATAAGTGAAAAACCCTTAAAAGTTAACTAGCCAATAAAGAGGCTTTATATAGATAAACCTCTTATAAAGGCAGTGCGGGAGTTTATTACTTTCGAGTACCAATGATATCATTCTTATGAAGGAGGGAAGAAGGATGCCCAGAAGAGGTAATATTGCAAAACGTGACGTTTTGGCAGATCCATTATACAATTCCAAAATCGTAACACGTTTAATTAACAGCATTATGTATGACGGTAAAAAAGGTGTTGCACAAAAAATTGTGTACGATGCATTTAATATCGTTCAAGAGAAAACAGGAAATGACCCACTTGAGAGTTTTGAGAAAGCGCTTGAGAACATTATGCCGGTTTTGGAGGTTAAAGCTCGCCGTGTTGGCGGCTCAACTTACCAAGTGCCCATGGAAGTGCGTGCAGACCGTCGTGAAACTTTAGGTTTACGCTGGCTTACAACTTATTCAAGAAACCGCAACGAGCGCACTATGCGCGAGCGTTTAGCAGGCGAAATTATGGATGCTTGCAACGGCGGCGGTAACGCTTGCAAAAAGCGTGAAGATACACATAAAATGGCAGAAGCTAACAAAGCATTTGCACACTTCAGATACTAATTTTGTGTCTTGATTATTTTTAGGAGGATTATATGCCAAGAGACGTTTCATTGGAAATGACAAGAAACATCGGCATTATGGCTCATATTGACGCCGGCAAAACCACCACATCAGAGCGTATTTTGTACTATACAGGTATTACGCACAAAATTGGTGAAGTTCATGACGGTGCAGCTACAATGGACTGGATGGAGCAAGAGCAAGAGCGTGGTATTACTATCACATCTGCTGCTACAACTTGTTATTGGAGCCATTCTGAGCTACAAAGCGATGAAAACAAAGCCAAAAAGAACAGACACAGAATTAATATTATCGACACCCCCGGGCACGTGGACTTTACTGTTGAAGTAGAACGTTCACTTCGTGTTTTAGATGGAAGCGTTACAGTAATGTGCGCTAAGGGCGGCGTTGAGCCTCAGTCTGAAACTGTTTGGCACCAAGCAAACAAATACAAAGTTCCCCGCATGATATACGTTAATAAAATGGATATCATGGGCGCAGATTTCTATAATGTATTAAACATGGTTAAAGAGCGCTTAAAAGCAAATGCAATTCCAATTCAATTGCCAATCGGCGCAGAAGACCAATTCAAAGGCATTATAGATTTATTAAAAATGTCTGCTGAAATCTATTATGATGATTTAGGCAAAGATGTTCGCACAGAAGAAATTCCTGAAGACTTAAAGGCAAAAGCGCAAGAGTATCACGACGCTTTAATTGAGGCAATTGCTGAAACAGACGAAGATTTGATGATGCAATACCTTGAAGGCGAAGAGATTGCACTGCCTGACCTTAAAAAAGCTCTTCGCAAAGCAACAATTGATAACCTTATCATCCCTGTTGTTTGCGGAACATCTTACAAAAACAAAGGCGTGCAAAAAGTGCTTGACGCTATAATTGACTATATGCCGGCTCCAACCGACATTGAAGACATTAAAGGCGTTAACCCAAATAGCGAAGAAGAGGAAAGCCGTCCTTCAACAGACGATGCACCTTTCTCAGCTTTAGCATTTAAAATCGCAACTGACCCATTCGTTGGCAAGCTTTGCTTCTTTAGAGTTTACTCCGGCACTGTTTCGGCAGGCGCAACAGTTTACAACTCTGTAAAAGACAACCGTGAGCGCATGGGCCGTATTCTTCAAATGCACGCAAACCATCGCCAAGACATAGATATTTGCTATGCAGGTGATATTGCAGCGGCTGTTGGCCTTAAAAACACAACAACAGGCGACACACTTTGCGATGAAAAGAACCCTGTTATTTTAGAGAGTATGGAATTCCCAGAGCCTGTTATCCGTGTGGCTATCGAGCCAAAAACAAAAGCAGGCCAAGAAAAAATGGGTATTGCGCTTTCAAAACTTGCAGAGGAAGATCCTACATTTAAAACTTATACAGACGAAGAGACAGGCCAAACAATTATCGCCGGCATGGGCGAGCTTCACCTTGAAATTATTGTTGACCGCCTACTTCGCGAGTTTAAAGTTGAAGCTAATGTTGGCGCACCTCAAGTTGCTTATCGTGAAACAATTCGCCGCAATGTTGAGCAGGATACAAAATATTCTCGTCAATCGGGCGGTAAAGGTCAATTCGGCCATGTTAAAATTAGAATTGAGCCGAATGAAGCAGGCAAAGGTTATGAATTTGTTAATGCTATTACAGGCGGTTCTATTCCAAAAGAATATATCAACCCTGTAGACCAAGGTATTCAAGGCGCTATGCAAGCAGGTGTTTTGGCAGGCTACCCAGTTGTTGACGTTAAAGTTACACTGTTCGACGGTAGCTACCATGAAGTTGACTCTTCTGAGATGGCATTTAAAATTGCCGCTTCTATGGCGTTTAAAGACGCTATGAAAAAAGCAGACCCTGTTATTTTAGAGCCAATTATGAAAGTTGCGGTTATTGTGCCGGACGATTATATGGGCGATGTAATAGGCGATGTTAACTCACGTAGGGGCCAAATTCAAGGAACAGAAGCCAGAAGTGGTTCGCAGCAAATTGATGCACATGTTCCACTATCAAATATGTTCGGCTATGCAACAGATTTGCGCAGCAAAACACAAGGAAGAGGCCAATATTCAATGGAACCCAGCCATTATATTGATGTTCCGAAAAGCATTGCGGAAACAATTATGGCAGGGCGCACAAACAAATAGGGCAAACTTTCAAAAAAATACACAATACAGTGAAAAACACTTGATTTTTCTTTTGGTATTTAGTAAAATAACAATAATAAAATAAACATCCAATTTAAAGGAGGATATATAACAATGGCAAAAGCTAAATTTGAACGTAATAAACCCCATGTAAACATTGGCACAATCGGTCACGTTGACCACGGCAAAACAACTTTAACAGCTGCAATTACAAAAGTTCTTGCAATGAAAGGCGATGCAGAGTTCACAGATTATGCTAATATCGATAAAGCTCCTGAAGAGCGTGAGCGCGGTATTACAATCAACACAGCACACGTTGAGTATGAAACAGGTGCACGTCACTATGCACACGTTGACTGCCCCGGCCATGCTGACTATGTTAAAAACATGATCACAGGCGCAGCTCAAATGGACGGCGCTATCCTTGTTGTTTCTTCAGCAGATGGCCCAATGCCTCAAACTCGTGAGCACATCTTGCTATCTCGCCAAGTTGGTGTTCCTTACATCGTTGTATTCATGAACAAAGTTGACCAAGTTGACGACGAAGAGTTACTTGACTTAGTTGAAATGGAAATTCGTGACCTACTAAGCGAATACGATTTCCCAGGCGACGATACACCTATCGTTCGCGGTTCAGGTTTACAAGTTCTTGAGTCTTCAGCAACAGACCCTGATGCTCCAGAGTACAAATGCATTCTTGAGTTAATGGACGCTGTTGACAGCTACATTCCTACACCTGAGCGTGCAAAAGACCTAGCTTTCCTAATGCCTGTTGAAGATACAATGACAATCACAGGCCGTGGTACAGTTGCTACAGGTCGTGTAGAGCGTGGCGAAATTAAAACTGGCGAAGAGGTTGAGATTGTTGGTCTTTCAACAGAAACTGACAAAACAACAGTTACAGGCCTTGAAATGTTCCGCAAAACACTTGATTATGCTCAAGCAGGCGACAACGTTGGCGCACTACTTCGCGGCGTAACTCGTGAAACAATCGAGCGTGGACAAGTTCTTGCAAAACCGGGTTCTATCAAACCTTTCACAAAATTTGCAGGCCAAGTTTATGTGTTGAAAAAAGAAGAAGGCGGCCGTCATACTCCTTTCTTCAAAAACTATCGTCCTCAATTCTACTTCCGTACAACTGACGTTACAGGCGTTATCACATTACCGGAAGGCACAGAAATGTGCATGCCTGGCGATAACATCTCTATGGACGTTGAACTAATCACACCTATCGCTATGGAAGAAGGCTTACGCTTTGCTATCCGTGAAGGTGGACGTACAGTAGGTTCAGGCGTTGTTTCTAAAATTAACGGCTAATTAGAACTTATTTAGTTAAATTTAAAGGCTGCGACATTTGTCGCAGCCTTTTTTGCGCCTTTTTATAAAATTAAGAGGGTAAAACAATTTGTTTTACCCTCTTGTTTGCTGTAATTTAATGGCCCGATAAAGCTTGCATTGCGTTTTCTTCAGCAAATTGTTTGCTGTATAAATCGTAGTAATAGCTTTTTTTGTTTAGCAATTCTTTATGTGTGCCTTTGTCTACTATAGTGCCATCTTTAACAACAAGAATAATATCGGCATGCCTTATAGTAGAAAGCCTGTGTGCTATTATAAACGACGTTCTGCCGTTTAAAAGGTGAGAAATAGCATCTTGTATAAGCTTTTCTGTTTGGGTATCTATTGAAGATGTAGCCTCGTCTAAAACAAAAATAGCTGGGTTTGCAAGAACAGCACGAGCAAAGGAAATAAGCTGCTTTTCGCCTGTTGATAGGTGGTCGCCGCCTTCGCCAACAATATTATTATAGCCGCCGTCCAGCTTTTCAACAACTATGTTTGCGCTAACCGCTTTTGCAGCTTCATAAACTTCTTCGTCTGTTGCCTCTAAGCGGCCATAGCGAATATTGTCCATAACGGTGCCGGAAAACAGATGTGGGCTTTGCAAAACATAGCCTAAATTGCTGTGAAGCCATAGCTGGCTACGCTCTTTATAATCTACGCCGTCAATTAATATTCTGCCTTTTGTAGGTTCAAAGAATCGGCATGCAAGGTTTACTAAAGTGCTTTTTCCTGCGCCTGTTTCACCAACTATGGCAACAGTTGTGCCGGCTGGCACATGTAAATTAAAGTCTTCAAGAACATTTTCATCGCCGTCGGGGTATTTAAAGCTTATATTCTCAAATGTGATATCACCCTTAATTTTTGGCCAGTTTTCGGGTTTTGGGTTAAAGCAATCGCCGTATTGTTCTATTACTTCATCGGTGTCTGTTATAAAAGGCTTTTCGTTTAACAGCCCTAAAACACGCTCGGTATCAGCTTGAATAGAAATAATATCGGCAAGCGTTCTCGCCAGTGTTTGGATAGGGTCGAATATACCAAGCGCATAAGTTGTGAAAGCTGAAAGTGTGCCAAGCATCATTAAATCTTCGCTAACAGCATAGCCGCCGCGCATTAAAACAACGCTAAGCAATATAGAGCTTATAAATACTATTAAAGGTATATATATTGCAGAGAGCTGTGCCGCCTTTACCGCAGATTTTCTGGTTTTTGTTGTAAGTGTTTTAAAATCGCTGTAGTTAATATCTTCAAGAACAAGGGTTTTAGCAGTTTTTGCGCCCATAATGCCCTCGTTAAATGCGCCTGTAATTTTACTGTTGTTTTTGCGTGCTTTTCTGTTCCAATGTAAAATTTTGTTTTGGAAATACCAAGTTAACAGTGTTATTATAGGCATTACTACAATTATAATTATAGCAAGCGATGGGTTTAAAATAAACATGGCGATAAATACGCCAAGCACATAGAAAAGCGACCAAATTAAATCGGGTAAAGTCCAGGCAATAAGGCTTGCTATGCGTGTGGTATCGCTCATAGTGCGCGATAAAATATAACCAACGGGAGTAGTGTTGTAAAAAGAGAGCGAAAGAGTTTGCATGTGGTAAAACAGCTCTTTTTTTACATCGCGCCCAAAACGCATTTCCATTTTCATAGAGCATCTTGCAGAGATGATAATGGCGCCCGCTTGAATTAGTATAACAAAAAGATAAAGCAAGAAGAATTGAACTATGCCCTCTAAGCTTTGTGTTTGAACAAAATTATCTATTGCATAGCTTTGGAAAAGAGGGAATAATATATCGCCGACTGAAGCGCCTGTTATTGCTAATAAACTAATAAAAAATAATTTTCTGTAGGGTTTGAAAAATTTTAAAAGTGGTTGCCAAATTTTGAAATCGAAAGCATTATTATATTCTTTATCCTCAATCACCATTAATATCACCACCTTGCCTTGCCAAAAAATCTCTGTCTTCGCTTTGCATTTGTATTTCGTATATTTTTTTGTAAATGCCATCTTGCTTTAATAGCTCGGCATGTGTGCCTTGTTGAGCAATTTTACCATCTTCCATCACTAAAATAATATCTGCGTGCATTAATGTTGTTATGCGGTGTGATATTAAAATAACTGTGCTGTCGGTTTCGTGCTTTGAAAGAGCGGCCCTAATATTGGCGTCAGTTTCAGAGTCTACCGCAGAAAGGCTGTCGTCGAAAATTTTAATAGGTGCTTTTTTCATAAGCATACGTGCAATTGCAACACGTTGTTTTTGCCCGCCTGATAGCGTTACACCGCGCTCGCCAACAATTGTGTCGTAGCCAAGGCGCATTTCTTCAAGTGCATTGTCAACGCATGCAATACTTGCCACATGCCTAATGTCATCAATTGAAGCTGATGGGGAAGAGGCACGTATATTTTCGGCAATTGTGCGCGAGTATAAAAACGGCTCTTGCAGAACAATGCCTATATTATTTCGCAAGTGTGCAAGCTCTATATCTTTAATATCAACGCCGCCTATAGTTATTTTACCGCTGTTTTCGGGCAAATCATAAAGCCTGTCTAAAAGGTGCATCAATGTGCTTTTTCCGCTTCCCGTGCCGCCTAAAATTGCATATGTTTTGCCTGCGGGAATGGTGAAACTAATATTATCCAAAACTTGCTCTTTAGCATCATCGTAAGAAAAGCTTACATTCTCAAAAATGATATCGCCTTTCATATCGGGTTTTACGCTGTTTATTGCGCTTTGTTCTGTTGGCTCGTCTAAAATATAGCGCACACGTTCAATAGAAACGCTTGCCTTGCTCATATTGGCAAATAAACGCCCTAAAGAGCGCAAAGGCCAAAGCAGTGCAGCGTAATATGTCATAAACGCTATTAAATCGCCCGCTGTTATTGCGCCGTTAATAGTTTGAATTACGCAAACAAGTAAAACTGTAAGCAAAAGGGAACTGCTAATAAAATCTCCGCCTGCCCAATAAATGCTTGAAAGCTCGCCAAGTTTAATCCATAAGCTGGCCCATTTTTCGTTCTTTTTATCAAATTGCTTAACTTCGTGGCGCTCTCTTGCAAATGCGCGAACAACTCGCACCCCTGTTAGGTTTTCCTGTATAACAGTCATAAGTTCGCCTTCAGCTTCATCGGCAAACTTAAAGCGTTTTGCAATTTTTCCGTAAAAAATAATAGAATAAATAGCAATTAAGGGGAAGAAAAATAAAGCTATAACTGAAACGCCTATATTCATGGTAAACATAATTGCCAAATAAAAACCAACTAAAAACAGAACTTTAAAAACTTGAATTAACTGCACTGAGATAAAATTTTGAATAACAGTAACATCTGATGTACAGCGCTGTATAATATCACCTGTGGGGTTGTTTGTGTGCCACGAAAACGGCAGATAATGTATATGATTATACAGAGTGTCGCGCATATCCTTTATTATGCTCTCTGAACATTTTGCTGTGTTCATGCGCGCGAAATAATCGAATATGCCTGAAATAGCCATGCTTACCAATATTGAAACACCAGCCAAAATAAGCGCATTAACTAAAGTTAAATTGTTTAAATTAAAAAAATCAACAACAAAAGAAGGGAATGTAAAATCTTCATTCCCTAATATGCTGTCGACGGTATTTCTTAATATTTGTGGCATTAAAGCGTTAAAAACTGTGGTTAATATTGTGAATAGTAACGCTAAAATAAAAAATGAAATTTGAGGTTTTAAAAAACGCCAAATAAATGGATAAATGCTTTTTGTTTTTTGCATATTTATGCTCCGTTCTGCGGCACAACATAGTTATAGGTGCAGCATTAATACTAAAAAATTGTATTCAAAACGGTAAATATTGCAAATAAAATTTGTGTTAGCTCGGCAGTACTGCCGAGCTAAAGCTAAAGTGTTTATTAAACATTAAAGAGTAAGCTTAAAAACAACATTACAGATTATTTTTTAAGCCAGCTCATCATTTTGCGAAGCTCTATGCCTACTTTTTCAAGAAGGTGCTCGCTTTCAACGCGGCGAGTAGATAAGAATTTAGCTTTTCTGCCGCCTTTATCTGATAGCTCGGTAACAAATTCACTTGCAAAAGTTCCATCTTGAATTTCACGAAGAACTTTCTTCATTTCGTTTCTTGTTTCTTGTGTGATAAGTCTGCGCCCTGTGCGATAATCGCCATATTCTGCTGTGTTAGAAACAGAATAGCGCATCATTGCAAAGCCGCCATCGTTAATTAAATCTATAATCAACTTCATTTCGTGTATGCACTCAAAATAAGCCATTTCGGGCTCATAGCCTGCCTCTACTAATGTATCAAAGCCTGCTTTCATAAGCTCGGTAACGCCGCCGCAAAGAACAGCTTGCTCGCCGAATAAATCTGTTTCGGTTTCTTCCCTAAATGAAGTTTGTAAAATGCCTGCACGGCCTGCGCCTATAGCGCTTGCATAGGCAAGGGCATATTCTTCGGCTTTGCCGCTGAAGTTTTGGTGAACAGCAATTAGGCTTGGAACGCCTTTACCTTCAACATACTGGCTTCTAACTGTGTGGCCGGGGCCTTTTGGGGCAACCATAATAACGTCAATATTTTGTGCAGGTGATATTAAGCTATAATGAATATTAAAGCCGTGTGCAAACATTAAAACATTGCCCTCTTTCATATAAGGTGCAACTTCGTTGTTGTAAATATCTGCCGCAACTTCGTCGGGAACAAGCATCATAACAATATCAGCAGCTTTTGCAGCTTCGCTAACTTCCATAACTGTAAGGCCAGCATCTTGTGCTTTTTTGCAGCTTGCACTGCTGCTGCGAAGGCCAACAATAACGTTAACACCGCTATCTTTCATATTTTGCGCATGTGCGTGCCCTTGGCTACCAAAGCCCATAACAGCAACGGTTTTACCGTCTAGCAATGCCAAATTGCAATCTGAATCGTAATATTTTTTAATCATTTTAATAACTCCCCTTTATATTTTTTTGTTTTATACTATGCCTCTCCTCTGGAGAGAGCTGTAATGCCTGTGCGGCACATTTCAATGAATTTATAAGGCTGCAGTACATTTAAAAATGCGTCAATTTTATCGGGTTCTCCCGTTAATTCTAAAACCATACTGCCTTTAGATAAATCAATAATTTTTGCGTGGTAAATTAATGCTATTTCTCGTATTTCGGTGCGGTTTTGTTCATTCGCCTCAACTTTAACAAGCAATAATTCACGAAGTAAACTTTTGCCGTCTAAAATAAATATGTTTTTTGTTTCTTCAAGGCGCTGTGTTTGCTTCATTATTTGGTCTAGCACAGTTTCATCATCGTGAACAACTATGGTTATGCGCGATATTTCAGGGTTATCTGTGGTAGATACAGTAAGGCTGTCTATATTAAAGCCTCTTCTCCCGAAAAGCGAGGTTATGCGCGTTAAAACGCCTGAATTATTATCAACTAAAATGCTGAGCACTTCTCTTTTCATAATTTACCTCCTCAGCTCATCATCATGTCGTCTATTGTACCACCTGACGGTATCATAGGCAACACTTTTTCGTCTTTTTCAATTATACATTCTATCCACACAGGGGCATTCATGCTTACCGCTTTTTTCATAGCTTCGTTAAACTCGGCTAAGTTTGTGCACCTAAAGCATTTTAAGCCAAAACCATCTGCAAGTTTAACAAAATCTGTTTTACGCTGTGGGTCTGTTGAAGAAAAGCGCTTTTCATAAAAAACAGTTTGCCATTGGCGCACCATGCCAAGAACGCTATTGTTAAATATTACAGTTATAACAGGTAAATTGTAGCTAACAGCAGTACAAGCCTCTTGTAAATTCATGTGGAAAGAGCCATCACCTGTAAAATGAATAACTGTGCGTTTTTCGTCTATTGCAAGCTTTGCGCCTATAGCTGCACCATAGCCAAAGCCCATTGTACCAAGCCCACCGCTTGTTAAAAAGCTTCGTGGCATTGTGTGTTTAATATATTGCGCACACCACATTTGATGCTGGCCAACATCTGTAACATAAAGTGAATTTTCGCCTGCAATATCACATGCGCTTTTAATAACTTGATGCGGCTTCAAGATACTGTCATCATCTTTAGGGCGATAATCTATATCTTGTAAGTCTTTAATTTTTGAGAGCCATTCAGGGCGTGCTTTTTGTTCTAGTAGGGGAGTTAAAGCACTTAGCGTTTCTTTAACATCGCCAATTAAACTGAAATCTACAGTGATGTTTTTGTTAACTTCACTTGGGTCTATATCAATTTGAAGTATTTTTGCGTTTTTAGCAAACTTTTTGGTATTAAGGGCAACCCTGTCGGAAAAACGTGTGCCAATAGCCAAAACAAGGTCTGCTTTATCCACAGCTTTGTTTGTTGTGCGAGAGCCGTGCATGCCTATGAGCCCTAGGTTAAGCTTTTCGCCATAGCCTAAAACGCCTGCCGCCATTAAAGTGTAAGTTGCGGGCATTTCGCTTTTTGCCATTAATGCGCGCAGTTCTTCGCCTGCTTCGGAAGCGGTTACGCCACCGCCAAAATATATAATAGGACATTCTGCTTCATCTATCATTTTTGCTGCAATTTCCAAATCGCTTAGCTCTACTTTTGGGTTTTGTGGCAAGCTAACAGGGCCAAGCGGTGTAAACTCAGCTTTTGCGCTTGTTACGTCTTTTGGTATATCCACAAGAACAGGGCCTTTTCTGCCTGACTGTGCAATTTTAAACGCATTTCTTAGAATATCTGCAAGTTCGTTTACATTTCTAACAACGAAATTGTGCTTTGTTATGGGCATAGTTATGCCGGCAATGAAAACTTCTTGGAAGCTATCTTTACCTATTAAACTTGTGCCCACATTGCCTGTTATGGCAACCATGGGAACGCTGTCCATATAAGCTGTGGCAATGCCTGTAACAAGGTTTGTTGCGCCGGGGCCACTTGTTGCAAGCACAACACCTGTTTTGCCTGTAGCCCTTGCATAGCCGTCTGCGGCATGAGAAGCACCTTGTTCGTGAGCAGTTAGGTAGTGATGAATTTTATCGCTGCTTTTATATAGCGCATCATATATATCCAATACTGCACCGCCGGGATAGCCGAACAATGTGTCTACACCTTGCTCAATAAGAACCTGTACGAAAATTTCCGAGCCTGTAAGTTTCATTTTATACCTCCTAAAAGTGACGAGATTTATACCCGCACCGATTTTAACTTTCCAATTTTTTGCGTATTATAAAATGTTTTGTCTAAATAAATTGCATAAAATAAATCTGTGAAAATATAAAATACTAATTTAAACAAAAAAACAAGCAATATCCCTGTAAATCAGAGACAAAGCTTGTAAATACGCTCTGCGGTACCACTCTGTATTGCCGCTTTAAAAAAGCGACCACTCAAAACGCTGTAACGAGCGTTACCCGGCAAATGCTACTTTATTCACACTTGCAGCTCCAAGATGACTTTCATGTATAACCTCAACTGTTTTGCAGCAAACAACAGCTCTCTGAATGTAGGCTTTTACACTACTTTTCTCTTCATCGCATTTATTTAATAATATTATATATGTATAAACGTGGTAAGTCAATGTTTTTTGCTAATATAATTGTTAGATTGTGTAATATATTTTTGAATTATCTTTCAATTTTAGCAAAAATGTGGTATGATAATATGTGCTATGCAATAAAATATAGTATGCAATATATGCTTTTTGCTTAAAAACAAAAAGCATAAAATAAATTATGATGTATTATCGAAAGAATATTTTGTTGATTTACAAAGCAAAAATTTAGCAAATTGCACTAAATAATCTTTGCTTTTTATACAGTATTATATTATAATATAAGGGGAGTGTAAAGTGTGGAAAAAATGAATGTAGCCGTGCTTTTCGGTGGTGCTTCCAGCGAGTATGAAATTTCTTGTCTGAGTGCTTATAGCGTTATAAACGGTTTAAATAGAGAAAAATATAATATTATAAAAATAGGTATAACAAAAAACGGCGAATGGTTTTTGTTTTCGGGGCAAAATGAAAGCATTAAAGACGGCTCGTGGGTAAAAGGCCCTTGCACAGCCTGTTCTTTATGTCCCGGTAGGAATATAAAGGGAATAGCCCTTTTTAACGAAAATAGTTTTGAAGTAATTAGCGTTGATGTAGTTTTACCTATTTTGCATGGTAAAAATGCAGAGGATGGCACTATACAGGGCTTGCTTGAACTTTGCGGCATACCGTATATCGGCTGTGATACTTTAGGTAGCGCAGTTTGCATGGATAAAATTGTAGCAAATAGTGTAATGCAAGCAAATGACATTCCGCATTGTAAATGGGATTATATGCTGAAAAGCGATTTTGATAATTTTGACGAAATTGAAAAGCGCGTGAGTGAAACATTAAAATACCCAATATTTGTTAAGCCTTCAGCTTCGGGTAGCAGCGTGGGTATTAGCAAGGCGAAAGATAAACAAAGCCTTAAAGACGCTGTTGTTTTAGCTATGCGCCACGACGACAGAATTTTGTTTGAGCAGTATATTAAAGGGCAAGAAGTGGAATGTGCTGTTATAGGTAATGAAACGGTGAAAAGCACTTTGCCGGGTGAAATTCTTGCAAGCAAAGAATTTTACGATTATGAAGATAAGTATTTAAGCAATGAAAGCAAAACAGCTATACCTGCAAATTTAGCTCAAGAAAAGCTAAATGAAATTGCAAAGCTTGCGGAAAAATCGTATAAAGCGCTTTGCTGTAAAGGGCTTGCAAGGGTTGATTTTTTTGTTGAGAACCAAACAGGAAATGTATATTTAAACGAAATAAACACAATGCCCGGTTTTACAGATATAAGCATGTACCCAAAAATGATGATGGCAGACGGGTATACTTATTCCACACTGTTTGACAGTTTAATAGAGCTTGCGATAAAAAGACGCGAGGCGGTGGAAAACAATGCCAGATAGCAATGCCCCGATAGGTATATTCGATTCAGGCCTTGGCGGCTTAACAGCGGTGAAACAGCTGCGCAAAATATTGCCAAACGAAGACATAGTGTATTTTGGCGATACAGGCAGAGTGCCTTACGGAACAAGAGGAAAAGAAACGATAATTCAATATGCAAAGCAAGATATTGCTTTTTTGCTTAGCAAAAAAGTTAAATTAATTATGGCGGCATGCGGAACTGTTAGCAGTGTTTTACAAGAAAGCTATACAGATTCATTGTCTGTGCCTTATATGGGTGTTTTGCAAAGCGCCGCGCAGGCTGCTGTTAGTGCAACTAAAACAAAGCGAATTGGCTTAATAGGCACACCGGCAACGGTGAAAAGCGGCTCTTATAACGATGCTATACATAAACTAATGCCGGAGGCAAGCATTATAGCAACAGGGTGCCCTTTGTTTGTGCCACTTGTAGAAAACGGGTATTTTGCGGTTGATAACAAAGTTACAAGGCTTGTTGCTATGGATTATTTAAAGGATTTGCGCAATGCAAATGTAGATACACTTATTTTAGGGTGTACTCATTACCCGTTAATTGCGCCGATAATTGCAGATATAATGGGTGATGATGTAACATTGATAGACCCCGGAAAGCAAACATCTTTAGCAGCGGCGAGCACGCTTGAAAACAGTGGATTATTAAAAAAGAGTGATGGCAACGCAAAAGGGAAAACATCGTATTATGTGAGCGATGAAGCCGATAGCTTTGCACAGCTTTCCACATGGTTTTTAGGCGAAAATGTAGGAGGCAACGTTACTAAAATTAACGTTGATAATATATGAAATACAAGGTGAAGTTAAAGGAGAATATGCTTTTAATGCAAGATGATTATTTAATAACAATTCTTGGCACAATGGAGCAAGGCGACGAAAGCGATAGCATAGAACTTACCACGCGCGGTAATTTTTCATATAAAAACAATAAGTACTATATAACATACGAAGAAAGTTCCGCAACGGGCTTTATAGGTTGCACCACAACAGTTAAAGTTGAGGGCAATAAAAAAGTTAGTATGCTTCGTTTCGGTGCGCGCCCAAGCCAACTTATAATTGAAAAAGGCACAAGGCATGTTGCGCATTACGATACAGGCGAGGGTTCACTAAGCCTTGGCGTTGCAGCTGATGAAATTGTTAGCGAGCTTAAAGACGATGGCGGAAAATTACGTTTTAGTTATATGCTGGATATGAATTCTGAAGCGATTAGTCGCAATATAGTGGAAATTACTGTTAAACCAAGAAAAACAATATAAAATCTTATACATGGAGAGAATAAATGCAAGAGATTTACAAATATTACAATGCTTATGACAATGCAATGGAAACTGCCAAAGCACTGTTAGTTGAAGCTGTGCAAAATGCAATTAAAAAAGACAAGCTACCCAATGCACAATTATCACAATTTGTTATAGAAATGCCCGCAGATATTAAAAACGGAGATTTAGCTTCGAATATAGCAATGGTTAACGCAAAAACGTTTTCGATGGCGCCGCAAAAAATTGCAACTGCAATTTGTGAGGAGCTAAACGAAGTTAAAAAGAGCATTTTTGATAAAGTAGAAATTGCGGGGCCGGGTTTCATTAACTTTTACCTTTCACATAGTTTTTTCAGTGAAAATATTCTTGCTGTTTTGGAGCAAAAACAGAATTTTGGCAAAATTAATATAGGAAAAGCACAAAAGGTTAATGTTGAATATGTTAGTGCAAACCCCACAGGGCCAATGCATTTGGGCAATGCAAGGGGTGGCGCTATGGGCAATTGCCTGTGCTCGTGTTTAGCATGGGCAGGTTATGATGTAACAAGTGAATTTTATGTAAATGATGCAGGTAATCAAATTGTAAAATTCAAAAAAAGCTTGGCTGCAAGATATATGCAAATTTTTAAAGGCGAGCAAATAATTTTCCCCGAAGATGGTTATCAAGGGGAAGACATTAAAGTTTTAGCGCAAGAATTTGCAGATTTACATGGTGATACATTTGTTAATGCAAGCGAAGAAGAACTGCAAAATGCCATTGTTGAATATGCACTGCCTAAAAATATAAAAGCGTTAAAAGACGATTTGCAAAAGTATAATATAAGCTATGATGTATGGTTTAAAGAGAGCTTGCTTCACGATAGCGGTGCTATTAGCGAAGTTATAGCAAAGCTTAAAGAGCGCGACGCTTGTTATGAAAAAGAAGGTGCTGTTTGGTATCGCTCGGCTTTATATAGCGAGAAATACGGCGCTAATAAAATGGCGAGAAAAGGGCAAAACGGCGAAGTGACAAGCGAGCAAAAAGACGAAGTTTTAATTAGGGCAAACGGAATTCCCACTTATTTTGCCGCTGATATTGCTTACCATTACAATAAGTTTAAAACAAGGGGCTTTGAAACTTGCATTAACCTTTGGGGTGCAGACCACCACGGCCATGTTGCAAGGCTTAAAGGCGCTATGGACGCAATTGGCCTAGACGGCGAAAAGCTTAGAATAATATTATTCCAATTTGTGCGCCTGTTGCAAGATGGCGAGCCTGTAAAAATGTCTAAGCGCACAGGAAAAGCTATAACGCTAAATAGCTTGCTGAATGAAGTGCCAATTGACAGTGCAAGGTTTTTCTTCAATATGCGTGAAGCGGGAAGTGCAATTGACTTTGATTTAGACCTAGCTTCAAAGCAAGACAGTGAAAACCCTGTTTACTATGTACAATATGCCCATGCAAGAATTTGCAGCATTTTAAAGAAGCTAAGCAGTGAAGGCGTAGTATGCGATTTCGATAGTGTAGGCCTAAATGATTTAAGCGTTTTAATTGACGAAAACGAAATTGCTTTAATGCGCACTATTGCGCTGTTTACTTTTGAAATTGCAATGGCAGCAAAAAACTATGAGCCGGCACGCATAACAAAATACGCCACACTTCTGGCTACACAGTTTCATAAATTTTATAATAATTGCCATGTGAATTGTGAAGAAAAACTTTTAAGAAACGCGCGTGCAACTTTATGCAAAAGCACACAAATAACACTTAGCAACGCTTTGAGTATGCTGAAAATATCTGTTCCGGAAGTAATGTAAATTTATTGGCTTATACTTTTTTAGTTGTTAAAAGAAAAGAATGGAAAAGGAGCTAGTATGAATTTAGAGACTTATGGTGTAGTTTTCATAACATTTTTTATACATTCATATTTAAGCATGCTTCTGGCTAAACGCATTACTAAAAAAGAAAGGTTCTCCAGAATTTTCAGATGGTTAACTTGCCTGTTAAATGCTGCATTGTCGGCAAATTTAATAGCGCTTTTTGAAGGTAATAATGTTATAGCTTATGTTGTGGTTGCAATAGTTGTTATTGTTGAAATGCTAGTTTTATTTAAAGATAAATGGTTGGCTTTAATTGCTATATCGTTTGGCCTTTTAATCCATTTTTATACATGTCGATCTGTGGTTATGGCAATTTATTCAATTACCACAGAAAAAACAATGTTTAACATTTTGCAAAGCAGTGATGATTTAATTGCAAGCACATTTATTGTGTTTTGGGCGCATATAATGTTTTTAATAGTCTTTATAGCGTTAATTTCACCCTCTGCTGTGAAAGATATTATTAAAAACAGTACGCTTTTAAATTTTATTACGCTGTTAATGATAGTTATTGGTATTTTTCTAATTTATAATGCATCAATTTTTGGCATTAATGGCAATTTTATAGAGCTTTCAATTCAGCAAATTGTTCTGCCGGTTTTATTGCTTGGCACATTCTATTTAATGCTTTTGTTTATGATTAGGCTTGTTATGCTTGATAAATATAAAAAACTTATTCAAGAGCTTGAGCAAAAAATTGATACGAGCCAAATGTTAAAAGATGCGCTTTTTAATTTAGCTGAAATTGTAATTGAGTTTAACAGTACGAAAAGAAAAATTTCAAGAGTAATTATGAATACTGTTGAAATGCCTGCTGAAAAGCACGATATGTTCAGTTTTTTCATTAATAGCGGTATGCAAGAAATTATACACCCAAACGATTTATATATACTTGAAAAAATTAGCCCGGAAAAAATTGAAGAGAAATTTAAGCATGGAATAAAAGAGCTTAATTACGATTACCGCGCTTATAAAATAAGCATAAATAAAGCCACAGGCGATACAAATATTGATAAAAGCGAATATTACTGGTATAAAATGAAAATAAACAGTAGGCTCGATGAAGGTACAAAAGAAATTCTTTCTATTTGCACTATAGATGAAATAAATGACGAGAAAATAGCGGAACTTGCGCTAGTTGAAAAAAGCGAAAGAGATACGCTTACAGGTGCATATAATAAAGCGGCAATTCGCTCGCTCATCAGCGATTATTTAAACGAGCATGAAAACGGTGTGCTAATTGTATTTGACTTAGACAATTTTAAGGGCATTAACGATAATATGGGGCATAATTACGGAGATACAGTTCTTTGTGGAGTTTACGATAAGCTTAGGCCGTTATTTAGAGCGAATGACTATATAGGGCGCTTTGGCGGCGATGAATTTGTTGTATTTTTAAGAGGTAAAGTGCCAAGCAAAGAAATAGGAATTATAGCAAAAAGGTTATGTGATACAGTTAGAAACGATTATACATTTAACGATATAACAGTTACTATTTCGGCATCAATAGGTATAGCTATAGCACCACTTAACGGAACAGGTTACGAAAAATTGTTTGAAGCGGCAGACGCGGCACTTTACGAGGCAAAGCGTAAAGGTAAAGATACATTTGTAATTCACAGTGATGTGTAATTGCAAAATAATAAAAATTAAAACGCTTGAAAATGGGGGATTAACCCGTTTTCAAGCGTTTTTTGTTACTATTAATTAAATAGCAAATTAAGTAAATAACTGCAGTTTAATTGCTTTTCGATTGCATCAATGCAGCCTTATAGGTGTTTTCCATTAGCATTGCCCTAGTCATTAAACCAACGCCGCCGGGAACAGGTGTAATATGTGCTGCAACTTCGCATGCCTGCTCAAATGCAACATCACCGCACAACTTGCCTTGCTCATTGCGGTTAATGCCAACGTCAATAACAATAGCGCCGGGCTTTATCATATCTTTTGTAACAAAGCCTGCTTTGCCTATAGCGGCAACTAAAATATCTGCATTAGCGCATATTTCTTTTAGGTTTTGCGTTCTTGAATGACATATTGTAACAGTGGCATTAGCAGCGCAAAGAAGAAGAGCTGCAGGCTTGCCCACAATATTACTGCGCCCTATAACAACAGCGTTTTTGCCCTCGATATTAACGCCGGTGCTTTTTAGCATATCTATACAGCCGGCAGGGGTGCAAGGTAAAAAGCACTCTTCGCCTATAACCATTTTACCAACATTGATAGGCGTGAAGCCGTCAACGTCTTTTTTAGGGCTTATAGCGTTTATAACGGTGTTTTCGTCTATATGTTTTGGCAGTGGAAGCTGAACTAAAATACCATGCACGTTTTTATCGCAATTAAGCTCATCAATTTTTGCAAGAAGCTCTGCTTTTGTTGTTTGCTCATTTAAAGCAATAACGTCAGATAGAATATTGCACTCTTCACAGTCTTTTGCCTTGCCGGCAACATATGTTTTGCTAGCGGGGTTATCACCTACAATTATAACGCTCAGTTTTGCACGCACATTTGTTTTGTTAAATAGTTCATCAATTTTTTTTGCTATATCCGCTTTTTTTTGCATTGCCAATTCTTTGCCGCTTATTAATTTTGCACTCATTTATTAACCCCCTAAATTATTATGCTTATATAATTTTAATATTTCTAATTATAATTTATATTTCATCATCACTTGTGTTTTCATCTTGTGCTGGTTGCTCTTCTGCATTTGCTGCTTCTTCTTCTTCTTCTTCTTCACCATCATTTTCATTTAGCACAGGCTCTTGTGCTTTTTCGCTATTATCTTCTTTATGCTTTTTTTGAGCATCTGATGTATCACTGTCATCTTCATTTTCGATTGTGTCGCTCTCATTTGTTTCTTTAACGGTGCTTTGGCTTTCTTCGTGCTCTTTTAGCTTTTCATAGGCCTCTTTTATTTGAGTTTTTGTTGGTACTTTTTCGCTTGCTAGCCATGTTAGGCTAACAGTTGGAGAATTCTTTTCACTTGGGTTAACTTTAAAGTCGTAATTAACTTTTAAAGGTGTGCCCTTGTATTTTTTTCTTAAAATAAAATAAATTATTAATGCTATAGCCGCGCTTAAAATTGCAAGGATTTGGCTAACCCTTAAACCTGCAAAAAATTCAAGGCTATCAGTGCGAAGGCCTTCAACTATAGCTCTTTCTATGCCATACCACATAATATAAAGAAGGAATATTTCACCGTTAAATTTTCTTTTCTTTATATATAAAAATAGTAAAACAAAACCTAATAAGCACCATACAGATTCATATAAAAATGTTGGGTGAACAGGTAAGCTAGGGTCTACAATTATACCATTTTGTGCTAAAGCATCTTGCTTAAATGTTAAATAAGCCGTAGTGTTTTCGCTAATCATTCCAAAAATTGAATTAGTATTATCGCCAAATGCTTCTTGATTGAAAAAATTGCCCCATCTACCTATACCTTGACCTATTAAAAGGCCCATAGCACAAATATCTGCGGTTGCAAAATATGACAGCTTTCTCCACTTGCAAGTAAGGAATGCAGTAATAAAGCCTAGAATAATTCCGCCATAAATGGCAAGGCCGCCATCTCTGATTGTAATCATATCTATAATATTATCGTATTCAACCGGAGAAAAAATAACATAATATGCCCTTGCGCCAACAATGCCCATGAACACAGATGCTATAATAACATCTAAAAAATAGTCGTCGTTTATACCGAAGTTTTTGCTAATTCGCAAACCAAAAATTATAGCAAGTAGCATTCCCAGCGCTATGCAAATGCCATACCAATAAATGTTTATATCGCCAAGCGTAAAAGCAACTCTATTTACTTCAAGCTCTATGCCAAGATGCGGAAATTGAACGTTGTTAATCATCTAATACCCCTTATGTTTAAAAATAAATTTACTAGCTATAAATTCCCGTTTTTAAAGCGGGTTAATTATTACGCTTGCACTTTTGTCTTCATTTAATACTTTTTTGAGCATATCGTTTACATCGCTTAATTTCAAATTTGCAAGCACTTGCATAATTTGAAATGGTGTGCGATTTTTAAAGAACACATTTGAAATACCACTTGCAACATCTTCAACATTGTCAAGGCTGCAAACAATTTCACCATACATTAAATTTTTGCACAAATTAAACATTTGCTCGTCTGCGCCATGCGTTTTTATATGCTGAATTTCTTTTAGTAATAGCTCTTTTACTTTTTGAGGCTCGTTGGTTTCGCCGCTAAACAGCATGCAAGTTGCACCTTGAACATTCATCAATTCGCCTGAAAAACCGGGGGCAACAAGCCCTTCGTCATATAGTTTCCTGTAAAGCGGAGTCATGCTACCGGCAATAAGCTCTGTAATAATATCGCATATAATTTCAGATTTTAGCACATGTAGAGCATCACCCGTGATAGGTTTTTCTTTAAAAGCAAGGCAGAAGAGCGGCTTTGAAACAGCCATGTTAAACGTTAGCTCTTTTTTAATAGGCAAGTGTGTTTCAATGGGTTGCATCAATGTTATGGGCGTATCTTTGGCATCCATCTGCGCGCGCTCGCAAGCGTCTAGCACTGTTTGCATGCTAACATTTCCCGCAACTGCAAGAACCATATTGCTTGGCCTGTAAAAGGCATCTGCACATGTGTATAAAAGCTCGGGCGTAATTTCAGCAATGCTTTCAACTGTGCCGGCAACGTCATCTTTAACATAGTGGTTTTCATAAAGGCAAGCTAGCGCTGCAAACATTAAGCGCCACTCGGCAGAGTCTTCATACATTTTTATTTCTTGCCCTATAATACCTTGTTCTTTTTGAACAGTTTCGTCTGTAAAATATGGCTTTGAAACAAAGCTTAATAAAATATCCAGGTTTTGCTCTATATGGTCTGACGCTGTAAAGATATAGCAAGTTTTTTCAAAGCTTGTATAGGCATTTGCGCTTGCACCTGTTTTTGAAAAAAGAGCAAATGCGTCGCCCTCTTCATTGTCGAACATTTTGTGCTCTAAAAAATGGGCAATTCCGGCAGGGAGTTTATAAGTTTTATATCCGTGCATGAAATCTCTGTCTACGCTACCGAATTTTGTTCCGTATATAGCGTGCACTGTGCTAAAGTCTTCCATGGTGCGAACAATAACAGTTAAACCATTAGGTAAAACTTTTGTTTCAAAATCTTGTGCGTTTAACGCTGATAACTGGATAGAGTTCATGAATTTTCCCCCTTTGTAATTAAATAAACAACAGAAAGCGAAAATTGCTTTAATATCTCTTTTATTTCATGGGCGCTAACGCTTTGTATCTCTTCCATCATATCTTGTGGCGTTCTAATGCTTTCGGCGCGCAATATTTCAGAAAAATACCAGCTTTCTATTGCGTTGGGGGAGTCTTGCACGCTTTTCAAGCGCTCGCATATACTTTTTTTTATTTCATCTAATTCTTTTTGCTCTATATCTTCTTTTATGAGCAAAGCTATTTCATTCAAAATAGCATCTTTAGTTTTTTGTGCATTAGTGTGCTCTATGCCGCTATCAATAGTGAGCATACCGTTTCTGGCTTCACTGTATGCAGCACAGTAATAGCACAGGCTCATTTTTTCACGCACGTTTTTAAATAGGCGAGAAGTGGCTGTGCCACCTAAAATGGCAGTGGCAACTCTTAAAACAACAAAGTCGCGTTTTGTTGCGGGCTTTTGCATAGTAAATATCATGCACAATTTACTTTGGTTTGTATCGATTATTTCTTCAAACTCCTCAACTTGCACTTTTTCCATAGCATTTGCCTGTGCAATTTGAATAGGTGCACGTTCAATTTGGCTTAAAAAGGTTTTAACTTGGTTTTGTACAATTTGAAAATTTGCACCAAGTACCATAACATCAATATGTGCGGTTTTTATTATATTTTCCCAGGCGTTTGTAACATTTTTTGCGCTTAGGGCTTTTACTTCTTCTATATAACCGTTTCTTTCAATTCCTTGAGGAGCATTTTTATAAAATTTTCTGCGAGCTTGCCTAATGCAATAACTTCTCTTGTCGTTAATTTCACTTTGCAATTGCTCAAAAAGTTGCTCTTTTTCAATTTCAACATTTTCCTCGTTAAAAACACCATCAACTAAATATGGGCGAAAAGCAACATTTAATGCCATTTCAGCATATTCCATTGATAAATTTTCACCGTTAAGCGAATATTCATCTTTTATACCTATTACGGATACACAAAGAATTCTATTTGCGCCAACGTTCATTATTTCAACTGAGAGGCTGGCGCCGTAAAGAGCAGCAAGCCTTTTTGAAAGTTCGCTCATATCGGGGCAAGCAGCATAGCTGCGCTCCATTAAAAACGGCAACAGCGCTTCAGCTGTTGCAGTTTTTTTGTTACTGGGCCATGTGAAATAAAGGGCGATTTTGCAGCGTTTAAATTTTTCTACCGCAAAGTCTGACATATGCACGGCATTATCTATTTCTAGTCTGTTCATATAAACTCCTTGTTGCGCTTATTAGGCAACTCCCATGTATTCTTCTAAAGTTATGCCAAGCTCTGTTATTTTTTGTGCATGTTCAACACCAACATATCTAAAGTGCCACGGCTCATAGCTTATGCCTGTAATATGTGTTGTGTCACTTTCATATCTTAATATAAAGCCATAATCTGCACAGTTTTCAGCAACCCATTGCAGTTCAGGCTCGTTTTCAAGTTCCGGCACTAATGCGGCACCGGTATCGTCTAAAGGAACTAAATCTATTGCAAGGCCGGTTTGATGCTCGGATGTTCCCGGTATATTGCGAAGGCTTGATGTTGCTGCATAGGCGTCTTCTTCAGATAAACCTTGCGCTAAATAATCTTGGTACATTGATTCGAATAAATAGTCTTGTGTTTCATAACTTCTGTATGCTGAGCGCAAATATAAATACTGCCCTTGAGCTGCAGCATCTTCAAACATTCTTGTTGTATCTTCTAAAATTCTGGCATCAATTAGTTGTGCAGAAGCAGGGGAAGTTGTAGGGCCAAGCACCATTGTAATATCATATTCATAATCTTGAGCAATAGAGTGATTTGGGCCAACCATAAATAGCGCCCATGTTTCTTCGGGCAATAAGCTTTGTTGTAATTCCTCAAATTCAGGTTTAACAACTGTTGTAGAGCTTGAATTCTTATCGGCTACCAAAGTTCTGTTTTGATAATTAACTTGGCTTACAGGCGAATTCGCACTTATTTGAATTGTAATTACAGCGCTTAAAATGGTAATGAAAGCAACGCTTGATATGCCAAAAGCTGCAGCTTTGAGAAAATTAATTTTACGAGGGTTAGCAGCTTTTTTAACTGGCTCTTTTGGTAAGAGGTTTTTAATATTCTCAAAGTAGATATTATTGTTTTGCTCGGCGTTTGGTTGTGGTTTATCTAATTGAATTGTATATTGTGCTTGTTGATTTTGCAGTTCAGCCGCTTGCTGTTTTTGTAGCTTAGCTACTTGTTGATTTTGCAGTTCATCCGTTTGTTGCTTTTGCAGCTTTGCAGCTTGTTCGCGCTTTAAATTTTCCAGTTGTAAATTTTGCTCTTTAATTAAGGCTTCTTGGGCGCTTCGCTCTTGTAATTCTGCTTGCTTTTGTGCTTGCAGTAAAGCTTTTTCTTCTTGTTTTTGTGCTAAAAGCAAAGCTTTTTGCTGTGCAAGTTGTGCGTTTCTAATTTGTTTTTCTTGCGCTTTTTGTGCTTTTATTACAGCTAAGTTTGCATTGCGCTCGCGCCTTTGTTCGTTTCGAATTACGCTTTTTTCTTTGGCGGACATTTGAGCTTGTACTATTTTGATTTTTGCAAACGCAGCAAATTGAGCAATTGCTTTAAACAAGTTTTTAAAGCCTGCCAATATTAAAAGCATTAATTGTTTAATACCTTTAGCAATAGCTTTTACAATAATAACAGTGTACTTAGCAATAAATTTAGCGGCCTTAACGATGAACTTAGCAAAAGCAATGCTAGCTATCTTAATACCTTTAGCAATAGCCTTTGCAATAATAACAGTGTACTTAGCAATAAACTTAGCCG
>CAYJEU010000001.1:95565-209337 GCA_964369565.1 uncultured Bacteroides sp. | reverse complement strand
CAAATGCTCATAATGGGTAGTGGTTATGGATTTCACTTAATAGTAGTCTAACTAAATCAGCAGATTTTTTAGATGCTTTTTCACAATTTAATTCAAAATTATTTGTTCCTGCATGTTCTTCAGTATCAGTTATCGTTCTTATTGCTATAAAAGGAATTTTGTTTACAAAACAAGCATGAGCTATGCTTGCTGTTTCCATATCAATACTTAAAGGAGCAAATTCATTATTGAGCTCTGCTCGAAAATCATCTGTAACAAAAAATTCTCCCGTTATCATTCTACCGAAATGTACATTTGGAATATTATTTTTGTCGATTAGATTTTTGGATAGCTGAATCAATGCTTCATCAGCCTTAAAATATATCGAATCCATCCAAGGGTGAAATTCAGTCAAAATCCCTGCCTCTACATCATGATGAGCTATTTCTGTTGAAAAAATGGTGTCATATAATTTGACTTTTATATCCATTCCGCCTGCTGTTCCTGCATTTATTATTATGTCGCAACTATAAGTGTCAATTAAAATTTGTGAAGCAATAGCTGCATTTGTTTTGCATACACCACAAAACATAGTTACAACAGTTACGTCATCAATCTCTCCGCTATAAAATTTTAACATAGCTTTTTCTGTTGTAACGCTATTATTTATCATATGTAAAAAAGGAGCAAGTTCCCTATCTACAGCACATATTATTCCTACTTTCATTTATGTAAATCTCCTCTATTCGTCAAATATAAATAATCTTTAGTAAACTATAACACAGAGAAAATAATATTTCAAATTAATTTCAGGTGAGTAAATAAGACATATACACGCCTACAAATCCTATCTAATTGCAAGATGTTTCTTTATATATAGTCGGCTATAGCCCTCTGATAATATATATATATATATTATCAACTTATTTCCTATAATTTGAACATAATAATAGAATAATGCTATTGATACTTTAAAAATCGACATTAGCATAAATATATGTTAAAATATATTATAACAAACGATTAGGGGATGTTTATAATAACTAAGATATTTAAAATTGTGCCGGGGGTACTATTGGCTCTTGCAATTGCTGTTTTATCTGTATTTATTGAAAGTATTTTGCCAATACATTTAATAGGTGCAACCGTTATTGCAATTTTTATAGGAATGTTTTTAAATGCATTTATTAAAACAGATATTTTTGCTCAAGGATTGAAATTTACATCTAAAAGAATGCTGAAATTTGCAATTATTTTACTTGGTGCATCTTTAAGCATAACAACGGTTTTAGAAGTTGGCAGAATATCGCTGCTTGTTATGGTTTTCACACTTTTTACTTGCTTTGGCGGCGGCTATTTTATTGGCAAAGCGTTAAAGCTCGATTGGAAACTTTCCAATTTAATATCTGCGGGAACGGGCATTTGCGGCGGCTCGGCAATTGCGGCTATAGCGCCTGTTATTGATGCAAAAGAGCGAGATATTGCCTATGCTATTAGCGCAACATTCATATTCGATATGATAATGATAGTGCTTTTTCCTTTGATGGGTTCATGGCTTGGCCTTAGCGATATGGCTTATGGGCTTTGGGCGGGAACAGCAGTTAATGATACATCAAGCGTTGTGGCGGCAAGTTATGCCTACAGCGAGGCAGCGGGCGATTTTGCCACTATGGTTAAACTTACAAGAACGCTTTCCATTATTCCAACAGTGTTGGTGTTTGCGTTTATCAATGTTAAAATAAAGCAAAAAGAGGCACTTGCGCTTGATAAAAACGCAAAAAAAGATAAAGTTACACAAAATGTAAACTTTATAACACTATTCCCATGGTTTATTGTGGGCTTTTTAGCATTGACTGTCATAAATTCTATGGGGTATATTCCTGCTGAGCTATCTGCGTTTTTAAAGGAATTAAGCAAATTTATAATGGTTATGGCTTTAGCGGCAATAGGCCTTGGAACGAGTTTTTCGAAAATGAGAAAATCAGGCCCGGCGCCTATGATACATGGGTTTATAATATCAGCACTTGTGGTAATAGTGGCAATTGTTGTAGAATATTTTATGGGCATTGTATAATTTACTTGCTTAAAAGCCAAAAATAATGTAAAATAAATAAAGAAATATTGCAATTTTAGTGAAAATACACTATTGTTGTTAATGGCTCATAACCTCTAAAGAAGGTGAAATTATTTTACTGCAAAATATTCTAAGCTTTATACAAAAATACAGAAAACAAACATTAATAGCCATTGATGTTGTTATGGTAACAATTGCATATTTAGCACCGTGGATTTTAATTCAAGGGCGCACTTCTTATACAGAGCACAACAGCCTTTTAATTGCTAGTTGCTTTTTCTTTGTGTGCTGTTATGAAATAGTTTACGGCCTTATGGGCATGTACGACAGCCTTTGGCGCTATGCGGAAATAGTTGAGTTTTTTCGCCTTTGCCTAGCTTCGTTTATATCTGTTAGCATATTTTTTGTTGTTACGATGATTATGTTTAGCGCCGAGCGCAGGGTTCCATATTCAGTTTATTTGTTAAGCGCACTTTTTGCATCATCGCTAACGTTGTACACGCGCTTAACTTATAGAATGTACCGCAACACGCGCCTTGCAAAAAACCCTAAAAAGCGCAGGCGTGTCTTGGTTATTGGCGCAGGTGATGCCGCAAGCACATTGTTGCACGAGCAGTTTAAAAACCCATCAAAAGATATGAATATTATATGCTGTGTGGACGATGCGCGCGAAAAAGTTGGCAGGCGCATTATGGGCGTTGAAATAATGGGCACTACAAAAGATATACCCGAGCTTGTAGAGCGCTGTGAAATTGAAACATTACTTCTTGCAATACCAACGCTTGAAGAGGACGATAAACGCAGAATATTAAGCATATGCAATAAAACAAAGTGTAATGTGCAAATTTTGCCTGATATAGTAAAATTAATAGCAGACGGCAAAGATTTTTTATCACGCGTGCGCGATGTAAAAGTTGAAGACGTTTTAGGTAGAAGAGAAATAGAAATAACAAGCAAAACGCATAAACTTGTAACGGGGAAAACAGTTCTTGTAACGGGTGGAGGCGGCTCTATAGGCTCAGAGCTTTGTAGGCAAATTGCATCTTATGCGCCCAAAAAGCTTATAATAATAGATATTTACGAAAACAACGCATATAATATTCAGCAAGAGCTTGAAAGAAAGTATAAGGACGAGCTTAATTTACAAGTTTGCATTGCCTCGGTTAGAGACAGTAAAAAAATTGAAAAGCTTTTTGCGGAAATTCTTCCTGAAGTTGTTTTTCACGCTGCAGCGCATAAACATGTGCCGCTAATGGAAGATGCCCCTGAGGAAGCCGTTAAAAACAATGTATTTGGAACATATAATGTAGCCTTAGCGGCAGATAAATATAATGTAGAGCGCTTTGTGCTTATATCTACAGATAAAGCGGTTAACCCAACAAATGTTATGGGTGCAACAAAGCGAGTGTGTGAAATGATAGTGCAAGCCATGGCGCAAAAAAGCAAAACGAAGTTTGCGGCAGTGCGTTTTGGCAATGTTTTGGGCTCTAACGGCAGCGTGCTACCGTTGTTTAAAGAGCAAATATCGGCAGGTGGCCCTTTAACGGTTACACATCCTGATATTGTGCGCTTTTTTATGACAATACCCGAAGCGGTAAACTTAGTGCTGGAGGCCGGTGCAATGGGCGACGGCGGCAATATTTTTGTGCTTGATATGGGCAACCCTGTTAGAATTTTAGATTTAGCCGAAAACCTTATAAAACTTTCTGGCTTTATACCGTATAAAGATATTGAAATTAAATTTACAGGCCTTAGGCCGGGCGAAAAGCTGTTTGAAGAACTTTTAATGGACGAAGAGGGCTTGATGCAAACCGATAGCAAAAAAATATTTATAGGCTCGCCTTTAGAGCTTAATAAAAACACATTTTTCGATCATTTGAAAACGCTAAAAGAGATAGCCTATTCCAACAACAGCGGCAATTTAGTGCAGGCGCTTATAGATTTAGTGCCAACGTTTAGCTCTAATATACCCACGAGTTATGATGTAAACTACGAAGCTTAAAACGGGAGAGTTTAATGTATAAAAACACAATTAAACGTTTTTTAGATTTTATATTGGCATTAATGGGCGCTGTTATTTTATCGCCTGTATTTGCTTTGATAGCTATTTGCATAAAATGCGATTCAAAAGGCCCGGTGCTTTTCAAGCAAAAGCGCGTTGGAAAGCATAAAACGCATTTTAATATTTTAAAGTTTAGAACAATGTATGCAGACACACCAAAAGATGTGCCTACACATCTTTTGAAAAACCCTGAGGCGAGAATTACTAAAATGGGCAAGTTTTTGCGCAAAACAAGCCTTGATGAATTACCGCAAATTTTCAATATACTCTCGGGGAAAATGAGTATAATAGGGCCAAGGCCTGCGCTTTATAACCAGTATGATTTAATTGCCGAGCGTGATATTCATGGCGCAAATAGTCTTGTTCCGGGCCTTACAGGTTATGCGCAAATTAACGGAAGAGATGAAATACCCATAAAGCTAAAAGCTGAATACGACGGCTTTTATGCGAAAAATTTGAGTTTTAAATTAGATGTTGTTATATTTATTAAAACAATAACTAATGTGTTTTCAGCAAAAGGCATAAAAGAAGGCGACACAGGTACACAAACATAATAATTTAAGCAATTAAAAAATAAAGCCCGTGAAATTAATTAATTTCACGGGCTTTATAATGCAAATTTATTTATTGGTGCTTGCAATTTTAAAATTAAAAGGCTCTATAATATAATCTTCGTCTAAAAGGTGTATATTAACCGGGTAGCTATTGCAATTTATGCCTATTGCAACAGTGTTGTTTTCGTCTTTTCTTATATAGCTGAGTGTGCTGTTTTCTCGCCTTATAAATGTTAATTTTCCATTTGCAAAAGCGCTGTTTGCTTTTCTTATTTTACCTAGCATTTGCAAAGTTTCAATAATTCGAGTTTCTTTGTTGCCCCAGTTAAAATATGCGCGATTAAAAGGGTCTTTATAGCCTTGCATCGCTATTTCATCGCCGTAATAAATACACGGAATACCCGGTAAAGTGTAAATTAATGCATAAGCTATGCGAAGTAATTTTATGCCGTTTTCATATTGCTCGTGGTTTAAAAGGCGCCCGCTTTGCCAATATCTGTCGTGGTTTGCAATGTCTTCGCCGGCTAAAGCGGTTATAGCGCGCATTGTGTCGTGGGTAGATACAAAATTCATGGCGCAGTTAAGCGCGGGGGCAGGGTAGTTTTCGCATATTGTCATTATTTTTTGTGCAGTTATATCAGCTTTTTCACCGCGGCAAAAAGCTAACACAGCATCTTTAAAAGGGTAGTTCATTGTGCTATCCAGCCCTTTGCCTAAAAGGTAGGTGCGCCTTTGGCCATAGCTAATTTTATTTGTGGCATCTTCCCAAACTTCGCCAATTAATATATTATCTTCGCTGTGGTTTTTAATGGTTTTTCGTATTTCTTCAATAAAAGCATCGGGTAATTCGTCGGCTACATCAAGCCTAAAACCGCTTGCGCCAAGGCCTAGCCAATACTCAATAACGCCACCTTTGCCACATATAAACTTTCTAAAGCCCTCGTCGTGCTCTTTAACTTCAGGTAAAGTTTCAAAACCCCACCAAGAGCGGTAGCCACACTCATACATCTCGTTAAAATCGTACCACGAGCGGTAAGGGCTGCTCTCACTGTTATAAGCGCCGTTTTCTTCATACCTGCCCTCTTTGTTAAAGTAAATTGAATCAGAGCCTGTGTGGCTAAAAACACCGTCTAAAATAATTTTTATATCGTGCTGTTTTGCCGCTTTACACAGCAGTGCAAAGTCATCGTTTGTGCCCAGAAGAGGGTCTGCTTTTAAATAATTTGCAGTGTTATAGCGGTGGTTTGCATGTGCTTCAAAAATAGGGTTTAAATAGATTATATCAACGCCTAATTGCTGTAAATAAGGAAGTTTTTCTTTTATGCCCTTAAAATTGCCGCCAAAATAATCTTTGTTTAAATAGCCGCCGTTTTCTGTAGGCCAAAAGTATGGCTCGCCCAATTTGTTTTTGCGGTAAACTCTGTCTGCAAAAGGCATGGTTTCGTTTATATCTTCGCCGAAAAATCTATCGGGGAAAATTTGGTACATAACACTTTGCTGTGTAATAGGCGCTGTAAAGCTTTTTTCATAAACAGTTAATTGCCATTTATCAGCTTCGTTTTGTGTAATAATTGCTTCGCCGCTTTCTGTTTTGAAAATTTTGTTGTAATGTATGTTTAAGTCAAAATAATACATATAAACGCCCGCTGTATCGGCTTTAAAGCTAAAGCAAAACGCGTCGTTTTTGTTTTCAAAGTCTATGTTTAATTGTGGCTCAATAAGCCGCGTGCCAAAAATGGCACACGGCTCATTTCCATGTTTTTCAATTATCATGGAAGGTTTTTTGCAATTATAATGCTTTGGTATATAAATTGTAAAATCGCAAGTTTGCCCACATTTTATAGCGCCAAAAGGGCTTTTGCAGCGCAAACTTGTGCTGTTATAAATTAATTGCATAATATCAACCTATCAAGCGGCAAATTATTTGCACGCTTTAGTTTTAATGGAGCTATTTTAATGGGTCTATATTCCATATCTTTTTAGAATAATCAAGCACAGAACGGTCTGCAGAGAAAATCCCGCTGTTTGCTATATTCATCAGGCTCATTTTATTCCAAACAAGGCTCTGGCTGTAAAGCTTGCTTAAATGCTCTTGCGCTTTCGCATACTCATCAAAATCTGCCATAACCATATATGGGTCTTGTGTGCGCAAATTTGTTACAACTTCATGGAAGTTTTCACCGCCCCAACCTTTTTCAAGGAATGCAAGCGTTTCAGCGGCTTGCTCATGCGCTTCAATATAGGTTGCGGGGTGATATCCAAAGTTCTTTAAATTTTCAACTTCATGTGTGCGCATACCAAAAATAATTTCGTTCTCTTCGCCTGCGGCATCAGCTATTTCAACGTTTGCGCCGTCTAAAGTGCCAATAGTTATTGCGCCGTTAAGCATGAATTTCATATTGCCTGTGCCGCTTGCCTCGGTGCCGGCAAGGCTTATTTGCTCGCTAACTTCGCTTGCGGGCATAAGCCTTTCGCTTGTAGTAACGCAATAGTCTTCAAGGTAAACAACGGCAAGCTTATCACACACTTGCTTATCCTCGGCAATATGCTTGCCTAAAAGGCAAATAAGCCTTATCATTTGCTTTGCCATATAGTAGCCCGGCGCAGCCTTTGCACCGAAAATATAAGTTTTAGGAACAAAATCTGCATTGGGGTTGTTTTTTAAATATAAATACTGCATGGCAATGTTAAGCGCGTTTAAATGCTGCCTTTTATATTCGTGCATACGTTTAACTTGCACATCGAAAATGCTATCGGGGTTTATAACTTGCCCTGTTGTTGTTTTTAAAAAGTTAGAGAAAATAACTTTGTTGCTGTGCTTAACTGCCGCAAGCTCTTTCAAGAAAGAACTGTTATCAGAGTATTTTTCAAGCTTTTTAAGCGCAGCTGCATCTTTTTTAAATTCACCGCCAATGGTGTTTTCAAGCAAGCTTGTAAGGCCGGGGTTTGCGCTTAAAAGCCAGCGGCGATAAGCGATACCATTTGTTACATTAGTGAATTTTTGAGGCGAATATAAATAGTAATCATTAAAAACGCTTTGCTTTATAATTTCACTGTGAAGTTTTGAAACGCCGTTAATGCTGTGGCAAACATAGCAACAAATATTTGCCATTCTAACCTGATTATCACCTAATATCGCCATATAATTAATTTTGCCTGCATCGCCGGGGAAGTGGTTTTCAAGGTCTTCTCTCAGGCGGCGGTCAAGCTCTTTGCAAATTTGGAATATTCTTGGCAATGTTTTCTTAAATATATCCATATTCCATTTTTCTAAAGCTTCACTCATAACTGTGTGGTTAGTGTAGGCAAAAACACGCCTGCATATATCAACAGATTGCTCCCAACTGTAGCCACAATCGTCTAAAAGAAGGCGAATAAGCTCGGGGATAGCTAAAGTTGGGTGGGTATCATTCAGCTGTATTGCAACTTTATCGGGTAAATTATCTAAAGTTGAATACTGTGCTAAATGGTTTTGCACTATATCGCCAATAGACGCCGCAGACATGAAATATTGTTGGCGAAGGCGTAAAGTTTTGCCCTCTATATGGTTGTCGTTAGGGTATAAAACTTTGCTTATAAGCTCTGCATTAGCGTTTTTCGTCATAGCGCTGCTGTATTCGCCGGCGTTAAAGCTATCCATATCAAAGCCGGGCGCTTTTGCTTTCCAAAGCCTAAGCTTACTAACATTTTCGTTGCCGTAGCCTGCTATATACATATCATAAGGCACAGCAATAACATTAACGCAGTTTCTATGTTCTATAGTGTGGTAATCGCCGTCCCATTGCTCGTGAATTTCGCCATCGAAGCTAACTGTAACAGCTTGCTCGGGGTGGCTTCTAAGCCATACAGTGCCGCCCGGAAGCCAGTTGTCGGCACGCTCTTGTTGCCAGCCGTCAACTATTTTTTGGCGGAAAATACCATACTCATATAAAATAGAATAGCCGGTACCGGGAACGCCTGTTGTTGCCATACCATCGAGATAGCACGCGGCAAGGCGCCCAAGGCCACCGTTGCCAAGGCCTGCGTCCGGCTCTTGCTCAAACACATTGTCAAGTTTTATATTGTGGCTTTTTAAAACATCTTTTGCAACATCTTGCATACCTAAATTAAACAAAGTGCTTTTTAAACTGCGCCCCATTAAAAATTCCATACACAAATAATACACTTGCTTTTCGTTGCAACCATATGTTTTTGCCATGAAATGCTTGCGACGCTCACTCATTGTGCTTCTGCAAATTAAAGCTAAGGCACGATAAATTTGGTCGTCTGTTGCATTAAGGTAATCTACATTAAACTCTGTAAAAAGTTTCTCGGAAAGAGTTTTGTCAAACTCTTTTTTGCTCATTTTATTAAATAGCATAATTACTGCTCCTTTAACTTTTATAGTTTATATTATAATACAATTATAATGATATTCCAATATATTATAGGCAATTTCAGCACAACTTACCAATATGTTAGCAATTTAAAGGCATAAATTTGACAAATAGGCTTTTATAACGTTAAATCGGCTAAAATTATATGCATTTTATAAGCTTAATATGCCGATGTTCATATAAATTTGTAATATTGTAATTATTGTTAAAAAATATTTGCTATTATGTTTAATTTTTAGTATAATATATGCAGATAAAAATTTGCAATTTGAAAGGAGTTCAATATGTCGATGAACAAAGCGCGTTTTAAGGTTATGGGCGCAGAATATGTTATATCAACAACAGATAGTGAAGTTTATGTAAATACGCTTGCCGAGCGTTTAGATAAGGACGTTAGAGAGATACTTGAAAAAGCTCCCTCAGCTTCAATTATGGCGGCAACCGTAATTACAGCTATGAGTTATTTAGATGAGCTTGAGCAAAAATCTTTAGCGCTTGATAATATGAGAGAGCAAATTAAAGAGTATTTGCAAGAGGCGGCAAAGGCTAAAGCTTCGGCTGAAGAGGCTGTAAGGCAAGCACAAATGCTTAGGCCAAGTGCAAATAGTGATGCTGAAAAAATAAATACAGATGTGTAAAAAAGAAAAGTTGAAATTTTCAGCAATGAAAATTAATTATAATACTTATGCAAAAACAAATTGAAATATTAGCACCTGCCGGCGATGAACAAATGCTACATGCCGCCGTTATGGCAGGTGCAAATGCTGTGTACTTAGGGCTTTTACGCTTTAATGCAAGGCAAAGTGCAGGCAATTTTGATGCGCAAAATTTAATAAATGCTATTAAATTTTGCCATGCGCGCAATGTTAAAGTTTATGTGGCGCTGAACACATTGATAATGCCGGGCGAGCTTTTTGAGCTTGCAAAGGAAATAGAACACATTGCAAGCGCAGGTGCAGATGCGGTTATTGTGCAAGATTTAGCTGTAGCGGCACTTGTGAAAAAAATGGCGCCTACGCTTTCAATACATGGCTCAACGCAAATGAGTGTGCACTCGCTTTCGGGTGCAAAAGCTCTAGAGGCGTTGGGCTTTAGTAGGGTTATTTTATCAAGGGAACTCAGTGTAGCAGAAATAGAGCATATATCTAATAATTGTAATATACAAACAGAGGTTTTTGTGCACGGGGCGCTGTGTATGTGTGTTTCAGGGCAGTGTTATATGAGCGCGTTTTTTGGCGGACGAAGTGCTAACCGTGGCACTTGCGCTGGGCCATGTAGGCTACCTTTTGGCGCAAGCGGTGAAGTAGAACAAAGCGATATTAGAAAGCAAGAACGTGAAAATTATCATCTTTCTTTAAAGGATATGTCGCATATAGAGCAAATAGAGCAATTAATTAATGCAGGCGTTTGCAGCTTGAAAATTGAGGGGCGCATGCGCAGTGCTGAATATGCTGCGCTCAGCGTAAATGCTTGTAAAAGTGTAATTGCAGGGCAAAGTTATGATGAAGATTTACTGCGCGATATTTTCTCGCGCTCAGGCTTTACAAACGCTTATTTAAGCGGAAAGCTAAGCGAAGAAATGTTTGGCATAAGAACAAAAGAGCAAGCGGCTTTAGCTAAAAGCGCAATGCCTAAAATAAGAGAATTATACAGGCGAGAGTTGCAGGCGGTGCCAATTGAAATGCATTTAGAATTAAGCGAAAACGGTGCTGTTTTAATTGCGAAAGACAAAAATGGAAATACAGCGCAAAATGAAATAGAGCAAAATTTACAAAAGGCGCAAAAAAGCCAAAACGAGGCTATTACCAAAGCGCTTTCAAAACTTGGTGGCACGCCGTTTTTTTTAAGTGATGCTCATATAAAGGGCGATGAGTACTTTTTGCCGTCTTCGCAATTAAACGAGATGCGAAGGCAAACGGCAGAGCAGCTGCTTTTACTTAGAAGCGAGGTAAAACCGCATGTTTGCAAAAATGCAAACAGCGAAGAGGTTAAAGAGCAAATACTGCCGCAGATAAGCGAAATTACAGAGCCGTTAAGGGTTTCGGGCTCTAATAGCATACCGCTTTATATTATGTTAAATAATGTTGATAAGCTTAGCGGAGAATTGCTTTTAGAGCAAATAGAGGGTTTTATACTTCCTATTGAACAATATAATGAAATACCGCTTGAAATAAGGGCGAAAACCTATTTAAGCCTTCCAAGATTTAGCGCAAAAGCGCAGCAAGAGCAAAAATTAAAGCAATATATACAAGAAGTGCAAAGTTTGAAAGATGGAAATTTTGCAGGCTTTTACGGCCAAAACATTGCGCATTTTAATATGTGCAAAGGCAGTGAAATATTCGCAGGCTTTGGCCTTAATATAACAAACGCTTTGAGTACGGCTATGTATGCTGAAATGGGTGCATGTAAAATGAATGCTTCGCTTGAATTGACATTAAAGCAAATGCAAAGTTTAGTGCCGCAAAAGCAAACGCTTAAACAATATGCAAGTGATAGCAAGTGTGTTAAAATATCATGTGTGGTTTATGGGCATATGCCGCTTATGCTTACAAGAGCGTGCCCACTTCACAATATTATGCAATGTGATAATTGTAAAAAAAGCGGCTATTTGAACGATAGAAAAGGCGAGCGACTTTATGTGGAATGTTCTGCGCCCTCTAATTTAGGGGTGCGCACAATTTACAACCCAATGCCGCTTTATATGGGCGATAGGCTTCACGAAGTTAAAGCGCATGAAGCTTTTGCATATTTTACATTTGAAAGTAAAAGCGAGATAGTTGCAATAGTAAAAGCGATAAAAAATAATGAGAAATTAAACAGTAAATACACAAGGGGCTTATATGAAAAAGGTGTATTGTAAATAAAAAAGGAGGGCAAAAATGAAAAAAATAGATGTAGAATTTAAGCTTTTGTGCAGGGGCGCACAAATGCCAAAATATGCAACTAAGGGTAGCGCGGCGGCAGATTTGCATGCCGTTTTAAACGAGCCGCTAACGTTATTGCCCGGTGAAAAAACAACTATATCCACGGGCGTAGCAATAGCGCTTTCAAAAGATGACTGTGTGGCGCTTGTGTTTGCAAGAAGCGGGCTTGGCATTAAGCATGGCATATCGCTTTCAAACGGCGTTGGCGTTATAGATAGCGATTACAGAGGCGAAATAATGGTGGGGCTTGTTAATTTATCGAAACAGGCATATACATTTAAGCATGGCGATAGAATAGCACAGCTTTGCATTATGCCTGTTTTTGGCGCAAACTTTATTTTAAAGGAAGAGCTTGAAGATACAAAAAGGGGCACGGGCGGTTTTGGCTCTACAGGCAAGTAGTTTAGGAGAGAGAATGAGTAAAATTATTTTGGCATCAGCCTCGCCCAGAAGAGCTGAGCTTATGAATGTAATAACAAGCGAGTTTAGCGTTATAGTAAGCGATGTAGACGAGGGTGGAATTCAGCATGAAAACCATGCACAGTTGGCATTGCTTTTAGCTAAAGCGAAGTGTGAAGCTGTTGAAAAAGGGCATAAAGGCGATATTGTTATAGGCGCAGATACCGTTGTAAGCTGCAATGGCGAGGTTTTTGGCAAGCCTAAAGATAAGCCGGATGCAAAGCGCATGCTTTTGGCTATGAGCGAAAATGTGCACTTGGTTCACACGGGCGTTTATATAAAAAAAGGCGAAGAGGAAAAGCAAATTATAAGCACAACAAAAGTGGAGTTTGCAAAATTAAGCGATGCTGAAATAGAGGAGTATATTTCAACAAAAGAGCCTTACGACAAAGCCGGCGGTTATGGAATTCAAGGAAGAGCTGCTTTGTTTATAACAGCTATTGAGGGCTGTTATTATAATGTTATGGGTTTTCCGGTGAGCGAAGTTTATAAAAATTTAAAAAAGATGATGTAATTACTTTCAAAATAATTTAGCTTTAATCATATTAAAATTGTCACTTGTAGGATTACATTAAATTCACTTCGGTTTTTAGCTTTGAATAGTATAGTATTTTTAGAAAACAGCGAATAAATTTGCTTTAAAGGGGTGCGGTTGGTGTTAGATACAAAACACTATAATTTCATAGACATAATGCGACTTTTTGCGATGTTTTTCGTGTATATTGTGCATTATCCCGATATGGGGCGTTATGGTGATTATTTCTTCTTACTTTTAGTTCCGTGCTTTTTCTTTTGCTCGGGGTTCACGGCTTATAGGCGCAGTGAAGACAGCGTTAAAAAATTTGTATTTACAAAACTACAGCGAATAGCATGGCCGTATGTTTCCTTTAGTGCAATTAGCCTGTTTTTTTGCATAGTGATTTTGCAATTAAATTTGGGCGAAATTATAGAATGGGTGAAAAATATCGCTTATGGTGCACGAAATACGGTTCCTATTGTTGCGCTTTGGTTTTTGCCGTGCCTTTTCTTTTTAAGTATAATTTACCATGTATTGCAAAAAATTGTTAAAAACAAGTTACTGCTTTTGGCAATTTGCTTTATAATTAGCGCAAGCGTTAAATTTATTCGTGAAGAGCCGGTGTGGCCATGGGGAATAGATATGGCAGGCCGTTTTTTAATATATTATGCCATTGGCGATTATGCACATTATCTGCTTTTTAAATTCCCTAGTGAAATGTGGAAAATGCGCACTAAAATAATGCTTGTATTAGCAGCTTTCATTTGCATATTTATTTCGTTTTTTGGCTTTTATTACGGCTTAGGCTATATACCAAGCCTATTTTCTATATTCGAGCCTGCTTTTCATTTGCTTGTTGCTGAACAATTTTTATATATAATTTCAGGCATGGTTTGTGTTTTATTTATTAGCGTATGCCTACAAAATGTAAAACCCCTTTGCCAAGTGGGGAAATATACTATATGGCTTTGCGGCTTTGAAAAAATTGTAAAACTTTCGCTGCCGCTTGTTGTAAGTTCAGTTGGCATTACTCTTAGCATTGAGGGCGGCGCTGCAATGCTAATGCAGGGTGTGTTAACAATGGCTGTTTGCTATTTTGCGCTCGCAAAACCGCTGCAAAAATATTTGCCGGGTATAGT
Organism: uncultured Bacteroides sp.; assembly: GCA_964369565.1. Classification (GTDB taxonomy): domain Bacteria; phylum Bacillota; class Clostridia; order Oscillospirales; family Ruminococcaceae; genus Ruthenibacterium. The sequence continues at coordinate 195,253 of CAYJEU010000001.1, read as the reverse complement.
AGATTTCAAATATATAATAAATGTATTTAAAAACAGTAAAATTGAAAATAATAATGAAAAAGCATGAATTAATTGCAAAAAAAGAAAATCGATATAATTTTCTTGTAATTAATTTATGCTTGTGTTATAATGTGAAATATAGAATTAAAATTTCGAGACTAATAAATATCACATAAAATCGTTAAATTTTTTGTAATTTCTTTTCTGGAGGGCTTTATGCAAGGCAAAAATGCACAAATAATTATGTTTGCATCGGGCAAAGGCGGAACAGGAAAAACAAGCATTTGCACGCTTGTAGGCGCGGCGCTCTCTGAAAATGGGGCGAAAGTGCTTTGCGTTGAGCTATCAAGCGGCCCCCGCTGTATGGATTATGTATCGGGTGTTGGCGGAAATGTTGTTTACAATTTAAGTGATGTTTTCAGTAAGCGCTGCGATGTTCAAAAAGCAATTGTGAAAAGTGAGCTTTACAGTAATTTATATGCTATTTGCGCTTCAAATGAAGATTGCTTTATTGATATAGAAATTTTCACACAGAGCATGCAAAATCTCAGCAAAGTTTTTGATTTTATATTACTAGACGTTCAAACAGGCTATGGCTTACCGCTTCATGCTGCAAAACTAGTTGCGCATAAAGCGATATTGGTGTTAACACCTGATAGGCTTTGCGTAAGGGCAGGGCAATTAATGCGAAAGAGTATAGCACAAGACGGTGCAATTAAAACACAGTTAATTTTAAATAAAGCGCAAAGCGAGAATTTAAACGCCGGCGTGAAAAATTTAAATGACGTTGCGGTGGAAACGCAGGCGAAATTAATAGGTGTAATTCCACATTGTAATTATATTAAAGGCGCTTCAAACAAAGGTTTACGCCTACCTAAAGAAAGTGAAACTTCAAAGGCGTTTCTTGCAATTGCGGCAAGAATATGCGGTATAGATGTACCATTAGAGGTGTAATGATATATTTAGAAAGTATAAGTTGTAGAAAGTATAAGTTGTAGAAAGTATAAAATGAACGGAGGCTATTTATGAATATAGCACTTATAGCACACGATAGCAAAAAAGAGCTGATGATACAATTTTGTATAGCATATTCAAGAGTTTTATCACAGCATGCGTTAATTTCCACGGGGATTACGGGTAAAATGGTATCAGAGAGCACAGGCCTTTCTATACAGAGGTTTTTATCGGGCACACATGGGGGCGACCAACAAATTGCCGCAAGAATAGCTTGCAATGAAATAGATTTGCTTTTGTTTTTTAGAGACCCAATTTCGGCTAAGCCCCACGAGCCGAATGAGATGAATATTTTGCGCCTTTGCGATGTTCACAATATACCTATTGCCACAAATATAGCAACAGCGGAAGTTTTGATTCACGGCTTAGAGCGTGGCGACTTAGATTGGCGAAATATTGTAAACCCCACAAGATAATTTTTTAATAGTGCATAATTTAAACCCCTCTGTAAGGCCTAGGCCTTACAGAGGGGTTTTTTGTTTAGCGCTTATTATTTAAATATTATTTTCGCTGCTTTCGCTATTTGAAAACTTGCGTTTAGTTTTTAATTTGTGCTTATACATTGCGGTTTCTGCCCTTGTGTATAAGCTTTCTATATTTGTATCATTATTTTCATCAAATTTAATCATAGCGTAAGCTGCGCTTATTTTTGTAATTAGGGTTTTGTTTTTTTCGGCAATTACACTTTCAAAAGTTTGCATAAAATCATCGCTGCAACACTCACAAATAACAACAAACTCCTGCACATCTGTGCGGTAAACATTCGGGCAATTTGAAAAAATTGTTTTAATGCATTCTATCAAACTTTTAATTTGATCTTGCGCTTCTTTTCGCCCTTTTATTTGTGTTATAAGTTGTAAATTATTTAAATTAATAACGGCAACACTGTAATTTTTAAGAGCAGTAATATTAGAAAAGCGCCCTTTCAAGTCCTCTTCAAAGCGGTTGAAATTATAAAAACCGCTTTGCATATCGGTGTATGCCATTTGCTCAAGTAAACGCACTCTGGTGTTGCTTTCAATTATTTTGCTAAAGAAAGAAATAGAAAACCTAACAAGCAAAATACAATAAATTATTAGGCCATAGCGGAAAAACATAGCGTAGTCGCTTGTTAAATCTGCAAAGTAAAACACAATGCTTATAAGCGCCCCGGTGCACATTATAAAACTGCCAAAATCAAGGCTGTGGAATTTGCGCTGGCGTGCATAATAGCCCTCGGTTAAATTTACTATTAAAACGGATACTATTGTAAACGAAATGAGCACAGCGGTTAAATTTAATTGTAAGGCACTGTTTGCTTTAAAAAGAAGCTGGGAAATAGCAGCGCTGACAAAAAGAACAAAATGTGCACCGCAAAGAACTTGTAAGAATTTTTTAGATTTTAATTTAAACGCGCTTAAAAGAAAAAGCAAAAACGGAATAGGCATAATAATTAACGTGAAATTTCGCAAAGTATCAGTAGAAGGTGAATTTAAGCTGATAATTTGAGAAAACCTTGTTTGAGTTAAACACCAAAGGCCGCTAATAGCTGTAAAAAGCCCGAAGTATAGCAAAAATGGCCGCCTAATTTTTTTGTCTATAGTTAAAAAAATTATAATTAGTATAATTCCGATAAATACTATAAACATGCAAACAAAAACGTTAAAAAGCAAAAGCAAAGTATTTGAATCTGCCAGCATAATAATTCACCCCTTTATAAAAGTGTTTTTTAAAAAGTAGTATTACTCTTCCCATATAGGGCTTTTTAATGCCCAGCGCCCGTAGGCGTCTTTTTCAAAAAGCTCTTTGTTATAATGTGTGTCCATAATAGAGTAAAACTCACTTTGGGCGTAGCCGCAAAACTCGCAAAAGTCTCTTACGCTTAATGGGTCAAGCGCTCCGTCACGCTGTTTTATTATTTCTATAGCCTCGCTTCGTGTTAGTATGCCGTAGCGAATATAGCGCGCTGTGTAATCTGTTGCGGCGGCGTGCCCGAATTTGGGGTATTTTAGCCAAGAGTGCACAAGGTATGCGCGGCTGTCTATTTGGTCGAAATTCTCTGCGTGGTGGGTTCTATCCCACTCGTGGGTTAAGTCTTTAAAGCCTTTGCTTTTTGCTATTTCGTAGTTTTTAAGGCTGTTCCACGGCATAAAATAGCTCATGTAGAAAGGGTCTAGCTTATCAAGCTCTTGTTTTGTTGGTGCAACAGTTAAAGATAAATCTTTTTCGCTTACGCCATCGCCCAAAAGCTCTTCCATAGGCATGCCCACAGCAACGCCGTTTTCAATTTGGCCTTTTGCACTGTATGTTTCTTCGTCTGCGTTGCCGCCGTACTCAAAGCTAACATTTTCGCCGTAGCAAAGCATAGGCACATTAAATTTTAACGCCATGTGCAAAGGGAATGTGTAAATTAGCCTATCAACATACCATGTTGGTTTGCCGAATTTTTCAAAAAATTTGCGCATGAGAATTTTTTGCACTTTCCTGTTAGGCTTGCATGAAATAATAGTGCATGAAAATTCTTCGCTTATGTTTTTTAAGTTGTGTATGCCGGCGTCTGTCATTGGGAAATTATCCTCAACGCTGAATAAAATAGGGTTCATACCCATAACTTCTTTTAGCATATACACTTGAAAGTGGCTGTCTTTTCCGCCGCTAACGGCAACAGCGCAGTCGTAATTACCGGGCCCGTTCGAGCCGCGGTATTTATCGCAAAGCGCTTTGAACTCTTCAAAACGTTTGTCCCAATCTATGTTTTTGCGGCCCTCGTAATTGGTGCAGGCGGTGCACACACCTTGCTCGTTGAACTTAATGCCCGGGCGTGTTGAGGGCATGGTGCATTTTTTACAATATTGCATAAAAATCTCCATTCTGTGCACAGCACAAATAATTTTGTGAAATCTCCATATAAAATGGAGGTTTTTTGGCTTATTTCGTCTTTGGCGGTGCGCCTTAATAAATGATTAGCGTAATTTTTTTGCGCTGTCATATTTTTTGTATGTTGTGTGATAAAGTGTTTAATTTATTGATGATAATATGTGCTTTTGCTTTGGGTAATTTAAGCCTTGAGCTCGAAAATTATTTTGCGCTGCTTTTTAATAAGCAGTTTTTAAATTATAGCAAATTAATTTTTAAAAACAAACGGTGAAATTCGGCTGTGTAGCTTTTGAATATCGCTTTTGCTTATATGCGCTTTTTCTATATAGCCGTAAATGCGCCCTGCAAATTTAGAAAAAGCAGGGAAAATTTTAGCAAATTTATTAGGGTGCAATTTTAGCTTATACATAGCGTGAACACCAATTAAAGCGCAGAATTTAACAAAATTTAATTTTGGTTTAAACGGCGCTGAGAATGGTTTATCTCTTGGCTCGCTTTTATAAATTTCCTCTAAAAGGTCTGCGGTTCTAATATAAGCAGGTGTGTCGCTTTTATCAAAATATCCCTCTATTATTTCTTTTTTGATAGGAAACACTGTGCCCTTTGAGTTTGCAGCGCTCTCAAATTCTTCATATGTTTTAATATATTGCGCTTCTTTATAAATAACGGGGTCAAAATCGTGTTCTATATCGTAGGGGCGCAAAATGTGGCAGTTTTTATTTGCAAAATAAACCTCTGCAATAGCGGTGCTCATCCAAACAAAAATATTATCGCTAATTACAATCCACTGTTTAACGCTATCTTCAAATATTACATGGAAATTTTTGTGCTTTTGCGATAGCTCGCTCAGCTTTTCGCTGTTCCATTCACTTGGATGGCGGCGGTAAACAAGCTGTACATCCTCGTGTGCTGAAAGGTATTTATCGAAGTACTCAAGCGTTGCCGCCATGCTTTGCCTATTTGTTTTGGCAAAACCGGTGAAATCTTCGCCCGCCATTGCGCTAAGCTCTTTAACTTCATCAGCAGACATGCTGGCATAGCCGAAAGACGAAATATATAAAAACAGCTTTTTGTTTTCGTCTAAACTGTGCTTTTCGCAAATTTCCTTTTTTGTTTTGAAATAGCCTTCAAATTCAGGCAGTAAAAAATCCATCATAATAGCGCCGGTTACAGGGGTGTTGCGTTTTTCCATGCCGTTTGCTTGCAAACGCAAAGCTGTTTTTTCGCCCCAGCAAGTTTGCACACATTTTTTTGCGTTGCCGTTCATATTAAACCAAGGTGCTTGTTCTTGAGTGTCGCTAAGCATTTGCTCCCAGTGCAAATTAACAATTTTATCGCACTTTCCTATATTGTTGTAAACATGGCTGTTTATGGCCTCGTTATCATACATGCAACTTGAAACAAGCACTTCGGGCTTTTGCCATGTCATAAAGCTAATGCGCTTTGCATCTAGAAGTTGGTGCACTTTAGAGGTGTAACCTCTTCGAGAAAGCTCCTCTTGCAAAAGAACAATGCTCTCATATTCGCGCACGACATGCTCGTATAAAATTAGAAAATCAAGGCGGCGTTTTTTATTCATTTAAGGCTTTAACCTCCTCGAAAAGCATAGCAGTATACTGTGGCAAGCCGTTTAAAACGTCTATATGAAAGCCGTCGTAAAAATACTCGTCATCGTAATTCGGGCTGTTTGCCCATTCGTAATCAATTACATTAGCGCCGCTGTTTGCAAGCGCGCTCAAAGCTTCTTGCATAGCATCATCAATACCGAGTGGCTCGCAAACCAGCTCTCTAACGCTCTCGTCCATGGGCGGCAAAACAAAAATTAAGTTTATACCGTTTTGCTCTGCAAACTCTGCCAATAGTAAAAGCTGCTGAAGTGCATATTCGTTTATGCTGAATTTAGAGTTTTCTTCGCTTATATCATTTAAAATATAATTTGAAATTTCATGTGCATTTATTAGGTTTGAGTTTTCATCATACTGCCTTTGCGGCAATATTTGAGTGCCGCCGTTTGCGCAATTTGTATAAAGGGTAGCTGCATAATCTATTAAGTTTTTGCGATGGGAAAGCTGTATATCGCCCTGCATATAATCTTCTTGTGTGTAAGTTGCGCTAGCTATAACGTCGTCGTAAGCTATACCTCTTAGCGCATAGCTCAATCTATCTGTCATAACTGTAAGGGCATTTATATTGTACTCTAAATTAAAAATAAAGGCCGCAGGGTTTTCTAGCTGGGTTTGCACAGTTTGCATGCGATTAACAGGGCTGTAAGCCTCGTTTAAAGTGTAAAAAGATAAGCCAAAAATAACAGTGTCTATATCAGGGTTAATGCTGTATAAATAGTAAAATTCGTCTATGCTCTCTTCAAGGCCTGCGCCGCCGTAGGAAACATTTGAAACGCCGCGCTGCATAATCTCTTCAACTAATTGCATATCAAAATGCGCCATGCGGCTATCGCCTAAAATAATTGCGTTTTCAGGCTCTGCTTCATAGGCTCTTATTCTTGCAATTGGGCTGTTAGTGGAAGAATTGTTTTGAAGCCCAAAGTAATTGTTAGGCTCGAAAGCGATAAAAACAGCTAAATAAATGGCTATTGGAATTAGCGCGAGGGCAAATTTTAAAAGTAATTTTTTCATTCTCGTCTCCGCCTAAAATTGGGCATATGCAAAACTTACGGTGCCAAAACCGCCGCTTTGCATTATAAAGCCAACTAATATTATAAAAATAAGTGCATAGTAAATCGCCCACTTTAAAAGCGGTTTTTGCTTTGCAAGCACAGTGCTTATGTGCGCGTTTTTGTATTTGAAGCAAGATAAATAATCGCAATAAAATGCAGCGCAAAGCACAAATGCAATATAAAAAAAGTAAAAATAAACCATTAAATCACGAGAGTAAAAACCGCTTTGAGTAATAGATAAAACCTCGCTTGTAAAGCTAGCGGGTGAAAAGTTCAAAACAAAACTTTTAATATAATTCAGCGCATGTGATATTGTGCCGTTTTCCATTAACCCTATGCGGAAAAACACAAGGCTTATGCTCCAAAGAATGAAAACACTGCTTGTTTTGAAAATGCGCAGTAAGAGCTTTGGTTTTTTCTGCGGCTTTTTGTAATAGCGGTGAAGCAATTCTTCGCAAACTCTGTAAACAGCTTGCAATATGCCCCATGCAAAAAACGGCAAAGTATTACCGTGCCAAATACCGCTTATTATAAATACAAGCGCAACGCTTGATATCACAGGCGGCTTTTCAAAATATTTTGCGCCGATTACAGGCAGTTTAGACGGCCAGCGGCTCCACACAAGCGGCGTAAAAACATAATCTTGCAGCCATGAGGAAAGGCTTATATGCCACGAGCCCCAAAACGAGGAAAAGTTCGTGGAAAAATAAGGCGTTTTAAAGTTAACGGGTATATCAATTCCTAAAATAAGAGCGGCACCTCTAGCTATATCGCTGTAGCCCGAGAACTCGAAATAAAGCTGTAGTGCCCATAAAACAGCGCTTAGAATAAGCGTTGAACCGCCATAGGAGAGCATAATATCGGCGCTGTTTGCCCCACTGCCGAACACTTCGTTTACAAAAAGGCCTAAAACATTTGCAATGGCAATCCATTTAAAATAGCCGAAAAGTATTAAGCGCAGTGCATCGCATGTTTTTTGCGCGTTAAACACTCGCTCTTTTTCAAGTTGCGGCAATATTTTGCCGGCGCGGCAAATAGGGCCGCTAATTATGGTGCCGAAAAACGAAATAAATGCAGCGTAGCGAATTATGTTTTTTTCAGCTTTTATATCGCCTGCGCTAACATCGAAAATATAAGAAAGGCTTGTAAATGTATAAAAACTTATACCGAGCGGCAAAGCCAAACTTGCAATTGTGCCGCCGCTAAGCATTAAAAGAACAGGGGCAAGCGCGCCTGTGTATTTAAAAAAGCACAGCACAAGCACTAAAGAAAAAACAGCGGTGAAAGTTAACGCTTTACTCTTTTGTTCTTGCTTTTTCTCTTTTGCGCTTTCTATGTGCTTTGCAATAAAAAACGTAAATAGTATATTGGCATAAAGCACAAGTGGCGGCAATAGCGCTTTAATAATTCCTGCGCTTTGAATGCTTGGCATATTTAAAAAATAAAAAGCAGCACTACTAAGAAAAAGTAAAGCGTTTTGCAGCTTTTTTGGCAAAACATAATAAAGAATAACAACAAATAAAATAAAAAATGCAAAACTTATATTTGTGAATATCATTTTTGCCCCCTTTCTCTTTTTAACCGCTTTATTTGGCTTTTTAAATTTTGTGTATTTTGTTTACTGTATATAGTGTGCTGTGAAAAATGTTACTAATAAATTATATATGTTTTTGTGAAATTTGTAAAGGTTTTAAGCGTTATTAAGGCGCTGCATACTTAAAAATTAAGTAAGTAGGTATAATATGGCACGCGCTTTAAATATATTGATATTTTTTGTAATTTATAGTATAATAAAAAGGTAAGTGCACATTTTTTTTGGTTATGTGAAAGATAAGAGGTTTTTATGGCGTTGCTACAATATAAATTAAACGAAACTGCGGCAAGTTATATAGCTTGTGCTTATAGCAAACCGCCAAAAGCCTATGTTCAAACATTCGGCTGCCAGCAAAACGTTAACGACTCAGAGCAGCTTAAAGGCGTTTTAAGCGATGTTGGCTTTGAAATATGCGATAAAGCTGAACAGGCAGACTTGATTGTGTTTAACACATGCGCTGTAAGAGAACATGCAGAGCAACGCATATTTGGTAATATAGGTGCACTAAAAAAGCTTAAAGAAGCGAATTCAAAGCTTATTATAGCTATTTGCGGCTGTATGGTTCAACAAAAGCACGTAGTGCAAAAAATAAGAAAAAGCTACCCTTATGTTGACATAGTTTTAGGGGTTAACAGGATAAGCGCTTTACCTCAATTAGTTGTTGATAAAATAAGCACTAAAAAGCGAAAATTTGAAGCGAGCGGTGATGTTCACGATATAGTTGAAGGCATGGCAATAAGAAGGGACAATAAATTTAGAGCATGGCTACCTATAATGTATGGCTGCGATAATTTTTGCTCTTTTTGCATTGTTCCGTTTGTTCGAGGCAGAGAGCGAAGCCGCAAAAGCGAAGATGTTTTAAACGAGTTTAAAAAGCTTGTTGAAGAGGGCTATAAAGATATTACATTGCTTGGGCAAAATGTAAATTCCTACGGTAAGGGTTTAGAGGGTGAAAAGCAAGATTTTTCAGGCCTTTTAAAAATGCTTGATGAAGTTGACGGCGATTTTAGAATTAGGTTTATGACAAGCCACCCAAAAGATGCCACAAGAAAGCTTATAGATACAATAGCCGAAAGCAAGCATATAAGCCATCATCTTCATTTGCCTGTGCAATCGGGCAGTGATGAAATGCTTAGGCAAATGAACCGCCGCTATACCTCGCAAGATTATATGAACCTTATCAACTATGCAAAACAGCGCATACCTGATATGACATATTCAAGCGATATTATTGTGGGTTTCCCCGGCGAGAGCGAAGAGGATTTTGAAAAGACGATTGCACTTGTTAAACATATTAATTATGCACAGCTTTTTACGTTTATTTATTCGAAGAGAAGCGGAACAAAAGCGGCAGAATTGCCCGATTTTTTAACAAGGCAAGATAAGGCGCAAAGAATAGATACGCTTATTAAATTGCAAGAAAACATTACAGCGCAAAGCACGAAAAAATTCATAGGCGAAGTGCACGAGGTGTTAGTTGAATCTTTAGGTAAAGATGCAGTGGGATTAACAGGCAGATTGGATAATAATATGTCTGTAGATTTTGAGGGCGATGAAAAACTTATGGGCACATTTTGCAATGTTAAAATAACAGGTGCAAAGGGCGCGGTATTAAAAGGCGAATTAATATAAGTGCTTAAATATTGCCTTTAAAGCGCATATTACGGCAAAATTTGCAGTAAATAATGATATATGATTTTGCTGTAATTAATTGTTCGGTTTTGTATAATGCAAACGAAAGATATTTATTATTAAACAAATACAAATAAATTTAATTGTAATTAAATACTAAGGAGAATAAAATGAAAAACGCAATAACAATGTTCCAAGAAGCTGCACAGCAAGTGCAAAATGAAGAGGCATATAAAAAAGTTATGCAAGCGCGCGAATTAAACGACAAAGATGAAAATTTGCAAGCGCTTATAGGCGAATTTAACCTTGTAAGGGTTGATTTGAATAAAGAAATGACAAATGCCGGCGATAAAGACCAAGCTAAAATAAACGAGCTTAATCAAAAAGCAAACGATTTGTATACAGACATCATGGAATGTGAAGCTATGATAGAATATAACGAGGCAAAAGATGAAATGGAGCAACTTATCAGCCATATTCAAGCTATTATAGACACAGCCATTAACGGAGGCGACCCATTCAGCGTTACACAGCCACCTGAGGCTTGCGGTTCTGGCGATTGCTCGGGCTGCTCGGGTTGCGGCTGATTAAAAGCTTGAAAACGAATGCATAGCAAAACAGTTTTAGATGTTATTTTGCTTAAATGCTACTATAAAATATTACAATTTTAGCGGTATATTATGTACCGCTAAAATGCTATACAGAGTTAAAAACGCCCCTTATTTATGTTATATGAGGCACGAATATAATATAAATTGGCATGTGGGGCATCCTTGCCCTACGCCATAAAATGAGATATGAATAATCGAAGCAAAGCGAAGATTATTTATATAGCGGAGATTATTTATATTACTTTTAGGAGAATGCCACTATGATTATTAGGCAAGAGGAACAAAAAGATTATAGTGAAATTGCACAAGTGGTAAAAGCTGCATTCGAGAAAGCAGAGCATACAGATGGAAATGAATTTGTTTTAGTTGGGCGTTTGAGAAATAGCGACGGCTTTGTTAAAGAGCTCGCTCTGGTAGCTGAAGAAAACAATGAAATTATAGGGCATATCATGTTTACAAAAGCTAAAGTTTGCGAAAAAACTGGGCTTGCACTTGCGCCGCTGTCTGTAGCGCCTAAGGCGCAAAAAAAGGGCGTTGGAACAGCATTAATGAAAAGAGCACATGAAATAGCAATAGAAATGGGCTATGAGTTTTCTATTGTTGTGGGCAGTGAAAAATACTATCCTAAAGTAGGTTATAAAAAGGCGAGTGATTTTGGCATTAAAGCACCTTTTGATGTTCCCAATGAAAATTTCATGGTTTTATTTTTTACACAAAACATCTCGGAAATTAAAGGAACAGCTGTATATGTAAAAGAAATATTCGAGAGTTAGAGCGATGAAATGTGCTTTTGAATGTAGTAAATATCCCCGTGGTGCACATAAAAAGCTTGCCCGATTATTTCAAGAACCAATTAGCCTATAGTAATTATAAAATTATAAATCAGAAAATTTGGCTATTAAACTTTAGCCCAAAAAATAAAAATATATTCAAAATTGCGAGGTAAAACATGGCTCTTTCACCTATGATGCAACAATATTTGAACATTAAAAAACATCATCCCGATAAAATTATTTTTTTCCGCCTGGGCGATTTTTACGAGATGTTTTTTGAAGATGCCGTTTTGGCGTCAAAAGAATTAGAGCTAACTTTAACTGGTAGGGAGTGTGGCTTAGACGAGCGCGCGCCAATGTGCGGTGTTCCTTATCACGCAAGCGAAAATTACATAGCGCGTTTAATAGAAAAAGGCTATAAAGTTGCCATATGCGAGCAAATGGAAGACCCAAGCGCTACAAAAGGCATTGTTAAGCGTGACATAGTGCGCATAATAACACCGGGCACGCTTATAGAAAGCAGTATGCTTGAAGACGATAAAAATAATTATATAGCGAGCGTTTATATCAGCGATAATAAAGCGGGCGTTTGTTTTGCCGATATATCCACAGGCTGTGTGCACACAGCAATCCTTGGCGGCGATAATTTACAGGCAAGCGTTATAACCCAGCTTTGCCGTTTTTCACCGAGAGAAGTACTTATAAATGAAAAAGTTCTCTCTTGCAATTTGGTTGTAGACTACATAAAAACAAAACTTGGCTGCGGTGTTGAGCTTATAGAAAAAGAAGCGTATAACACAGCAATGTGCGAAGAATATATGCGCCTTCATTTTGGCGATAATTACGAAGAGGAAACGGGCATTAAAAGCGCAAGTGAAAACTTTTACACGCTTAGTGTGCTTATAGATTACTTAAAACAAACGCAGAAAAAAGGCGTTGAGCGCCTAAAAAGCGTGCAAATATTCACCGAGGGACAATTTATGCACCTATCGCCTGTAACAAGGGCGAATTTAGAGCTTGTGCAAACTATGCGTGCAAGGCAGAAAAAAGGCACATTGCTTTGGGTTTTAGATAAAACTCAAACTGCAATGGGCAAGCGCTTAATGCGCACAAATATTGAACAGCCGCTATTAGATGCAAACCTTATAAATATGCGCCTTGATGCTGTGCAAGAGCTTGTTAACGATGGCATAACAAGGGCAGAATTAACAGGGGCTCTATCTAAAATTTACGATATAGAGCGCTTAATGACAAGGGCTGTTTATGGCTCTGCTTCGCCGCGTGAAGTGTATGCGCTTGCGGGCACTTGCGAGCAATTGCCTATAATTTTAAAGCTAACACAAAACTTTAAAAGTGCGGCTATGGCAGAGTTTAACGCAAGCACTGACCCTCTTTACGATATATGCGATAGCATAAAAAGGCTTATAAACGAGCAAGCGCCTGCCCTTTTGAAAGACGGCAATATAATAGCCGAGGGTGCAAATGAACAAGTGGACGAGCTTAGGAAAATTGTTAATGGCGGCAAAGATATTTTAACTGAAATGGAAGCAAAGCTCAAAGAAGAAACAGGCATTAGAACGCTGAAAATAGGCTTTAACCGTGTTTTTGGATATTATATAGAAGTTAGCAAAAGTTTTACAAACAGCGTGCCCGAACATTTTGTGAGAAAGCAAACTATAGCTAATTCAGAGCGCTATATTACAGACGATTTAAAGCAGCTTGAAAATAAAATTTTAGGCGCCGGCGAAAGGCTTTTAGCGCTTGAGCAAAAACTGTTTGCCGAGCTTTTAGAAAGTATTTCATCGCATATTTTGCGCATACAAACAACGGCGGCAAATATTGCGAATTTAGATGTGCTTTGTGCGCTTGCAAATGTTGCTGTTCAAAATAATTACACACGCCCTGAAGTTCATTCGGGCTCTGAATTAATTATAAAAGACGGTAGGCACCCTGTTGTGGAGCTACTGCTCTCAGGCTCGCTTTTTGTGCCAAACAACACAACATTAGACTGTGCCGATAACCGCACAGCTATTATAACAGGCCCGAATATGGCAGGTAAATCTACATATATGCGCCAAACTGCGCTTATTGTTTTAATGGCGCAAATAGGCAGTTTTGTGCCGGCAAGCTCATGCAGAATGGGCGTTGTAGACGCTATTTTCACAAGGGTTGGCGCAAGTGATGATTTATCGGCAGGGCAAAGCACATTTATGGTAGAAATGACAGAAGTTGCCGAAATTATAGAGTATGCAACGAGCAAAAGCCTTGCTATTTTAGATGAAATAGGCAGGGGCACTTCTACATTTGACGGCATGAGCATAGCAAGAGCAGTTGTTGAGCACATTAACAGCAAAGATTGCGGCATAGGTTGCAAAACACTTTTTGCAACGCATTACCACGAGCTAACAGATTTAGAGCACACGCTTGACGGCGTGAAAAACTACAATATAGCGGCAAAAAAACGCGGAGACGACATAACATTTTTGCGCCGCATTGTAAGAGGCCCCGCCGATGATAGCTACGGAATAGAAGTTGCAAAGCTTGCAGGCGTGCCCGAGCGTGTTATAAACCGCGCAAAAAACATTTTGAAAGTTTTAGAGCAAACTAGCCTTGAAAACGGTGACATTAAGCAATTGCAATTTGACTGTGATGATGCGCAAGAAGAAAAGAAAGCACCCGTTTGGGCAAAGAAGCTTGAAAATATAGATGTGGAAATTTTAACGCCTTTAGAGGCTTTGAACTTTTTGCACGAGCTTAAAAAGCAGATAGATGAAGAGGATAATTAGCAATGAAAGCAATAAGAGTTATAGCGTTAATTGCGCTAGTTATTTCAGCATTTATCAGTTTGGATTTACTTGTTAATGTAGTTGCACTTACAGTGCCGCAACTACAAGACGGCTTGGGCTTTAACAGTGTTTTGCAAAGTGCTTTCGGGATATTAGAAAAAAATGAAATGCAAAGTGCGCAAGATTTCTTTTATGCTTTTAAAAACAGCGCTTATGGAACTTTTGCATTATTCACAGCAAACGCTATATTACATATAGTTGAAATACTTAAGAAAAATACTTAAAGTATAATTTAAGGATTACAGAGAGGGTGAAAACATGGCGGTAATAAACATACTTGATAAGCACACGGCTGAACTTATTGCCGCAGGCGAAGTTGTTGAGCGCCCGGCTTCTGTTGTGAAAGAGCTTTGCGAGAATTCAATTGACGCAGGCGCTACAGCCATAACGGTAGCTATAGAAAAAGGCGGCATTGCCCTAATTCAAATAAGCGATAACGGCAGCGGAATAGAGGCAGATTATATTCAAACTGCTTTTATTCGCCATGCAACCAGCAAAATAAAAACAGGGCAAGACCTTGAAAATATTAACACGCTGGGCTTTAGGGGCGAGGCGCTTGCAAGCGTTAGCGCTGTTGCAAAAGTAGAGCTTATAACAAAAACACAGCAAGATGAATTTGCTAGCAAATACACAGTTCACGGCGGCGAGGAAATAAGCTTTGAAGCACATGCAAGGCCCGATGGCACAACAATTAATGTGCGAGATTTGTTTTACAACACTCCTGCAAGAATAAAGTTTTTGAAAAAAGATGTGAGCGAGGCGAATTTTGTAAGCGATGTTGTAACACAGCTTGCATTATCACACCCCGAAGTATCGTTCACTTTTATAAGAGAGGGCAAAAAGCAGTTTCAAACATCGGGCGATGGCAATTTAAAAGCCGCTGCCTACGAGGCATTATCTCGTGAATTTGCCAAAGATTTAGTGGAGGTTTACGAAATAAATGCAGGCTATGAGGTAAAGGGCCTAATAACATTGCCCTCGCAGAGTAGGGCAAGCAGAGCTATGCAGTACTTTTTCGTAAACGGGCGCTTTGTAAAAAATACAAGCATGATGTCGGCGCTTGAGGCGGCTTATAAAGGCACGCTTATGCAAAAAAAATATCCCGGCTGCATTTTGTTTTTGCAAATGCCGCCACAGCTTGTTGATGTTAATGTGCACCCTGCAAAAACACAGGTGCGCTTTGCTAAAGAGCGAGACGTGTTTAGCGCGGTATACGCGGCCGTTAAAGGCGCTCTTTACAGCGTTAAAGGTGAAATGCGAGAGTTTACACTTAGTGAAAACAGCGGTGAAAATTTAAGTTTAACTCAAAGCGCTACACAGCAAAACAGCGATGATAGCACACAAGTGCAAAAAGCCGCGCAAAATTTCCGAAAAGCTGTTTTTGAAAACGACAGCAAACAAAAAGATGCTAATAGCGTTTATATTTCAAAGAGTGAAAATGAAGAGCAAAAAGGCGAGCAGCAAAAACAAAATACAGCTGAGAGCCAAAGCGGAAAATACCCAAAAAGAAATTATGCGGATATTAAGCCACACAGCATAGACATATTTGCGGATGATATAGAGCCGCTGCCCTCTATAGAGGATATGCCGCTTGACAGCGATGACATGGTTTTGCGTAAAGATGAGCTTGTAAAATACAAAACCGAAGCAAATACCAAGGCAAATACCAAGGCAAATACCGAGGAAAATACCGAGGAAAATACATGGCGCAATGCGCTAAAAAGCACAGAAAATGAGCAAGAGCAAAAACCGCAAACGGAAAATGATATAGAGGAAAGCGCTCAGCTTATGCTTAGCGAAGATGCAAACAAAGCAGTAGCTAAAATTGTTGGCGAAGTGTTTAATACATATATAATAATAGAGCGTGACGGTTATATGTGCTTAATTGATAAACACGCGGCACACGAGAGAATTTTATATGAGAAGCTCGCAAAGGAATACAAGAGCGTCAACAGCCAGCTTTTGCTCGTGCCTGTTAGCGTTAAGCTTTCAGCCACTGAAAAAAACGCAGTTTTGCAATATGAGCAAATAATAAAAGACAGCGGCATTGAAGTTGAAGATTTTGGCGGCAACGAGGTTATAGTTAGGGCAGTGCCAATGGACGTAAGCCCGAACGAAGCCGGCGAATTGCTAATAGAAATTGCAGATAAGCTTACAAAAAACCCACGTGAGAGCGAAAGCGAAAAAATGCAGTGGACGCTGCACTCAATAGCGTGCAAAGCGGCAATAAAGGGCGGCGATAAAACACCTATAACCTCGTTAATACAATTGGCAGAAGATGTATTACAAGAGAAAATACCGCTTTTTTGCCCACATGGGCGCCCCGTTGTTTTAAAAATTACCAAAAAGGAGATTGAAAAACAATTTGGCAGATAAAAAGAGGATATTAATTATATGCGGCGCAACGGCCACGGGAAAAACCGCAATATCTATAAAACTTGCAAAAGAGCTTGACGGCGAAATAATTTGTGCAGACTCTATGCAAATATACAAAGGCCTTGAAATTGGCACCGCCTTGCCTACAAAAGAAGAGCAAAGCGGAGTAAAGCACCATTTATTTGCATTTTTGCCGCCGGAAGAAACCTATAGCGTTGCAATGTATGTGAAACAGGCAAACGAGTGTATAAATGATATATTGAGTAGGGGTAAACTACCTATAATTGTGGGAGGCACAGGCCTTTATATAGAAAGCCTTGTAAAGGGTTTGCGCTTTACAAATATTGACGTTGATGATACGGTAAGGCAAAACATATTAAGCCGCCTTGAAAAAGAGGGCGCACAAAAACTTTATGATGAACTTTTGCTAATAGATGAACAATATGCGAAAACTTTGCATATTAACCAGCATAAAAGAATTACAAGGGCACTTGAAATTTATGAGCAAACCGGCGTTAGAATGTCAAAGCATATAGAAAACTCTATTCCAAAAGAGCGCCCTTATAATGATTTTATCGTTAATATAGCTTATAACGATAGAAAGCAGCTTTATGAAAACATTGAAAAAAGGGTAGATTTAATGCTTGAAAGCGGCCTTTTAAACGAGGCTGAATTTGTGTATGAAAATAAAGATGCGTTTAAAACAGCCTCACAGGCTATAGGCTATAAAGAGTTTTTTGCGTATATTGAGCAAAAACAGAGCCTTGAAAATTGCGCCGCGCTTTTAAAGCAAAGCACAAGAAGATATGCAAAGCGGCAAATAACTTGGTTTAAGCGCATGGGCTGTAATATGCAGTTGCAAGCGCATGAAAAGGCACATGTTGAAATAGCAAGTGCATACACTAAGCTTGCAAATGGTAATTGACATTTGCTATATAACGGCGCAAGAAATGAACACGGTTAAAACACCTGCCATTATAACAGTAACAAAACGATAAGGAGAGCAAAATGAGGAAAACAAGAACAACTATGGGTATTTTGTTTTTTTTGCTTATACCTATAATTTACATAGCCATTCAATTATTCAGTTTTGAGAGCGATGGCGTTTATGAAACAGACACTATTGTGAATGTTACGGTTTCAGATAGCATTGAAGTGCAAGGTATTATAGGCAGGGACGAGCTGGTAATAACTTATGGTGCAGGCATTTTGGGCTTTACTGTAGACACAGCCGACCGTGTGTCGCAAAACGCGGTGGTAGCAGCTTCTTTTGCCTCGCAAGAAAGCGCACAGCAAAGCGCCTATGCCGATATGCTAAGCGCACAATTAGAAGTGCTTGTGAAGTCTGGCGTTAGCACTAGCGGAACAGATACGGCAATGCTTCAAATGCAAGTTCAATCTAATGCAAAAGAACTTTTGAACGCAATTCAATCCGGCGATTTTGAAAATTATTATGATTACAAGCAAAATTTGCAGCTCTCGGTTAATAAATTGAATTTGGGCCTGGGCCAAGAAATAGATTATACTCAAAGCATAGCCCAAACGCAAGAGGCGATGCAAAACGCACAAAGTATGGCAGTGGCAACAAATATTAATGCCCCTGCAGCAGGGTATTTTGTGCCGCAAAGTGAAAGCAGCCAAAGTGTTTACACAGTGCAGCAATTGAATGAAATGAGCGCACAGCAATTGCAAGAAGCGGCATTGGTTATGGCGCCTGAGCACTCAGCCGATGTTGTGGGGAAATTGGCGCTATCACATATTTGGAGCTTTTATACAAGCGTTCCTATACAGCAAGCAAATAAGTTCAAAGCAGGGCAAAGCGTGAACATTTATTTTGATGAAAGTGCAATGGGCTATGAGGCTGATATTATAAGCGTTGAAGAGGATGAGGCGGCAGGCCTTGCTAAAATAGTGTTGCAAAGTAATTTAATAAATGCCGATGTATTGTCAAAAGAGCACACAAGTGCGCAAATTGAATTTAGGCAAATTGAGGGTTATAGAATTAGCAAAGATGCACTTAGAGTTAAAGATGCAATAGACGGTGTTTATGTTTTGCGCGTAAATATAATAGAATTTTGCGAAATTGAAATACTTTACGAGCAGGAAAACTATTATATAGTTTCGCCTACATATGAAGTTGGTGAAAATGAAGTGCGCTTATATGATGAGGCAATTGTTGGCGGGGCAGACCTTTACGACGGTAAACTGCTGTAAATAGCACTTTTAGTTTATTTTGAAGTACAAAATAACATTATAAATGTAACAATAGCTAAAATTATTGCAAATTTTATATTTTTATGTAAAATATCATCACTTTTATTGACATTTGAATTAAAAAACAGCATAATATATAATAGGATAAATTATACTGTGCGTAAAATAATTATAATATAAATTTATATAAGGTATAGAAAGCGAGGAGCAACATGGGAATTTTTGATAAAATGAAGGACAATTTATCAGACATAATGGGCATGAACCGTGATGAGTACGATGAAATGGAAAACACCGGTGCGATTAATTATGATGAAAATTACGATGGATATGAGAGCGACTACGAATATGAAGACGCAAACGATTACGAAAAGAATGAAAGCGCTATAAAAGAAAATCAAACAGGTGGTGAAAAAATGTCTAACTGGAGCAGAATGCAAATGGTAATAAAAGTTCCCAAAGCTTTTGATGAAAGTTCTGAAATAGCAGACCATATTAAAGGCAAGCGCATTGTGGGGCTTAATTTGCGCAATACAGATAAAGATACAGCAAGGCGCATGATAGACTTTATTTCAGGCACAGCCTATGCAACAAGAAGCAAAATAATGCGTGTTGATGTTGATGCATTTATTATAGTTCCTGAAAATGTTGAAATTGACGATGATGCGCCTGAGGGCTTCTTTCGCAATGGAGTAGTGGTTAAAGATTGAGAGGTTTCATACCCCCAAGCGATGAAAGCGAGTTAATTCTTTGTAAAAAGGCACAAAATGCGGCGCAAAGTGCAATGAAAAGCGGAGTTTTACGCTTTTTGCCCTTTATGAACGAGCGCGAGCAAGAGCTTTGTGTTAGCGCTTTAAATAAGCTAAAATGTAATACATATTTTTTTTGGGGCGGCTATGATAATGCAAACAGGCAAATGCTTGCAATTGGCGATGAAATGCCAAATGAAGAGCAATTTAATATTGATTTACTTATAATAACGCCAAATTTTAGCAAAGTTAGTTTAACCCACAGAGATTATTTAGGCTCACTTATGTCGCTTGGTATAACAAGGGACTATATAGGCGATATTATTGTTTTAGACGATAAGGCCTTGCTGTTTACAGAGCGAAAATTTACACAGCTTATTTGCGATGAGTTGATATCGGTTAAAAATGCAAATGTTAGCGTGTGCAAAGCGCAAAAGGGCGAAGAAGATTTAATAAATAATGTGAGCGAGCTAAGTGAAAAAACGCTTACAATAGCCTCGCTAAGGCTTGATGCTATTATTGCCGCTATGCTTAAAACAAGCAGGAAAAACGCCGCAGATTTAATTCGCGCAAAATGTGTTATGATTAACCATATAAAAACGCAAAATTGCTCGTGCGAGGTACAAGAGGGCGATGTTTTTTCAATTAAAGGTAAAGGCAAATTCAAGCTAAACAGCGTTGGAAATAAGAGCAAAAAGAACAGAATTTTTATTAATTTTACAGAATATTAATTAGGAGGATTGCGCAATGTTGACGGTTGATGACATAAACAGAGCCGAGTTTGAAAAGGCGGTTAGAGGATATCGCGCGCAAGATGTTGACGATTTTTTAAACAAAGTTGCCGATACAATAGCGCAGTTAAATAATGAGCTAAGCGAGGCGCAAAAGCAAAATGAAGAGCTTGAAAGCGAGCTTGCCTCGCAAAAAGAAATAGCGGATAAAAAACTTTATACATTAGCAGAAAAAATAGAGCAGTACCGTGCAGATGAAGAAAATTTGAGTGCAGCTTTATTAAATGCGCAGCGCCTTAGTGAAAGCATGAATAGTAAAGCTAAAGAAAGTGCGCAAAATATTATAAATGAGGCACAAGCAAAAGCGGCACAAATGCTACAAGATTTAAAAACAGATTATGCAAACGAAGAAAAACGCCTTGCGAATTTGCGCGCTGAAGTTAGCAAGTTTAAAGCAGAAGTGCTTTATTTATATAAGCATCATATAGAGCAATTGAATGCATTACCTGCAGCTAAGCAAGAGGAAAAAGTGCAGCAACCGGCAATAGAAAACAGCGACGAGCAAGACAAAAAATCGCAGAGAAGAAAACGCTCAAATGCAAAAGGCGAAGAAAAATTAAGCGATGCAAGTGATGATGTAAAACAAAGCGATGAAGATATGAGCGATGATAATGAACAGGTTTTAAAAGAAAATGCAGAGAGCTTTGAAGAGTATTTAAGCACTGAATTTGATGATTAATTTTTTTGCAAATGCGTAAAGTTATGCGCATTTGCAAATTTATGTTGCGAAATAATTTATTATTTCACCGCGAGCGCTATTTTAAAGCATAAACAGAGAGGATTGCTTTTTTGATAACAATAGTTTTAATAGTAGTTTTAATTATTATAGACCAAATAACAAAATACCTAGCCACGGCTTATTTGCAGCCTGTGGGAAGTGCGCCGTTTATACCGGGCATTATGGAGCTGCGCTATGTTTTAAACGATGGCGCGGCATTTAGCTTGTTTTCGGGAAATAAATGGTTTTTAATAGGCTTTACAAGTGTTGCACTTGTTGTTGTGGCTGTATACTTATATATCAGAAACCCGAAAATGAAGATTGAACGGCTTTCACTTATTTTAATTTTAGCGGGCGGCATAGGAAATTTGATAGACAGAATATTGCAAGGTTATGTTGTGGATTTTTTTGCAACAACTTTTATAAATTTTGCTGTTTTCAATGTGGCAGATTGTTTTGTGGTTGTTGGCGCATTTTTACTTGTTTTTATTACAATTTACGATGAAATTAAAATTTCGAAATTAAAAAAGCAAGAGGAACTTGAAAAACAAAAAGCAGAAGAAAATGGCGAAAAACCGCAAAATTCAAGTGAACAAGCAAAAGAAGAATACGAGTTGAATAGTGATGAAATTGCTAAATAGGGTGCAGTAAATGGGCAAAATTGAAATAATTGTAAGCGAAGACGGCGCGCGCATAGATGCTTTTTTAGCAAAGAATATGAATGAAATAACAAGGGCTTTTGCCGCACAGCTTATAGAGCAAAACAATGTGCTTTGCAACGGAAAAAATGTGCAAAAAAGCTATAAAGTAAAAAGCGGCGATGTGCTGCAAATTGATGTTCCAAAGCCTAGCGAGCTTGATGTAACGGCGCAAGATATAAAGCTAAGTATCGTGCATGAAGACGAAGACTTAATTGTTATTAACAAGGAAAAAGGCATGGTGGTGCACCCGGCGCAAGGTAATTTTGAAGGTACTTTAGTAAATGCACTTTTACACCATTGCAAAGGTGAACTTTCAGCTATTAACGGCGTGCTTCGCCCCGGAATAGTGCATAGAATAGATAAGGATACAAGCGGTTTAATTGTGTGTGCAAAGAATAACAGTGCACATAATTTTTTAGCGCAGCAATTTGCAAATCACACAATAAAAAGGCGCTATGAAGCTATTGTTTATGGCAATTTTAAAAACGATAGCGGCTTTGTAGAGGGCAACATAGCGCGCCACCCAAACAACAGAAAAAGCATGGCAATGTGTGAAAAAGGCGGAAAATATTCATACACAAGCTATGAGGTTATTGGCAATTATAAGAATTTTAGCCATATTGCAGCGGTGCTGAGAACGGGCAGAACTCATCAAATTAGGGTGCATTTGGCAAGTATAAACCATCCACTTTTGGGCGATGTGTTATATGGCCCGAAAAAAGTTGTTAAGCATTTAAATGGGCAGTGTTTGCATGCAAGAACTTTGGGTTTTATACACCCAAGAACAAATGAAGAGATATTATTTGAAAGCGATTTGCCCGATTATTTTGTGAATTTTTTAAATAAACTGGCAAAAGATAGCGAATAATATTTTGGATAGATTTAATTTTTACGTTTGGATTATTTCCCGGCGGCTAACTGAAATATGTGAGTTTGAAGTACTCCTTATCAGCTAAAAAAGGACAATTAAATGGAAAGTATACAAAAGCTTTATAAAATAGGAAAAGGCCCTTCAAGTTCTCATACTATGGGGCCTGTTTTTGCGTGTGAATATATGCTTAGCCGCTTCAAAAATGCAAGCTGCTTTGAAGTTGTACTTTATGGCTCGCTTTCAAAAACAGGTAAAGGGCATTTAACAGATAAAGTTATAAAAACCACGCTTGGCGAAAAATGCAAGCAAGTTATTTTTGATAATAGTGATATAGAATTACCACACCCAAACACTATGCTGTTTGAAGTTTATGACGATAATATGAATATTATCGCACAGCAAAGGATATTCAGTGTTGGCGGCGGTAAAATTCAAATTGAAAACGAAGATGAAAACGAAAAAAGCGAGGAGCATATTTACCCGCACAATAATTTTGAAGAGATAAAACAATATTGTGCGCAAAATAATCTAAGGCTTTGGGAGTATGTTAAGAAGTATGAGGGCGAGGAAATATTTGCGTTTTTAGACCAAATTTACAGCACTATGAAAGCTTGTGTGAAAAAAGGTTTAAGCAAAGAGGGCGAGCTTTTTGGCGGATTAAATGTTCAAAGAAAGGCAAAATATTTATTTAATCAGCGCCATATGGACGAGTTGCCTCAAACGCATGAAAACAGGATTGTTTGCGCTTATGCTTTTGCTGTTAGCGAGGAAAACGCAAGCGCAGGCACAGTTGTAACTGCGCCAACATGCGGCGCCTGCGGTGTTTTGCCGGCTGTTCTTATCTACATGCAAGAAAAACGTGGGTTTACAGATTTTGAAATTGTAAAAGCGCTTAGCGTAGGCGGGCTAATTGGCAATATTATTAAGCAAAATGCGTCTATAAGCGGCGCACAATGTGGTTGCCAAGCAGAAATTGGCAGTGCGTGCTCTATGGCATCTGCCGCTTTGGCAGAGCTGTTTTCTATGGATTTAGACCAAATAGAATACGCAGCAGAAGTTGCGATGGAGCACCATTTAGGCCTAACATGCGACCCTATAAAAGGGCTTGTGCAAATTCCGTGCATAGAACGCAATGCAGTTGCCGCTATGCGAGCTATAAATGCAGTAAATCTTGCGAATTTTTTAACTAACACAAGGAAAATATCTTTTGACGTTGTTGTTAAAACCATGTATGAAACTGGCTTAGATTTGTTTAGCAAATATAAAGAAACAAGCGAGGGCGGCCTTGCAAAGATTTATATAGAAAATAGTGAAGACGACTAATATTTTAATAATGTGTTGAAATGTAAAATCAATTATGAAAATTATATTGGCATGTGGGGCATCCTTGCCACACGCCATAAAATAAGATATGACTAATTGAAGCAAAGCGAAGGTTATTCATATAATGGGAGCTGTTTAAAATGAACAGTTCCCAATATTTTTATGTAAAACACAAAAAAACGAGCAACACATAAATAAAACAGCGCAAGCTGCATCTAAAGGCATGCTCATTCTCGCAGATGATGGTGCAAAATAAACCGGAATAAAAGGAGCGAAAAATTTTAATAGTACATGAAGAGATAATATACTGATAGGTAAGTGCAATAAACGTGAAAGCAGCAATGGTGCAAGGCTTATTTGCGTGCTTAATAAACTGCGCACTTGTGCAAAAATGCTAATACCCATAAAACTTAGCGCAAAACAGCATAAATAAACGGCATAAGCGCTGTTTGAACTAGCAGATATTTCACTGGCGGTTGTAACTTCAAAAAAAATAGCAAGTAATATTTTGGTATGCACGTTTACATTAGGCGGCAATAAAACCTCTGTTGCAAAGCAAAAAAATACTACAAAACCACATAAATATAGTGTGGATATAACAGCTTCGTTTACTATTTGAACGAAGCTGTTATTTTTGTTGATGCTTGCTTTAAATTGTTGAGGGCTCATATTTGTTTCAAGCTCGCCGGTGTTTTTGATAAGCTTACTAGCTATAAAGCCGCAAAATAAGCTAGCTACACAAAGGGAAATATATATATAAATACCGCTTTGGGTGCTGTTTAACATTAAACTGCCAACACATGCTATTACAAAAGCGGGCCCTGCGTTTATTATTGCGCATAGCAAAATATTTGCTTGCTTTTGCGTTATCTGTTTTTGGGAATACAAACTGTTAAGGCAAACGGCCCCGGTGCCAAAACCGCCAATTAAGCCCAATAAAAGTGCAGTGCATGCCTTGTTGCTTTTTATTTTAAGTAAAAATTTTGTGTAGGGTAAAAGCGGCAAGCCTAAAATAAAAGCAAATGGTGAATTCAGCAGTAGTTTGCTAAGTATGAAAAAGGGAAAAAGGGCAGGGATAATAGAGTTATAGCACAAAAATAGGCCGTTTTTTACTGCGCTGTATGCTATATCCGCTCGCATAAAAAAACTTACAATGCAAAAAACAACAATGAGCAAAACGGCAAGCTCATAAATAGTTTTGTAAAAATGTTTTGCAGCAAGTTTATACATAATTAACACCTCTTTTGCGATATATATTAATAAGCAATTATTATAAAGGAGCAACACATGAAAAGTAAAAATAAAAAAGAAAAGGGCAGAGGTGTGCCGGTGAAAGAGATGTTTGCACTGGACTTTAAGCGTGTTAAAGTTGCTTTGCAAGCAGTGCCAACGCTCCATATGAGCGCCGACGGTTTTCTTGAGGCAGAGCGCTGTAAGGGCGTTGTAGAGTACACCTCTACAAATATTATATTAAAAATGGGTAATATTAATGCACAAATAAGTGGAGATGATTTGTTTTTGGAAACATTAACAAAGCAAAAAACCAGAATAAAGGGGAAAATATTTTCAGTAGTGTTTTTATATAATAGCGGTGGTGAGAAAAGTGAAATTATTTAAGGAAATTTTCGGGTTTGTGGAATTTGAAATAATAGGCGGCCTTTATGTAAACTTTTTAAACGATTGCATGAAAAATGATATACCCATATATAAACTAAAAGCAAATAGTTTAGGCTTAACAGCTGTTGTTCCTTTAAGATATTATAAAAAGCTGCACAAAATTGCAAGGCGAAGCAGATGTGTTTTAAAAGTGAAAAACAAGCATGGCCTATATTTTTGGCTTTGGCCTTATAGGCATAGGCTTGGCATTGCGATAGGCGCGCTTTTGCTGTTTTTATCGCTGGTGATTTTCCCGCAAATGGTGTGGACGGTGCAGTTTCACAATTTTACAAGCGAAGAGCAAATGTTTTTGCGCGCGCAACTTTACGAGGCTAATATACAAGAGGGTGCAATTGTTAACACGCACGATTTAAAAACAGTGCAATATGATTTATTTTTGGAGAATGATGCCTATAGCTGGATAAAATTAAACTTTGTGAAAGGTAAGCTGATTGTTGAAAAAGTAGACGCTGTGCCGGTGCCCGAAACACAGCCGGAGGAGCCTGCGGCAATAGTTGCACTTTGCGATGGTATTATTCAAAGGCTTGAAGTGGAGGGCGGCTTTATAGAAAAAAGCGAGGGGCAAAGCGTTAGCGAGGGCGATGTTATTGTAAGCGCTTTAATAATAGGCAAATACGATAAACTGCACACAGAGCGCGCAATAGCAAAAGTGTATGCAAGTGTGCAAAAAACTTATGAAATAACCCAGCCACTTCAAATAAAAACCCAACTGCCTAATATGCAAACTTATAAAGAGCAATCGCTTTTATTATTCGGCGCGGAATTAAGCCTGCTAAATTTTAATAAGCAAGGCGAAAATACTGCCCTAACAATTACATATAAGCCGCTAACTATATTTGGCTTGCCGCTGCCCGCAACAATAAAAATGCAAACACACAGGCAAATAGAAGACGAAATTGTAAATTACACAAACGAGCAAGCAGTAGATATTGCAAGGGATAAAATATTAACACAGCTTGCAAACGATTTGCCCGAATGTGAAATTACAAGTGCAAATGAAAGCGTGCAAATAGATGAAAAAAGCATTACAATGCGTATAGAGTTTGAAGCAGTAGCCAATATTGCAAAAATAGAGGAAGGCTGGAATAAATAGCATAAAAAATGGCAAGATGAATACTTTTGAAGAAATAAGGCTGTTTTTTTGGTAGTTTTGCACAAGGAGTAGAAGAAAATAGCAAGGTAAAATCTAAACGTAAAAATTGCGTAATAGCTTTTTTGTAACTATGTAATATGTTATAATATTAACATGGATATAAATGAGGTGCATAATGGCTGATGTTTTTATAGAGGTACAGGATATTGACACATTACTTGCGATTTTTGGAAACGGTGATGAGTATGCAAAATTAATAGAAAAGAACTTTAATGTAAATATAATTTGCAGAGATACTCAAATTAAAATAGCAGGCGATGAAGAGAACGCAAAAAATGCATCTAAAGCAATAAATGCTGTGCTATCAATGTATAAAGACGGTGCAGATTTAACAGAGCAAGCTATTAGGTATTGCATATCGCTTGCGGTTAGCGGCAACGAAGAAAAAGTGGCAGAACTTTTAGGCGACACTGTTTTGGTAACGGCGAAAGGCAAGCCCATACGCCCTAAAACATTGGGGCAAAAAACCTATTTGAATGCTATACGCAAAAATGCAATTACATTTGGTGTTGGCCCTGCCGGCACCGGCAAAACATATTTAGCTGTTGCAATGGCAGTTAAAAGCTTTAAAGCGCATGAGATAGAGCGCATTATTTTAACGCGCCCTGCGGTTGAAGCCGGCGAAAAATTAGGCTTTTTACCCGGGGATTTACAAAATAAAGTAGACCCATACTTGCGCCCGCTTTACGATGCCCTTTTCGATATGTTTGGCATGGAAACTTACCAGAAACTACACGAAAAACAAATTATTGAAGTTGCGCCGCTTGCGTATATGCGAGGAAGAACTTTAGACAATGCATTTATTATTTTAGATGAAGCGCAAAACACAAGCCCCGAGCAAATGAAGATGTTTTTAACACGCATGGGTGCAGACAGTAAAGTTGTTGTAACAGGTGATATAACGCAAATAGATTTACCGCAAAGTTCAAAAAGCGGCCTTGTAGATGCGCTAAAAGTGCTTAGCAAAATTGAGGGCATAGCGCAGGTTAGCTTTAGCGAAAAAGATGTTGTTAGGCACAGATTAGTGCAAGATATTATTAAAGCATATGAAAAGGCACAAAAAACAAAAGCAAATTATCCAAAAAGATAAGAACGGGAAGTGAATGAATGGCGCATAAAGTTTATATAACAAATAATCAAAAGGAAGTTAAAATACCATCGGGCTTAAGAATTTTAATTAGGCGCGCTTGTAATGCTGTGCTTAATGCTGAGGGTATTAATTACGAGGCTGAAGTTAGTGTTATGTTTGTGGACGATATGCAAATAGCCCAATTGAACGAGCAATATAGGAATAAAAAAACCCCAACAGATGTGCTTAGTTTTCCTTTAGGGTGTGAAGGTAAATACGACACAAATAAAGACACAGGCGCAAAAATGTTGGGCGATATTGTAATATCTATGCAAAGGGCTGTAGAGCAATCAGATATGTATGGGCATAATTTGCAGCGTGAAGTGGCGTTTTTAACTGTTCATTCAATGTATCACCTTTTGGGGTACGACCATGAAAACGGTGGGATGGAAGCTGTTAAAATGCGCGAAAAGGAAGAAGCAACGCTAATAAAATTAGGCCTTGCAAGAACATCTTCTTATACACCGGATGAGGTTTAATATGGCGTTTAAACGCTTTATTTGCAGCTTCTTTTATGCATTTAGAGGTTTTTTCACCGCAGTTAAGTATGAGCGAAATTTGCGCTTTCATTTAGTTGCGGCAATGTATGTTTTTGCATTTGCAATATTGTTTTATAACTTTTCAAAAGCGGAGTATATACTTTTAACACTCATTGTTTGCCTTGTTATTTGCCTAGAGCTGGTTAACTCGGCAATAGAGAGGATTGTAAATAAATTATCTCCCGATAAAAACGATATAGCTCGCGATATAAAAGATATTTGCGCAGCGGCTGTATTGGTAGCTAGTATCGGCGCAGTTTTTTGCGGTGTTTTTTTGTTTTGGGATATTGAAATAATTAGCGGTATTATAAATAAGCTATCAACAAATATTATAGGCGCAGTATCGTTTTTGCTTACTATATTGTTTTCGGCTGTGTTTATTTTCAGAAAGTGAGACGAAATGCAAAATAATGATACAAAATCGGTTTTTGTGGCAATAGTTGGTAGGCCGAATGTTGGGAAATCTTCGCTAACCAACAGCTTTTTAGGCGAAAAGCTTGCCATTGTAACAGATAAACCACAAACAACGCGCACAAAAATAACGGGCGTTTTAACAAAAGATGAATTGCAATATGTTTTTCTTGATACACCCGGCATACATAAACCGAGGACTAAGCTTGGAAAGCGCATGCAAAAAACGTCGCTTACAAGCATAGAAGAAGTTGATGTTGTTCTTATGCTTTTTGAGCCGTTTGGCGAGATAAACGAAGCAGAAAAGGAGCTTGTTGAAGGTATTAAAGCGAAAAAAGTGCCTGCGATAGCCGCTGTTAATAAAACGGATAAAATGAGCAAGCTCACACAATTACACGAGCGTATAAATTATATAAAAGAGCTTTCAGTGTTCGATGAAGTTTATGCAATAAGCGCAAAGAATAACGAGGGCTGCGAGGCCGTTTTGGATAAAATAAATGAATATGCCGTTTTAGGTGTTCACTATTTTCCGAGCGATGCCTACACAGATATGCCTGAAAAAGTTATTGTAGCTGAGTTAATGCGCGAGAAAATTCTTTTAAACTTGCGCGACGAATTGCCGCACGGCACAGCAGTTACAGTAGAGAGCTTTAAAGAAAGGCAAAATCGCAGTGGTGAAATTATTGATATAGATGTAAATATTTACTGCGAGAAAAAGACGCATAAAGGCATGATAATAGGTAAAAATGGTGCAATGCTTAAAACAATAGCAAGCCAGGCAAGAGAAGATTGCGAAAAAATGCTAGACTGCAAAGTTAACCTTAAATGCTGGGTAAAAATAAAAGATGACTGGCGAGATAATGATTTTCTTTTAAATAATTTTGGATTTAAAACGGAGTGAGATATATTTTTTACGACGTTGTTGCAACAAAAAGCACGGGGGCTGTTCAATCGGAACAGCTCCCCGTGCTTTTTTGCTTGTAAATTTAGTTTTGAAAAGTTAAACAGCCTCGTCGTTTTTGCTTGCAAATTGGCTATTGTATAAATCTGCATAGAAACCGGCTTTGTCCATAAGTTCTTCGTGGCTACCTGTTTCAACAATATCGCCGTCTTTCATAACTAAAATTATATCGGCGTTTTTAATTGTTGAAAGCCTATGGGCGATTATAAAGCTTGTGCGCCCTTTCATTAAATTATCCATAGCGCTTTGAATTGCAAGCTCTGTTCTTGTGTCTACGCTTGAAGTTGCCTCGTCGAATATGAGGATTTTAGGGTCTGATATAATAGTTCTTGCAATGGTTAAAAGCTGTTTTTGCCCCTGGCTTACATTGCTTGCTTCTTCATTTAACACTGTGTCGTAGCCGTCGGGCAATGTGTGAACAAAATGGTCTACCTGTGCGGCTTTTGCTGCTGCCAAAACGTCTTCGTCGCTGGCGTTAAGGCGCCCATAGCGGATGTTCTCCATTATACTGCCGCTATACAGCCATGTGTCTTGAAGCACCATGCCAAAGCTGTCGCGAAGCTCATTGCGGTTAAATTTGCGTATATCATTTCCGCTAAGCATAATTGCGCCGCTGTTAACATCGTAAAAGCGCATTAAAAGCTTAACTATAGTGGTTTTGCCGGCGCCTGTAGGGCCTACTATCGCTATTTTTTTGCCGCTTGCTATATCCATTGAGAAATCGTTTATAATAGTTTTTTCAGGCACATAACCGAAATTAACATTTTTAAAGGAAACAGTACCGTCAATTTTATCAACATTAATTGGGTTTTGTTCTTCTGCAACTTCTTCAGCTTCTTCTAAAAATTCAAATACACGCTCTGCTGCTGCCGCTGTTTGCTGTGAAACATTGCTAATTGAAGCAATTTGCTGTAGGGGCTGTGTGAAGCGGTTTATATATTGAATAAAACTTTGAATATTACCAACGGTTATAGAGCCGTTAAGTGCTAAAAAGCCGCCCAAAACGCAAACGCCAACATAGCCTAACTTGCTAATGAAATTCATTACAGGCATCATAAGGCCGCTTAAAAATTGGCTTTTCCATGCGCTTTCATATAACTCATCGTTTATTTTATTAAAAGTGTTTATGCTTTTATCTTCGCCATTAAATGCTCTAACTACTATATGCCCGCCATACATCTCTTCAACATGGCTATTCACAAGCGCAATAGAATCTTGCTGCTTTTGGAATAAAGGCTGGCTGCGCTTAACTATCAGCATAACGCTTATTGCCGAAGCGGGAAGCACTAAAAGCGCAACAACTGTCATAAGAGGGCTTATTGTAAGCATCATTATTAAAATACCAATAAGCGTTGTAATAGCTGTTATAGTTTGAGATAAGCTTTGGTTTAATGTGTTTGTAACAGTGTCTACATCGTTTGTAATGCGGCTTAAAACGTCGCCTTGTGGGGTTTTATCAAAGTAGGAAAGCGGCATTTTATTTATTTTTTGGCTAATATCTTTGCGCATAACATAGCTTATTTTTGTAGCGGCGTTCGCCATAACCCAGCCTTGAATATAAGATAGCGCGGCGCTAATTAAATAAATAGCAAGTAAGAATAAAAGAATATCTGCTATTGCAGCAAAATCTATTGAGCCTGCGCCCGAAATCATAAGCATAACGCCTTCAAAAAGCAAAGTTGTGGCGTTGCCTAAAATGCTTGGGCCTACAATTGCAAAAACGGTTGAGGCTACAGCACATATAAGCGCAATAATAATTTGCGGCAAATAGCGGCTTAAATATTTTAAGAGCTTTCTTATTGTGCCTTTAAAATCTTTGGCCTTTTCGCCAACTATCATTCCGGAAACGCCGCCACCCGGGCCGCCGCCCGGGCCGCCCGGGCCGCCTGGGCCTTTTCTTTGGGAGTTTTGTTTGTTGTTTTTTTGTTCTGCCATTATTCCAATTCCTCCTTCGATAGCTGACTTTCTGCAATTTCCCTATAGGTTACACAGTTTGCTAGTAATTCTTTATGTGTTCCTATGCCTGCAATTTTCCCATCATTTAGCACAACAATTTGCTCTGCGCCCATTATTGTAGAAACTCGCTGTGCAATAATTAATACAGTTGCGTTTTCGGTGTAGCCTTTAAGTGCTTTGCGCAGTTTAGCATCTGTTTTAAAGTCTAAGGCACTGAAAGTGTCGTCGAAAATATAAATAGGTGCTTTTTTTGCGAGCGCCCTTGCTATAGATAAGCGCTGGCGCTGGCCGCCTGAAACATTTGTGCCGCCTTGGCTGATGGTGTTCTCATATTTATTGTCAAGCTTTTCTATGAATTCTGTTGCCTGCGCAATTTCAGCGGCTTTTTGCATTACATCCTCGCCTGCGTTTTCGTCGCTGTAAAGCACATTGCTTTTAACAGTGCCGCTGAACAGCATACCTTTTTGCGGCACATAGCCTACTAAATCGCGCAAGTTCTTTTGTGTAATGTCTTTAACATTCACACCGTCAATAGTTATACTTCCATCTGTGGTATCGTAAAAACGGGGAATTAAATTAATAAGTGTGCTTTTACCGCTGCCCGTAGAGCCGATAAAAGCGGTTGTTTGCCCGGGTTTTGCTGTGAAACTTATGTTCTCCAGAACGTTTTCTTTTGCACCGTGGTATTTAAAACTAACATTGTTAAATGCAATTTCGCCTTTTGTTGTTTTATCTAATGATTTGGGGCTAGTTGGGTCTAAAACACTTGTAGGAGTTGTTACAACTTCGTTTATGCGCTCGGCTGAAACTGTTGCCCTTGGAAGCATTATAAATATCATGCTAACAAAGAAGAACGCCATAATAACTTGCAGCGCATACTGCATAAATGCCATCATTTCGCCAACTTGCATTTGGCTCATAGATATTAAATCTGCGCCCGCCCAAACAACCAATAGCATTGTTATATTCATTAAAAGCATCATAGCAGGCATTAAAACAACCATAACACGGCTTACAAATAATGTGTTTGCAGTTAAATCTTTATTTGCTACATCAAAGCGTTTTTCCTCAAAATCTTGTGTTGCAAAAGCTCTTATAACCATCATGCCGCTTAAATTTTCACGGCTTACAAGGTTTAATTTATCTATTAAAGTTTGCATTTTCTTAAAACGGGGAATTGCAATTAAAAATAATGCTGCAATTATGGCAATTAATATGCCTATTGCAAGTGCAATTATCCATGCCATCGCAACTGCTTGGTTAAGCGCCATAATTAAACCACCAATACCCATAAGCGGTGCATAGCATAGAATTTTAAGGCCCATGGTGTAGAATGTTTGAACTTGTGTAATATCGTTTGTGGTGCGTGTAATTAAGCTGGCAGTGCTGAACTTATCCATCTCTTTGTTTGTAAAAGTTGAAACGCGCTTAAATATATCTAAACGCATATCTCTTGCAACGCCTGCGCCTAATTTTGATAAACAATAGCCTGCGCCGAACGCAAAAACTAAAATAAATAAGCAAACAACAAGCATGGTTGCACCTTGATTAAATATATAAGAATTTTGCATAGCGCTTAAATCTGCACCTAGCTCTTCATAAATAGCAATTGTAAATATTGAAGCGGTTGGCCCTTTTATAAGCTCGTCTGTGTTTTGTGCAATAGTTATTGCATCGTCAATAGCAGCTCGCATTGGGTTTTGCGAGGAACTTATTGCAAAAATAGGCAAAAGAGTTTCGCGCAATAGCGCTAAATCAATTTCAGCTGTTTGCTCTTCGGTGCTTTCGCTTTGCGCCTGAGCTTGCATATCCTCGGGCATTTGTGCACTTATGCTTTGAACTGCAGTTATAAGGGCGTAAGAAGCATTTGTGAAGGCACTGTCTAATTGCGTTTTTGTTGCATCGTCAATTTCGCTCAAGTATAAAGTATCTTCGTTTGCATTTGGGAATTCATCACTTGCAGCTGAGTTTTGCGCATAGTGCTCGTTCACAAGGCTTATTTCATTCTCGCTCATGAATAATTGCATAAGGGACATGTTTTCAGCGCTTATGGCACGTGGTGCAATATCTGTTACACCCGATTGCTGAATGCCTGTGTCTACAATTTCGCTCATTATTGCAGGCAAGCGAAGTTCCAGCATAACTTGCCCGAATAACATAATGACGCCTAAAACTAAAAATAGTATATATGGTTTTAAATATTTTTTGGTTTTCCACATATTATTTTTCCTCACTTTGTCTGTTTTTATTTATTACAGTGCAAAATTCATTTAGTAGATTAATAAATTGGCATGTATTTTCACTTCCGAACTCATCAATAGAATTTTGCAATATTTTACTTATTTTTTGTTTGGTACTCTCAATTTTTTCAATGCCCTTTTCGGTTAAAGCCACACAAATAACCCTTTTGTCGGTTTTGTTAAATGTGCGCTCTATAAAGCCGTGTTCTTCCAAGGCACTTATTTTTTGGCTGGTGGCAGAGTGGCTAAGCCCTAGCTTTGAAACAAGTTCGCCCACGGCAACAGGGCGGGTGTTAAGCTTTAAATCGCTTGATGCATCGTTTTCGTGAAAATAAGCTAAAGCCATTAAAGCTTGCATTTCTGTGCCTTTAAGGCCAACATCATTCGCCATATTTTTTACAGTTTTAAAAAAATTGTGACAATTTAACCATAAATGCTCGCTTAAATTATTGTTGTTTGTATTTTGCAAAATATCCCTCCGTTTAACTGATAGTTTATATGCAATATTATTTTAGTTTACTTAAATATTATTACATATTAAATATTATAAATGGTTAATAATTTATGAATATATTATTAATTTTGGGAAAAAGTAGCATATAAAAAACCGGCAAGCGAAAGCTTGCCGGTTTATAAGTGGGTAAAGTGGTTAATTAAAAGGGGAATGCTAAAAAGCTTATAGAGTTAAGCGTTGGTAAGCTCGCTTAGGGCTATAGAAAGTTGGTCTGGGCAAGATGTGGGTTTATCGCCGCATTTTACACCTTTAAACTTGCTTATAACCTCGGCAGCGTCCATGCCCTTTACAAGTTGGCTTATGCCCAAAGCGTTGCCTGGGCAACCACCTGTAAAAGCAACACTTTTGATTTTAGTGCCGTCTAATTCTATATCTATACTGCGTGAACAAACGCCTTTTGTTGTGTATGTCATAAAATTAATCTCTTTTCTGTTACAATAATATTTTTTTAATTTTGTGTAAATTTAAAGCCGTCTTTTAATGTTACAACGCGCAAGAATGTGCCTGAGTTTTTACTGTCTTTTTTAAAGTAGCCCATGCGCACAAATTGGAACACTTCGCCGTCGGCGGCCTCACTTAAAGCGGCTTCAAGCATACAGCTTTTTAGTGCAATTACGCTTTCGGGGTTTAAAAAATCTTTGAAATCTGCGCCCTCGGGAATATCGTTCATATTCTCTTGTGTGAAAAGATTATTATATAAATTCACATCTGCTTTAACAGCGTGCTTTGCGCTAACCCAGTGGATTGTGCCCTTAACTTTGCGCCCGTCAAGAGGCATTTTATTGCTTGTTTCAATGTCTGCTGTGCAGTGAACTGCAATAACTTCGCCGTTTTCATCTGTGTCTGCGTGGGTGCATTTCACAATATAAGAGCCCATCAAGCGCACTTCTTTTCCGGGAGTTAGCCTTTGGAATTTAGGTGGCGGCACCTCGGCATAATCTGTTTTTTCAATATAAAGCTCTTTGCTAAACGCAACATCGCGCCTGCCGGCATTTTCGTCTTTTGGGTTGTTTTGAAGCGAGAAAACTTCCTCTTTATCCTCGGGGTAGTTATCGATAATTAGCTTAATTGGCTCTAAAACAGCCACTCTTCTTGTTGCGCTTGCATCAAGCTCTGTGCGTATGCAATATTCAAGCATTCTTGCATCTAAAAGGCTATTGCTTTTAGCAACGCCTGCAAGCTCTACAAATTTTAACAGGCTTGTGGGTGAATAGCCACGGCGGCGCAAACCGCTTAATGTGGGCATGCGTGGGTCGTCCCAGCCATCAACTGTGTTTGTTTCAACAAGCTCGCGCAAATAGCGCTTGCTCATAACAGTGTTTGTTATATTAAGGCGCGCAAATTCACGCTGTTTTGGGAACTCGCCAAAGCCTAAGTTTTGCACAACCCAATCGTAAAGTGGGCGGTGGTTTTCAAACTCTAAGCTACACATAGAGTGGGTAATGCCCTCTAAAGCGTCTTGCAGTGGGTGTGCATAGTCATACATAGGGTAAATGCACCACTTATCGCCTTGCCTGTGGTGATGAGCGTATTTTATGCGGTATAAAGCCGGATCGCGCATATTCATATTAGGGCTGGACATATCTATTTTAGCACGCAACGTGCGCTCGCCCTCTTTAAATTCACCGTTTTTCATGCGGCGGAATAAATCAAGGTTTTCATCAACGCTTCTATCCCTGTAAGGGCTTAATCTGCCCGGTTGTCCGGCATCGCTGCCTCTGTATTTTTGCATTTGCTCTTTTGTTAAATCGCAAACATATGCCTTGCCGTCTTTTATAAGCTTTTCGGCGTAATTATAACATTCTTCGAAATAGTCACTGCCGTAAAAAACGCCACCGTTAGGGTTTGCACCAAGCCATATTAAATCTTCATATATGCTTTTTACATACTCGTCATCTTCGCGCTCGGGGTTTGTATCGTCGTAGCGCAAGTTGAATTTACCCTCGTATGCTTTTGCTATGCTGTTGTTAATATAAATAGCTTTAACGCTACCAATGTGCAAATAGCCGTTCGGCTCAGGGGGAAAACGAGTGTGCACGGTGTTAACTTTACCTTGCGCTAAATCTTCATCAATAACTTCAGTTAAAAAATTTACGGGTTTATCGCTCATTATGTCATACCTCACAAGTAAATAGTTTGTAAATTAATTATTAGTGTGTAAAAGAAATATTGCCATTACATTATTTTAATGCTGTTTAACAACACGCCTTTTCTTTTGCGATTTTGGCAAGCGTTTTTCTTGCTCTCTTTTATGATTGATGGTGTTATTATCATCATCTTGCGAGTTCAAGCGCTCTTTAGCCATAGAAAGCATAAGCTTAATGCGGTTTTCTTGGTTTACCCTTGTAGCGCCGGGGTCGTAATCTATAGGTGTTATATTGGCATTGGGGTAAACAGAGCGAATTTTATTTATCATGCCTTTACCGCAAATATGGTTAGGTAAACAGCCAAAAGGCTGTGTGCAAATAATATTTTCAAAGCCAATGCTTTGAAGTTCCATCATTTCAGCGGTTAAAAGCCAGCCCTCGCCCATTTTAACGCCGCGCCCTATAATGCCGTCTGCCATTTTACGAAGTTGTGAGAAAGGTGTGGGCGCATGGAAATTGCTGTAAAGATATATTGCCTGGCACATTAGCTTTTCTCTTTTTTCAATATAGGCAAGCAAAAATTGTGCAATAGATTTTACCATAAGGCTGCCGCCGTAAATTTTTATAGTTTCTTCGTAATTTGCTATGCAATATTGTAAAAAGCCCATTAAACCCGGAACATTAACTTCACAATCTTGGCTGCGCAAAAACTTTTCTAAATCATTATTGCCAAGTGCTGAATACTTAACATAAATTTCGCCAACAATGCCAACTTTCATTTTTGGCGTATGAGTTATCTCAATACTGGCGAAATCTTGCGCAATGGCCTTAAAGCTCTTGCGCATTTGGTCTAATTTAATGCCTAAATTATCGCTGAACATACTGGGTATTATAGTAAGCCATTTTTCAAGCATTTTTTCGGTGTCGCCCTTATGGTTTTCATAAGGCCTTGTTTGGTTGGAAAGTGCCATTAGCATATCGCCGTAGAATATGCCGGCAATAATTTTCTTTAAAAAAGAAAGGTTTAGCTTAAAACCGTTTTCCTTTTCAAGGCCCGAGTAATTTATGCTAACAACAGGAACTTGCGCAAACCCCGCTTTTACAAGCGCTTTTCGCAAAAGATGTATGTAGTTTGAAGCCCTACAACCGCCGCCTGTTTGCGTTAAAAGCAAAGCTGTTTTGTCGGGGTTAAACTCACCGCTTTTAAGGGCGTCTATAAATTGGCCAATAACTAAAAGGGCAGGGTAACATGTATCGTTGTGAACATATTTCAGCCCTTCTGCGGCAACGCTTTCGCCCTTGTTGCTAAGAACTTTAACATTATAGCCCTCGTCTTTAAAGGCGCCTTCAACTAATTTGAAGTGGATATCTGCCATATTGGGAATTAATATGGTGTGTGTCTTTTTCATCTCTTTTGTGAAAAGAGCGTAGGATTGCTGCATAGTGTTCTCCTTAAATTTGTTGGGCATGGCTTCTTTCGTTGGAGGCTGCAAATAAACTGCGAAGCCTAATGCCAACAGTGCCTAAATTTGTAATTTCGTCTATTTTAATTTGTGTGCAAAGCTTGCCGCCGTCTTGCAAAATTTCTTTAACTTCGTCTGTGGTGATAGCGTCAAGCCCGCAACCAAAGCTAACAAGCTGAACAAGTTCCATATCATATTGGCTTGTAACATATTTTGCGGCAGAGTAGAGCCTTGAGTGATATGTCCACTGGTTAATGGAAGATGTTTTGAAATTATCGGTTAAATGTGCAATGCTGTCTTCCGTTATAACCGCCGCACCGTAGTTGCAAATAAGTTTATCTATACCGTGGTTAATTTCAGGGTCTACATGGTAAGGGCGCCCTGCCAGCACCAATATTTTTTTGCCCTCAGCTCTGGCTTTAAAAATAATTTGCATAGCGCGCATTTGTACTTTAAGCATATAATCTTCATATGCGCTAAAAGCAGCCGTAGTGGCCTCGCTAACTTCTTTAACGCTTATATTGCACAAGTTTTCTTTTAAGAATTTTTGCATTTTTTTATTGAAATCCTTTTGCCTATGCACGCCTAAATATGGATATAAAAGGCTCATATCTGTTAAATGGGCACTGTTTGAGGCTATAACCTCGGGGTAGTATGCCACAACAGGGCAGTTATAGTGGTTATCACCCTTTTTTTCATCGAAATTATAAGTCATACAAGGGTAGAAAATAGCGCTTAAAGCCATATTAGATAGCTTGTTTATATGCCCGTGAACGAGTTTTGCGGGAAAACACACGGTGTCGCTTGGAATACCCGCTTGCCCGTTTATATATAAATCTCTGTCGGAAAAGCCGCTGTGTACAACGCCAAAACCGAGCTTTGTGAAAAAAGCGTGCCAAAACGGCAGCATCTCATACATATTTAAAGCAAGTGGAATACCAATTGTACCCCTTTTGCCTGTTGGCGTTTCGAGGCCGCTTAGCAGTTCACGCTTGTATTCAAATAAATTAAGCGAGTTATCCGTTGCCTTTTTTGTTGTGGGGCGCTCGCATTTGTTGCCGCTTATAAATCTGCCACCGCCTGAAAAACTGCTTATATTAAGCTGGCAGTTGTTTGTGCAAAGGCCGCACACAGTGTGTTTTACGCTGTGTGTGAAATTTTGCAATTCCTCTTCGCTAATAATAGTGCTTTGGCTTTGTTTACTGCTGTTTTTTCCATGGATAGCCGCGCCGAAAGCGCCCATAACGCCGCTTATATCGGGGCGAATAACCTCTGCGCCCATTTCTGTTTCAAAAGCGCGCAAAACAGCATCGTTGTAAAAAGTGCCGCCTTGTACAACAATTTTTCGCCCTAAGTCCTCGGGGGAACTAGCGCGAATAACTTTATATAAAGCGTTTTTAACAACGCTCATCGCAAGGCCGGCGGATATACTTTCTATGCTTGCGCCGTCTTTTTGGGCTTGTTTAACACTGCTGTTCATAAAAACAGTGCACCTGTTGCCAAGCTGAACAGGGTTTTTAGCGAAAAGGCCTATTTTAGCAAAATCTTTTGTGCTTTGCCCTAAAGCGTGGGCAAATGTTTGAAGAAAACTGCCGCACCCCGAAGAACATGCCTCGTTTAAAAATATGTCGCTTATAGCGCCGTTTTCAACTTTGAAGCACTTCATATCTTGGCCGCCTATGTCTATAACAAAGTCAACATCGGGCATAAAGTAGCGTGCGGCTGTAAAATGTGCAACAGTTTCAACAACGCCCTCATCAATTCGAAAGGCGCTCTTCATCATGTCTTCGCCATAGCCTGTGGCACAGGAAGTTTTAAACTTAATGCCGGGGCAATCGGTGTAAACATCGTTCAATATTTCGCGCAGAGCCGTAACGGGGCTCGCGTTATTTGTGCGGTATTTTGTATATATTAAATTAGCGTCGTCGTCTATAACGGCAACTTTTAATGTGGTGCTACCTGCATCTATGCCAAGGTGCAAGCTTCCAACATGTTCACCGTAATTTTTTCGTGCAACACTTGCGCTATTGTGCCTATTGCAAAAATTTTCATAATCCTCTTTGCTTTCAAAAAGCGCATTGCTCACATTTGTAATTTGTGCATGTGTGTTGTTTTTAAGCTTTTCTATAATTTCCTCGAGGCATAATTGCTCATCTGCGCAAAAAGCAGAGCCTGCCGCAACAAAATAAAGGCTGTTTTTAGGGCAAATGCCATTTGTGCCAAGCGCAAAATCAAAGCTTTTTCGAAGTTGCTCGAAAAATGTTAAAGGCCCGCCTAAATAAACTATGTTTCCGCTTATTTCACGCCCCTGTGCAAGGCCTGCTATTGTTTGGTTAACAACAGCGCTGAATATACTCGAAGATATATCCTCAATGCTTGCGCCTTGGTTTATAAGCGGCTGTATATCGCTTTTGGCGAAAACGCCACAGCGGCTTGCTATTGTGTAGGTTTTGCTCGCATTTTGCGCTAAAGTGTTCATTTCGTCGGGCGCTATTTTTAATAGCGTAGCCATTTGGTCTATAAAAGCACCCGTGCCGCCTGCACAGCTGCCGTTCATGCGCACTTCGGTGCCGTTTGTTAAAAACAAAATTTTCGCATCTTCGCCGCCAAGCTCAATTACAACATCGGCGTTATTAACATATTTTTTTGTTGCTATATTTGTTGCATAAACCTCTTGCACAAAAGGAACGTTGCATGAATTCGCAAGCCCCATTCCGGCGCTGCCGCTTATGGCAATGCAAACAGGCTTGCCCTTTGCAAATTCATTGTTTAAACGCTGTAAAAGCTCAATTGTTTTTTGCGTAATATGCGCAAAATGTCGCTCGTAAGTTTTATATATAATTTTGTTTTTTTCATCAAACACAAGACATTTAATGGTTGTGCTGCCTATGTCTAGCCCTATTTTCAAATTTATTCCCCTTATCTGTTTTAACCAGGTGTTTCATTGCCGTTATCGCTGCTGTTACTACTTGTTTGAGGACTTACTGCATTGTTATCAGCACTTGTATCGGTAAGCCCTTGTTTTTCTTGCGCAAGCGGCGCATAAATATAAATATTATCTATATCAGTATGCATATTGTTTGCGCTTGCTCGCTTAGTGAAAAGCTCCTCTTCACAAGGGCGCAATATGGTCCAAGAATCAGCCGGCTCTTTAGTTATGCTATTTTTGTTTTCTTTTGCTCCGTTAATAGCGTAATTTGTTTTAACTTTAAGTGCATCAAATTCCAAAGTGTCTTCGATGGTGGTGCTTGTAATTAATGCATTTTGTGCTTTTTTTGAAGCAAATGATATAGCTTTTTGTTTGCCGGTAACAATTATACCATAAACAAACAGTGAAAAGCTATTAAAAATTAATAAAATTAAAGAAATTGTATCTTTATTTAAAAAATATTGTGGTGAATATTGCAGCAATAATATACATAATGCTGTTACGGCAATGCCTGTAAAAGATAAAATAAGCGCTCTTTTGCCACCTTTTTTGTAGTTTCTCATCATATTAACAGCTCGTTGTAAAATAAAAATAGAGCTAAACAATAAAAGCACAATTGAAAACAGCAAAAGATTTGTATAAATCATATCATTGTATGCAATACCCAATGCGCCAAACGTGATAGATAAAAGCCCAAAAAACAAACGCATATCGCTTAAATGCGAGTAGCCATACATCAAATAGCCCACACAAAGGCAAGCGCCGTATATAATATAAGCCGCCGCCAAAATAACAATGGCAAGCTCTATATAAATGGGCGAATAAAAAAGCTCTGCTAAAAGAAAAACAGTTGTAAAAATGTGTAAAAGCAAAAACTCTATTTGCGTTTTATTTTGCCTTTTCATGGTACTCTCCTTTACAATTATAGGGTTTAACAAAAATGCCAATATATTTAAACGCAGGGGCGTTTAAATTATTGGCATGAAAATTTGCCTTGGAACGTGTTATTTATAGAAATAATAAACGTGGGTTTATGTAATTAATAATTGCATATGTAAAAAACTGTTAATTAGCAAACAAAATTACTCTTTAAGTATATAGTTTTTCTGTAAAAGGAAAACCGCTTCACGCACTAATATTTCTTCTTCGTGAAGCATATCAAGGAATTCCGCAGCATATAAAAATTTGTTGGAAGTTGAAGAAATTTTATCTTTTCTTAGCACTTTTACACGCAAAACAAGCGGCTGTGTGGTAATGGGAATAACTGTTTCAAAAACTTCATCTTTTTGCAATTCCTCTTCGCTGTAAAACGCAAAGCCGCCACAACTTATATCGTGAGAGCGTATTTTTCTTCGGGCAACCCATTTGCCGTCTATTGGTAAAATAAATGTGTCGAATTTAACGGGTATGCGCAAATTTTCCCTAATGCGCATGCCGCGCACAGTTACAACATTACCGTGGTTATATAAAACACGCCCTTCAATTGGCGGAATTTCAGTAGAGGGGCAAACAAGTTTAACAAATTCATGCTTTAAAACATTTTGGCAATCTGCTTCGCTAAATGTCAGGCGCCAAAGCGGCTTTTGATAGCTATCATCGGAAAAAGCAATGCCTAAAAACCTATCTGCGCTGTCTAAAATTTTATATTTAAATGCCATGTGCTTGTTCTCCTCCTACTTCCAATTGTGTTTCTTCTTGCGTTTGTGCCTGCTGTACTTGTTCGTTTGCTAATTCAGTGGGCGGGTCAGGTGCTTTTGCCGTCATAAATTCCATGCGCTGCCTTGCAAATTTGCCTGGGTCGTTTGGGTCAAACTGTAGGAAATACAAATATATTTCAACAATTGCTTCATATAGTTCAGGCGGTATTTCACGCCCAAGTTCAAGTTGCGAAAGAATGGTAGCCAAAGAGTTATCCTCGTATACGGGAACACCGTTATCGCTTGCAACTTGCACTATTTTTTCAGCTAAATTTCCCATACCCGATGCGACAATAACCGGCGCTTGGCTGTTTTCATCATAATGTAAAGCCACAGCGCGTTTTGAAAGCTTATATCTTGACATTTACACCTTGCCTACCTTCCAATAAATTTGGGAAAACCTGTGTTATTGCAAGCGGCGTTATTAGTTTTTCAACGGCCACTTCTTTTGAATTAAACCCGTGTGAACTTAAAATTTCTCGAATATCTTTTGCAACGGTTTCTGAATTTTTTGCTATAACTTCAGGTGCGAAAATTTGCATTTCCACATTGTCTTGCCGCACAGAGAACGCCATTTCCATAAAGCCTAAATTTTGCAAATCTAACTTGCATAAAAATTGCATTTTGTTTTGGCCGCTCTCGCCCTCGCCACGCCCTTCTTTGTGGGCGTCCGGGTCTACCCACATTTCACTGTACATCATATTCCCATTAAAATCAACAGGCAGCATAACGTGGTTTAAAGGCATATAAACACTTTCGTTAATTAGTAAGGCTTTTATTATTTGAGAAAAAACATCTTTTGCATCTGTGCCATATTGCCCGCCTAAAGCTTGGTTTGCAGCAAGCGAAAAACGCTTTGCAAATTCATCTTCCTGCACGCTTTTTACATATTCGCCGCTTTGCAGTAAACGCAAAACATCATTGGAATCTATTTCAGACAGCTGGCTTAAAATTTCACTAAAAGAGCTCATTTGCCTAAAAGCGGCAAGCATAGCATCTTCCGCGCCGTTCTCAT
Organism: uncultured Bacteroides sp.; assembly: GCA_964369565.1. Classification (GTDB taxonomy): domain Bacteria; phylum Bacillota; class Clostridia; order Oscillospirales; family Ruminococcaceae; genus Ruthenibacterium. Next base: position 151,736 of record CAYJEU010000001.1, on the reverse strand, counting down.
ACCGCGCAACAGAGAGTAAAAGAAGGCTTAAAATATCGCGTGCACTGCCCATGTCGTGGGTGCGCTCTATATATGAACTTAAATAAGGGATAATTTTATTTTGCAATAAATCTAAATTTTGCGAGCGAGTGCCGGTTAAAAAGCCCTCTTGAAGCTCGCTTGAATATTGAGAAAGCTGCGCGCGCCAACTTTCGGGGATACTGCCCTCAATATCTTTTAAATTAGCTAAAATTCCGTCTGAAATATGCGCCGTTTGCGAAAAATCGCTAAAACGCTTAACAAAATTTAAAATTGCCTCTTTAGAACCTTGAGCGTTTGTGGAATTATAAGCTTGCCTTAAAAGTGCAAATAATGGGCCGGTAAATCTGCTTTTACTGCCCATTTGCGAGAGGAAAAAATCTCTGAACTGCCCTTCGTCCATTGTTAATAATTGTAAAAATTGCGAAATTTCATTTGCAACTCCTGCATCAAGGCCCGGGGTTGCAACGGTTGAGCGAAGAAGCTGAATAATTTTTGTCATCTGCTCGGCTAAATCCGGCGCGGCGCGCATTTGCTCAATAAACGCTTGCAAATTCGACTCAAAGCGAACTTGCGAAGAATTAGAGCTATCTTTATCTACCCTTGCATCGGCCCTTGTAACTTTGGAGGGGTCTATTATATTGTGGATAGGGGCGTTTTGCTGGCCTTTATTTGCGCCGGCAAGTAAGGCATTGTTAGAAGAGCTATCGTAAACCGGAGCAGGGTTTGTAATACCCATTAAATTTGCCATAATTTTTTTCACCTTTCTCGCATAGGGACAATTTTTAGCCAACAATAAAATTGTGCGTGTTATAGTGTTTTTTTAAAGCAATTGACTTTACTGTTTATATTATATATAATTTTTTTAGATTTGTAAATTTAAAAGTGATAATTTTAGTATTAATTTTTGCAAAATTTTGTCGATAATATATTATGTAATGAATGTAGACCGAACCTAAAAAAATTTACGGGAGGGTAAATATATAATGAGCACAGGAAACGATAGCATTTTAGATGCTTTTCTTTATGAAACAAACTCACTGCTTGAACAGCTTGATAGCATAGTTCTTGCAGCAGAACAGGCCGATGACTTTTCTCAAGAGGACATAAATTCAATATTCAGAATAATGCACACTGTTAAAGGTGCCTCGGCAATGATGGAATTTACCTCGCTCATGAAAATAGCGCATAGGGCAGAAGATATGTTTGCGATTATTCGTGAAAAATCTTTGGACATAGTGCCGGTAGATATGCGCCCTGAGCTGTTCGACATGCTTTTCCAATGCATAGATTTCTTCAGGGAGGAAACACAGCGCATTGAAAATTCCGAACCCCTTACAGAAGATATCGACAGTTTATTGCAAAAAGTTAATAGTTTTATAGATTCCATACAAAACCCAAGAGCGCAAAATAAGAAACCCGAGCAAAGCGAAAATAGCAGTGTAGCGCAAAATTCAGAAAATTTTGCCTGCGGGCTTCGCGTGTTTTTCGAAGAGGGTTGCGGAATGGAGCATGTTCGTGCGAACATGGTGCTAACTGCAGTTAGCGACATTTGCGAAGACGATGCTTTTGCGTTGGAGCCACAAAATATTTCAGATGCTGCTGTTTGCCCGGAAATTATTGCAAACGGTTTGCTTGTGAAGCTTAAAAATGAAAGTGACAGAGCAAATATTATAATTTCTGTTCAATCAATACCATCTGTTGACACTTACGAGTTAATAGATAATCTTGCAAAGCAAACACAGCCGGCGCAAGATGACAATCAGCAAGAAGAGCAAGTTGAGAAAGAGCCTCAAAAAGCTGAAGAGGCACAAGAGAAAAAACCTGCGCCTGAAAAGCCGGCAGCGGCAAAACCCGCACCTGCCCCAGCGAGAGCTGAAGGTGGGCAAAAAGAAAGCCTTATAAGCGTAAACCTTTCAAAGCTAGACCAATTAGCGGCGGTTGTTGGCGAAATCGTTATAACCGAATCTATGGTTACAGCCTCACCTGAATTGAAAGGCTTGCAACTTGATGTATTCAATAAATCTGCGCGCCAGCTTCGCAAACTGACAGATGAGCTTCAAGATGTTAGCATGTCGCTGCGAATGGTGCCTGTATCGGCAACATTCCAAAAAATGAATAGAATTGTGCGCGATATGTGCAAAAAGCTTAACAAACAAGCAAAGCTTGTTCTTGTGGGAGAACTTACAGAAGTTGATAAAACTATAGTAGATACCATTGGCGACCCTATAATGCATATAGTTCGCAACTCCATGGACCACGGCATCGAAAAAACACCTGAAGATAGAAAAGCTGCCGGCAAAGATCCAACAGCGCAAATTATTTTAAGTGCACACAACACAGGCAGCGAAGTTATTATAGAAATTAAAGATGACGGCAAAGGCGTAGACTGTGATGCGGTTCTTAAAAAGGCAATTAAAAACGGTATTGTTTCCGAGAGTGAAACCTATAGCGAAAAAGAAATTTTGCAATTATTGATGGCTCCTGGTTTTTCAACAAATGCCCAAGTAACAGAGTTTTCGGGCAGGGGCGTTGGAATGGATGTTGTGCGCCAGAATGTTGAAAATGTTGGCGGAACTGTTACAATTTCCAGCGAATGGGGCAAAGGAATGACAACAACGCTGAAAATACCTCTAACAATGAGCATAATGGATGCTATGGAAGTTTCGGTTGGCAATAGTGTTTTCACAATTCCAATTCAAAATATACGCCAATCGTTCCGCATAGGCGAAGAAGATATCATTCGCGATGCAAAAGGCGGCGAAATGTTTAAAATTATGGGCAATTTCTACCCTGTTGTGAGAATGAGAGATGCGCTTTGCATTCAAGAAGGCTTTACACAAATTAAAGACGGAATATTAATGTGGGTTGATAGCGGCGATGTTAGCTATTGCTTATTTGTAGACGAGCTTTTAGGCGAGCAACAGGTTGTTGTTAAGCCTATACCCGATTACCTATCTATATTTAACATTAAGCGCAGGGGAATAGTTGGTTGCACAATTTTGGGCGATGGCAGCATAAGCTTAATTTTAGATATTGCCCAATTGCTGAAATAATTTACTTAAACTAATTAATAATTTACTATAAGACAAGGAGTAGCTTATGCAAGATAATAATATATTTGAACAGCCGGATTCTATAGGGCAAGATTACACGGCGCAAGATACGGAAAAATATTTGCTGTTCAATTCGGGAGAACGCATTTTTGGCGTGCCGGCAAGCAATGTTGTGGAAATTTTAACTGCATATTCGGCCACAAAAGTTCCTCTTGTTCCTGAATATATATGCGGAATAATAAATTTGCGCGGCCAAATTTTAACAATTGTTGATGTGAGAATGCTTTTAGACCACTCTATTGAACAGCAGGGCTGTGTTATAATTCTAACTGTTGATGATACGACTATAGGCATTTTGGTAGATAAAGTAGAAAAAATGCTGGATTTAGATAAAAGCAGAATTCTTCCGGCCCCCGGAGATAGCGCACAACATTTTGTTAGCGGAATGTATGCATTGCCGGATAATAGCACTATGCTTGCATTCGATTGTATACAACTATTGCAAACGCAATAAAGGGAGGGCGAAAAATTGTCTAAAATTGTAAGCATATCTGATACCGATTTTGAGCGCCTTTGTGCCTTTATGAAGCAAAACTACGGCATAGAGCTTTTTGAAAAGCGCCAACTTATAGTTAGTAGGTTGAATTCTTATTTAATGCAAAACGGTTATAAAGATTTCACCTTGTTTTTAGATGATTTTTTCAAAACCCGTGATGAAAAAGTTTTAGAACTTATTGTAAACAAGCTAACTACAAATTACACATATTTTATGAGGGAAAAAGAGCACTTTACATATTTAAATAAAGTTATTTTGCCGGAATTAGAAAAAAAGAACAGGGCAAAACAATCTGTTAGTGTGTGGAGCGCAGGGTGTTCAAGTGGCGAAGAGCCTTATACTTTAAGCATAAGTTTGCTTGAATATTTTTCTAAATATTCAAGGCCGTGGGATACAAGGATTTTGGCAACGGATATCTCAGCACAAGCTCTTTTGAAAGCAGATAAAGGTGTTTATTCAAAACCTGCGGATATAGACGATTTGTTGCTTAGAAAATATTTCGATTATAATTTAGAGCAAAATACATATACAATTAAACCTGTGCTTAGAAAAAATGTTATTTATCGCACATTTAATTTAATGGAGCAAATAAAATTTCGCACAAAATTCGATGTGATTTTCTGCAGAAATGTTATGATTTATTTTAATCAAGACACAAGAGAAGCTCTTATAAAACGCTTTAGTGAAGTGCTTAATCCGGGTGGTTATTTTATTGTTAGCCATTCAGAGGCTTTAAGGCAAACAAGCTATTTTGAAAAAGTGGGAGATAGCATATATAAAAAGCTGTAATTTTTTATCGTTAGGGGTTGCAAAATGGCTTTAACAGGAAAAAAAACAAGGGTTTTAATTGTTGATGACTCATTATTTGCACGCAAATTTATAAGTGAGGGCATAACGAAAGATTCTGATATTGAAGTTGTTGCTATGGCATCTAATGCAAATGAAGCAAGGCAAAAAATATTAGAATTTAAGCCGGACGTTGTTACGCTGGACGTTGAAATGCCCGGGATTAGCGGTATAGATTTTGCAAAAGAATTTTTAAAAACACACCCTGTTCCCATAATATTGGTTTCAAGCTTAAATTTGCGGGTTTTTGACGCTTTGTCTGCAGGGGCTGTAGATTTTGTTAGAAAGCCTGATAGCACGCAAAATAATGAGAATTTTATCAATGCGTTAAAAAAGAAAATTGCAATTTCCAAATATGCTAAAGTTCAATCGCAAAAATTATTAACACTTGCGCAAGGCCCATTAAATGTTGACATTCGAAATGAAAATAAGTGGAATAATACAATTATAGCTATGGGTGCATCTACAGGTGGCACAGAAGCCGCACTTTTAGTGTTAAAGCAGTTACCTGAAGATTTTCCGCCGGTGCTACTTGTACAGCATATGCCTGTAGGCTTTACGGGCATGTATGCGCAAAGGCTTGATAAAATTTGCGCAATGAGCGTAAAAGAGGCAGAAAACGGCGACGAAGTTGTGCGGGGCCGAATTTTACTGGCACCTGCCGATTTCCAAATGCGCATTGTAGCAAGGGGCTTAAAATACTATGTAACTTGCGAAAGCGGTGAAAAAATTTCGGGGCATAGGCCGTCGGTAGACGCGCTTTTTACATCTATGGCAAACAATGTTAAACGAAAAATGGTTGGCGTAATTTTAACAGGCATGGGTGCAGACGGCGCAAAGGGCATGCTTATGATGAAAAACAAAGGTGCTTACACAATAGGGCAAGACCAAGAAAGCTGTGTTGTATACGGTATGCCGAAAGAGGCGTATAATATAGGGGCTGTTGATATACAAGCGCCTTGTGTTAAAATAAGCAAATTGTTAATAGACCATTTAAACATTACATAAAATGTAATTGCTAATAATTAAATAAAACTTACTCTTTAGAAGTTTTAAGTTGATTGGCTGCCTAGTTTTAAGATTTAAAACTGAACATTTAAGTTTCAAAAGCTTGAAACAAGCTAAATTTTGCTTGTCTCAAGCTTTTTGTTTTGTTGATAATTAGGTTGCAATACAAAATAAAAGTTGATTTTTTACTGTTAATTGCAATTGAATTGTGATATTATATATAAAGTTAAATATAAAAAAAAGAGGTAATTATGCAAGAAATACCAAACAAAGCATTTACGCACGCAGGGCGCTTTCACGCCGATGATGTATTCAGCGCGGCGCTATTGAAAATTTTAAACCCAAATATAGTTATAAAACGTGGCTTTAAAGTGCCAAGCAATTATGATGGCATTGTTTTTGATATAGGCGATGGCGAATTTGATCACCACGCTAAAAACAGCCCCGTTAGGGAAAACAAAGTACCCTATGCTGCTTTTGGCCTTTTGTGGAAAAAATATGGCGAAGAGCTGTTGCCTAAAGAGCAGGCGCAAAGGGTAGATTATCACTTTATTCAGCCGCTGGATCTCGACGATAACACAGGCTCGGGCAACCAATTAGCGCAGCTGATAAGTGCGTATAACCCCGCATGGGATAGCGATGAGGATATAGAAGATTGCTTTAATAGAGCAGTTAAAACAGCAACAGAATTGCTTAGCCTTAAAATAGAAGGTTTGCAGGCGATAAATCGCGCTGAAAATTATGTGAATGAAGCGCTTAAAAATATGAAGAACGGCATAGTTGTTTTAGAGAAATATGCGCCTTGGAAGCAACAACTTATACCTGACAGCAAAGCGGAATTTGTAATTTACCCCTCACAAAGGGGCGGTTTTTGTGCACAAGCGGTGCCGGTTTCTTTCAGCTCTAATGCTTTGAAAATAAGCTTTCCTGCCGAATGGGCGGGCATGCAAGAGCATGAATTAAAAGCTATTAGCAACCTTGAAACACTGCGCTTTTGCCATGTTGGCCGCTTTTTAGTAACAACGCAAACAAAAGAAGACGCTGTTGAAGCATGCATATTGGCGAAAGAATTACACAGTGAAGAATAATGACAAGTGAAGATAAAATAACATTTGTTTATTTGGTGAAATGCGCCGATAACACGCTATATTGTGGCTATACAAACGATGTTTCTAAAAGAATTGCTGCGCACAATAATGCGAAAGGTGCAAAATACACAAAAACCCGTTTGCCCGTTACACTTGTTTATTGTGAACAGTGCAGGGGAAAAAGCGAAGCGCTTAAAAGAGAACATCAAATAAAAAAGTTAACAAGAGAGCAAAAATTGAAACTGTGCGCAGAATTTAAAATAGAAAACCATATTTAATTCAATACTGTTTAAAGGAATAATAAATTATTATGCAAGCAAAAATTATTGCCGACAATATACTGTTAATTGAAGAAAAAATACAAAATGCGTGCCAAAAAGCAAACGTTGATAGGCAAGCTGTAACTTTAATGGCGGTTTCAAAAACGCAAAGCGCTGAAAAACTGCAAATAGCTAAAGATTGCGGGCTAAAACTTTTTGGCGAAAACCGTGTGCAAGAATTTATTAGTAAAGAAGATTTTTTTGCGCAAAGTGATGTAAACTGCCATTTAATAGGCGCTTTGCAGAATAACAAAGTTAAGTTTTTACCAAAGCTAACAAATTTTATTCAAAGTGTCCACAGCGAAAAATTGTTGCTTGAAGTGCAAAAACAATATGAGAAAGCAAAAAAAACCGCTTGTGTGCTTTTGCAAATTAACATAGCAAACGAGCAGACAAAAAGCGGCATACAAGCACATGAACTGCCAAAAATTTGTGAGGCGGCTCAAAAGCTCGATAATGTGAATTTGAGAGGGCTTATGTGCATACCGCCGCCTGTTGAAATTTGCGGTGAAAAGCAATTGCGCTTATATTTCGATGAAATGAACGAACTGTTTTTTAAAACGAAAGAGCAGTGTGGCGAAAATATTAATGTGCTGAGCATGGGAATGTCAGACGATTTTGAAATGGCAATAGAGCATGGAAGCACGCTAATTAGGCTTGGAAGCGCAATTTTTGGGGCAAGGTAAATTTTCTGTAATTTTAGCGGTGTTTTTGTATTTACTATTAATTTAATAAATTAAAGCGTTTAATTATAAAGGGTAAAAGTAAATGAGAAGCAGAAGGAGCATATATGAACTACAAAGTTTCAAAGCGTATGCAGGGCATGAAACCGTCGATAATACGCGAAATATTAAAGCAAATGAGCGATGCATCACTTATTAGTTTTGCAGGCGGCAACCCCTCGCCCGATACATTTCCAATAAGCGAAATACAAAAAAGTTCGGCTATGCTTTTGGAAAACCACGCAAAAGAAGTGTTGCAATATTCGGTGAGCGAAGGCGTGCCGGGTTTAATAGATGAATTGAAAAACTTTTTAAATAGGCGCGAGAAAGAGCAGCTGGTTAAAGAAAATGATGAAGTTATTATACTTTCGGGTAGCCAGCAAGCTATTGAGTTTGCGGCAAAATGCCTTTGCGATGAGGGCGATATTGTTGCATGTGAAAGCCCTGCGTTTTTAGGCGCATATAACGCGTTCTTATCTTTTGGCGCAGTGCTTAAAGGCGTTAAGATGCAAGAGGACGGTGTTTGTTTAAGCGAGCTTGAGGCAGTGCTCTCGGCGGAAAAAAAGCCCAAGTTTTTTTATACGGTGCCAAATTTTCAAAACCCCACAGGATATGTAACAAGCTATGAAAAGCGCAAAAAAATATACGATTTGTGCGTGAAATATAATGTGCCTATTTTAGAGGACGACCCCTATGGTGAACTTAGGTTTGAGGGGCAGAGAATACCGCCGATTAAAAGCTTTGATGAGCATGACGCAGTAATATACACAGGCAGTTTTTCTAAAATTATGTGCCCTGGCATGCGCCTTGCTTACTGCATTTGCCCTAAAATAGTTTCAAAGCATTTTGTTATTGCAAAGCAAGTTAACGATGTTCACACTAATGTTTGGGCGCAGCGTGTTTGCCTTGATATTTTGCAAAAAACAGATATGGATAAGCACATAAAAAACACAGCAGAGCTTTATGCAAAAAAAGCTGAGTATATGGTGAAAAATTTGCATAATAAATGCCCTGAATTACAATTTGAAAAGCCAATGGGTGGCATGTTTATTTTTGCACATTTGCCAAAGGGTGTAAACGTGGATGCTTTTGTTAGCGAATGCTTGAAGCGAAAACTTGCAATAGTGCCAGGCTACGCTTTTATGGCAGACAGCAGCGAAAAAAGCAATTCGGTTAGGCTTAATTTTTCAACAGCAAGCCTAGAGCAAATAGAAAAAGGCACCGATATTATGGCATCGGTGCTGAAAGAAATGGCGTAAATTTATAAAACAAAAGGCACAAAACCCAAATTAAATTAATTCGCTTAAAATGCTGTTTTGTAAAAGCATGCCTTTAGGTGTAAGTTTTAATGTGTTTGCGCTCAATATTGCCAAATTGTTTTTGTGCAAAGTTTTGCAAAATTCAATTTGCTCTTTTGTAAATTCTATGTTATAGCGCGCTTTTAGAGTATTAAAATTAAGCCCTTTGTTTAGGCGCAACTGTAACATAATATAATCGGTGTAATCGGCATGGCCCTCGTAAATAAGGGGCTGTGCCGTTTTTATATACTGTTTTATACCTTTTGGCGTGTAAAAACGCTTGCCGTTTATACACCCGTGCGAGCACGGGCCAAAAGCATAGTAGTCTTCGCAGTTCCAATAAAGCAAATTGTGGCGGCTTTCGTAATTTACTTTTGCGAAGTTTGAAATTTCATATTGCTTGAAGCTGAGCTTTTCAAGCTCATTTACACAAGCTAAATAAAAATCTGCCGTGGTGTCTTCGCTTGGTAAATTATCGGGTGGGTTTTTGCCAAAAAAACTATTTTCTTCAATTTTTAAAATATATGCGCTAATATGTGTGCAATCTTTAATCAAATTTATTGTTTTGTGCATTTCCTCTAAAGTGTAATTGGGCAAGCAAAGCATTAAATCTGCAGAAATATTTACAAAGCCGGCCTTTGCCGCCATTTGCAATATTTGCTCACTCTGCGCTGATGTGTGAAGCCGATTAATGCGTTTTAAACTGCTGTTTGATGCTGTTTGTATGCCAAGAGAAAGCCTGTTTACACCAAGCTTTCTGTAAGCGCTCAGCACATTTAAATCAACGGTTCCGGGGTTAGCCTCAAGCGTAATTTCAGCGTCGCTTTTAATATAAAGGGCGCTTAATATTGTGCCCACTTGCTGTGCGCTAAGCAAAGAAGGCGTGCCACCGCCAAAATAAACGGTTTCAACAGGCGCTTTAATATTAGCGTTTTTAATATCTCGAACAATTGCGCTTATATATTCGTTTGGTACATTTTTTTTGCCCCCAATAGAATAAAAATTGCAGTAATGGCACTTGCTCTCGCAATAGGGTATGTGAATATAAACGCCTGCCATATAAACCTCGCTTAACTTCAAATGCAACAAATTATTTGCCTTTTAATTGCATTTAGATTTTGTGAATTTTAATGTTGTAATAATGTTATATTAATTTAGAACTTGAAAATTGTCAAATAATTAATTTAATGCACACTCTTGATATTAAATAATAATTGTGTTAAAATAGTAAACATAAAAATGCAATTTGGTTTACACATGGGCGAGGAGGAAATATGCAAACAGAGCAAAAACTGCTATATATACTTGAAAATCAAAAGGGCGTTAGCATTTCAGGCCAGCAATTAGCACAAGAGTTGAATGTATCAAGGGCAGCGATATGGAAAGCGATAAAGCAACTGGAAAAAAGCGGGCATAAAATAACAGCTATAAAGAAAAAAGGCTATGCACTTCAAGAGGGTAGCGACGTTCTTACTGTGCAGGCAATATTGCCGCATGTGAAACAAGAATATAAGCATATTGAAATTATTATGCTCGACAGTGTAAGTTCAACAAACACCTATGCAAAGCAAATGGCAGAGAAAGGCGCTGTGCACGGCAGTGTTGTTATAGCAAACGAGCAAACACAAGGCAAAGGCAGGCTTGGGCGCAAATTCTCTTCGCCTAAAGGGTCGGGCCTTTATATGTCTGTAATTTTAAAAGAAAATTTAAATGTACAAAACACGCAAAGCATAACATGTGCAGCAGCTGTTGCAACTTGCAGAGCCATAAAAAAAATAGATTCTGCACAAGATGTGCAAATAAAATGGGTGAATGATTTATATAAAAATGGCAAGAAATTTTGCGGCATTTTATGCGAAGCACAAACAGATTTGCAAACAGGTGGGATATCAGATATTGTTGTTGGCATAGGCGTTAATGTTAAAGTGCCAAACGAGGGGTTTGATGAGGAAATAAAGCATATTGCAACTGCGGCTTTTGATAAAAACAGTGTTGTTACAAGGGCGCACTTAGCTGCAAATATTTTAAACGAGCTTTTATATATATGCGATAATCTGCCAAATTCTGCATTTATGCAAGAGTATAAAAAGCTGAATTTAGTGCCGGGGAAAAATATAATAATTATGCAAAGCGGAAAAGAAGAAGAGGGTATAGCGCAAAGCATAACTGATGAAGGGCATTTAAAAGTAATTACTAATAGCGGTGAAGAGAAAACACTAACATTCGGAGAAGTGAAAATTATTTTACAAGATGCAAAACAAAGCAAGTGAGTTGCAGTATAATTTTATCGCGGTTTATCGAATTAAGCATTATAATAAATTCGGAGGAACAATGAATACAAAAAATAGAAGTAAAACAAGAAATATGGTTTTGTGTGCGCTTTTTGCAGCGTTAATGGCTGTGCTTTCGCAAATTATTGTGCCTATTGGGCCTGTGCCTTTTAATTTAGGTGTGCTTGGTGCTTTTTTGGCAGGTGTGCTTTTAAGCCCTGTTTGGGCTAGTGCAAGCATGGGCGTTTACTTACTGCTAGCGCTTGTGGGTATGCCTGTTTTAGCGGGCATGCAAGGCGGGCCGGGCGCGCTTTTCGGAAAAACAGGCGGCTATGTTATCGGTTATATAGCAATTGCTTTTTTAACAAGCTTAGCTGTAAATAAAAGCAGTAAAATGTTAATTAATATTGGCGCTATGGTGACAGGTTTATTTATTTGCTATATTTTTGGCACATTGTGGTTTATGGTAATAACAAAATTAAGTTTTTTTGAAAGCCTTGTGTACTGCGTTTTACCTTTTATCATACCGGATATAATTAAGCTTATCTGCTCGTATTTATTAGGTACTAGTTTAAAGAAAATGCTTAAAACAGAAAATATTATTTAAATAAAAATCTCGGTGCAAAATATTGCACCGAGATTTTATGTTTAATATTGAGATGTTTAATTATTTGCTCGCCAATAAATTAAATAAGCCCAATAGTAATAAAATAATTTTTGATAGGTGTAAAATACTTTACAAAGTAGTAAGTCCAACGCTTATCTGCAGCGCTTCGTTAACTTGCTGCTGCACATCTGTGGGTATTTGCCCCGCTTTTTCGCGCAGACGGTTTTTATCTAGCGTGCGAATTTGCTCTAAAAGCACTACGCTGTCTTTGGGAAGGCCGGCTTGCCCTGCTTTTAGGCCTATGTGTGTGGGAAGCCCTGTTCTGTCGTGCTTTGATGTTATAGCCGCAGCTATAACGGTGGGGCTGTGCCTGTTGCCTACATCATTTTGCACTATAAGTACAGGCCTAATGCCACCTTGCTCGCTACCCATAACGGGGCTTAAATCAGCGTAAAATATCTCTCCTCGTTTAATATCCATAAAAATCTCCGATAATAAATTATATTTATGTTTGCATTTATAGTTTTGCTTTAAATATGTGCTTTTAAACATAAAATATTCATTATTTATAAATTTATGGAAAAAATTTACACTCGCTTAGAAATGAAATTAAACTAAGGTTTGCCCATTAATTATAAGTTTAAAGGTTAAATTAAGCGCAGCTGCAGATTTTCTGCATAAAAGCATACGCTCTAAGAAAATTTCAAAATAGTCTAAAACAGGGGAAATTTCAGTGTCGATTATCAATTCAAGCACAACGCATTTTGAGTCTTCGCTTAAATAAGTAGATGCCTTTTGCACAGCAAAATTTACTCTGTCGTGAATATCATGGCTCACGCTGCTCTCGTCTCTAACTCTTGTGCGGCGCACATCGGTTTTATCAGATAAGATAAGGGCTGCTGCAACAGCGTTTACAGGGTAAGCTGTGTTTTCGTCGTGGTTGCCGATGGCGCTGCATATAATGGCTATTTCTTCGGGGGGCATACCTAGTTTATCAAGAATTCGAAACGCCATAACCGCGCCGCTTTGTGCGTGGTCAATTCTATTTACAACATTACCTATATCGTGCATATAGCCAGCAATCCAGGCAAGTTCGCATGTGCGTTTATCGTAAGATAAATCTGTTAGAATTTTCTGCGCAAAATGTGCTGTGCGTGTTACGTGGGCATAGCTGTGCTCTGTGTAGCCAATTGCATTTAATACTTCGTCGGCCTTTTCTATATATGTTTGTATAGCTTTGTTGTTTTTTATTTGTTCGGGTGTAATCATATATGCTTTCCTTTCAATTGCAGGTAAATATCAATATTTATTTGAAGCGGTAATAATATGCTATTAGTCGAGTATTTCAATAATTGTAAATGCACTTGCATAATCGCCCTCGTGCGTTAAGCTTAAATGCACTTTTAATTTATTATCTGTTATAATTTTAAGCGCCTCGTTTTTAAAATAGTAATAGGGAGCGCCGCCAAAAGAGCGAAGAATTTGCACATCTTTAAGCTCAAATTGCCCGCTGAATATACCTGTTTTCAGCGCTTTAGAAAACGCCTCTTTTGCAGCGAAATTTGCAGCGGCACTTTTAGCAGGCTTTTTTTTGCTGTTTAAAAATGCAATTTCTTCTTTTCCGTATACTCTTTTTAAAAAATGCTCGCTTTTCATGCTTTTTTCTATGCGCTTAATTAAAACGCTGTCAATTCCTATGCCGTATATCATAACTCACCGCCATATTTTGTTTAATAACACTTAAAGTATACACCGAACAAATGAAAAAATCCAGCAAAATTCAAGTTAAATTTTGTTAATACTCAAATTTAACTTGAATAAAGCAAAATGCGCATACAAATTCGAGCAATTGGCAATTTTATATAAAAAAACACAGAATTGCTTTTAATTTTGATGTTTCACTTGCATATTGATAAGTTTTAATGTACAATAAAGATGTATAAATGTGCTCTTAAAATGCATTTATTTCAAATATAACGCAATAATTATTCAAGCATTGTTTCATGCAAATAATTATAATGGGGGAATATAAAATGAATCAACAAACAGCTATATTTTCTTTGCACGATGACAGAGACCGCGAAATTCGCACTGTTTTAACAGATGTTTACAGGGCGCTAAAAGAAAAAGGGTATAACCCAATAAACCAAATAGTGGGCTATATTCTTTCGGAAGACCCAACTTATATCACAACATACCAAGGCGCACGTTCTAATATTAGAAAAATAGATAGGGACGATTTATTGCAAGCGCTTTTAAAAAACTATTTGTCCGATTAAATTTGGGCACATTAAAAGGAGAAATTTAACTAATGCCTTTCACACCCGAACTGATGTATAAAGGGCGTCCACTGGTGCGCTCTAAAAACGATATTTACTATGGCGATTTAAGTGAGCCGTATGTTATTTTCATGCAAATTTTAACAACAAAAGAAGAAAACGGCAAAACAGTGCCTAACAGGGTTCATGTTACACTGCTTTCTACAGACACTAGCCTATCGCCAATAGAGCGCATGGTAAAGCAAAGCGATAAAGTTGGCCTTTATAACGCTTTGGATATTGGCGCAATTTGGCTTGAGAGGGCACTTGCAAACGATTAATATTGGCGAGTTTATATTTAAAAATAAACAAAATTACAACTAAAGCGCAGAAAGTTTGCGGGCGAACAATAAGGCTTTTTTAAAAAAGTGCTATGAATACTCACAAAAACCTCAGGCGGTAAGAAAGTGGTTGTTTCATTGGAACACTCACTCTATTAACAGCTTGAGGCTACTTTTTTAAATTACCTATAAGTTCGCCTTTGCGTTTTTTATACAAAATTAATGGGCGTAAATTTAATTTAAGGAGGGTTAAAACTTGGCTTATATCATAAACAAAAATAACAAAGATGTAACAAATGTGCCGAATATTGTTTTTGCCCGCCTTGAAAACACAGAAGATGAATGGCTTCGCATTGCACTTTACATAATTAAAACGGGCACTTGCGATGAAAATGAAATATCGAAAGATTTGCGCATAAGAAGCAAAGACAAAATAAAGCAAGCACTACTGTTTTGGAAAGGCGCAGGCTTAATAGAAGACAGCTGTTTAGAAAATGAGCACAGTGCTTTGCAAGAAGCTGAAAAGCAAGAAAAGCCGGCGCAAAGAAAAGTGCATTTAAATACACAGCAAGTGTCAAAAGCGGCAGAGCAAAATAAAAAGATATCGTTTTTACTACAAGAGTGCCAGCGCTTATTGGGCGGCGTTGTAACCCAAGGCGACTGCAATATTTTTGCCTCTATGTATATTAGCGATGCTATGCCCATCGACATGATTTTACTCGGAGTTGCACATTTTGCGGCTATGGGCAAAAAAAATGCAAGGTATATTGAACGCGCGCTGCTGTCTTGGCAAAGGGACGGTATAAATTCAGGGCGTGCGGCCGAAGCATATTTGCACGGGCTAATACAAAAAGAAGAGTATGTAAAAAGAGCGTTAGGCGTTTTCTCAAAAGAGAACATGAAAGTGTCTAAGGCCGAGAGCTTACTTATTTGCGATTGGTTTGAAGCTTACGGTTATGACGAGGCGATGATAGCTGAGGCAATTGCACATGCAGGTGAAAAGAAAACAGTTAAATATGTTAACGGAATTTTACGGCGCTGGTATGACGAGGGGCATAAAACATTACAAGATTTAATGCAGAGCTCTGCTGATAAAATGCAGAATATTTCTGTGAGCAATCCGGGTGCAAAAAGCGTGCTTAACGGTAAAATAAAAAAAGTGCCCGTATTTGTAAGTGGGGGTAAGGCAAATGAATAATGAAAATTTATTGCAAAAAGCCAGGGATATAATAGCCTCAAGAAGGCAAAAAGCTTATGAAATAGCCGATTACAATGCAAAAAAACTTCAAGATGAATTGCCGAAGGCACAGCAATTAAAGCACGAAAGCGCTAAACTTTGCGCAAAAGCTGCGCTTTTAGCGGCAAATGGCGCACAAGATGAAGATATTGCAAATTTATTAAAAAGTGCAAAAGAAATAGAAGAACAGCGCACAATACTAATAAAAAACTCAGGCTTTGAAAGCGAAAAACTAAAGCCGAAATTTGAGTGTGAAATGTGCGAGGATACAGGATATTTTAACGGAAAATACTGCAACTGCGTGCATGAGTTAACAAAGAGTTTAAGAAGAAACGAGTTAAATGAAAATTCGCCACTCTCTCTTTGCAAATTCGCAGATTTTGATATAAATAAATACCCTGATGCTTTAATTGAACAAGAGGGAATAACCATGCGCGAGCATATGAGCAGCTTGTTTGAGTATTGCAAAGCTTATGCAGATAATTTTAAGCTTTCAAACACAAGTCTTTATATGTGTGGGTTTGCGGGGCTTGGCAAAACCCACCTTGCGCTGTCTATTGCTAATGTTGCGCTTGAAAAAGGCTATGATGTTGTATATACAAGTGCGCAAGAGGCATTTGAAAATGTGGAAAAAGAGCGCTTTGGTACAAAAGAGGGCGAAACATTACAGGCTATGTTAAATGCGCAGCTTTTAATATTAGACGATTTAGGCACGGAATTTATAACGCCTTATATTAGCGCTTGTTTATATAATTTAGTGAACGCAAGAAAATACCCCACAATATACACTAGCAATATTGTAGATGATGCCAATTTAAGAAGAAGATATACAGAAAAAATAGTATCGAGGTTGCTTGGTAATTGTGAAGTGTTAACATTTTGCGGTGAAGATATTAGGCTTTTGAATAAGGGCTACTAATGAAAAAGCGATAATTTAGTTAAAGTATAAGCTTCAAAAGAATGTGTAAAATATTTACGCATTGATATTTTGTGTGCAAAAGCATAAAATATATTACATTTACAGTAGTTGAGTAAATAAAAAAGTGTGAGCAATTGCAAAAAGAAATTGTGATTAATAGCTCTTTTTAAAACAGGAGAATTTATGGTAAAAGAAAATCCACTTGGTGTTATGCCGATAAATAAACTAATTACAAGCATGGCGTTTCCGCTAATGTTAAGCATGCTTGTTCAAGCGCTTTATAATGTTGTAGACAGCATATTTGTTTCACGCATTAGCGAAAGCGCACTAACAGCGGTTAGCCTCGTGTTCCCGGTGCAAAACTTAATGATAGCGGTGGCCGTGGGAACATCTGTAGGTATGAATGCAATTATGTCGCGTAGGCTGGGCGAAGGGCGTAAAAAAGAAGCGAATGAAATAGCGCATAACGGTATAATTTTAGCTGTATTAAGCTGGCTTGTTTTTGCACTGTTTGGCATATTTGGAAGTAGTTTTTACATGAATATGTCTTCAAGTAACGCAGAGGTTGTAGCGGGCGGAATTAGCTACATGACAATAGCTTTAGTGCTTTCACTGGGCATATTTATGCAAATTACAATGGAGCGCATCTTGCAAGCAACAGGCAAAACAACATATCAAATGGCGGCGCAAATAACAGGCGCAGTTGTGAATATTGCTTTAGACCCTATATTCATTTTTGGCTTGTTCGGTGCGCCTGAAATGGGCGTTGCGGGCGCAGCTGTAGCAACCGTTATAGGCCAATGGGTTGGTATGACTGTAGGTATTGTTTTAAATAAAAAATTCAACAATGAAATAACGCTTTGCCTAAGCATGTTTAAGCTGAAATTATACGCTGTAATTGAAATATATAAAGTTGGGTTTCCAAGCATTATAATGCTGAGCATAGGTAGCGTTATGGTGTTCTTTTTCAACCAAATACTATCGGGCTATACTGAAACGGCAGTGGCCGTATTTGGAATATATTTTAAATTGTTTAGCTTTGTTTTAATGCCGCTTCTTGGTGTTGTAAACAGCCTTGTGCCTATAATTGGCTATAATTTTGGCGCAAGGAACAGGAAGCGAATTGTAAAGGCATTAAAGTCTGCATTAATTATAGGTGCAACAGTAATGGCTATTGGAACAATTATTTTCTGGGCGCTTCCTGCTCAATTGTTGCTTATGTTTGACGCATCACAAGAAATGCTGGATATAGGCGTGCCCGCTTTGAGAATTTTAAGCGTTTGCTTTTTTCCTGCGACATTTGCCATTACATTTTCAAGTGTGTTCCAGGCGCTTGGCCATGGCATGTTAAGCCTTGCGATGAGCGTTGCAAGGCAGCTAATAGTTCTTTTGCCGTGTGCATACTTGTTATCAACATTTTTTGGATTAAACGCAATATGGTTTTCGTTCCCACTCGCGGAAATAGCCTCGATAGGCTTTGGCATTGTGTTTTACGCAAAGGTTTATAAGAATGAAATTTTACCGCTGGATATACCTTTAAACGAAGAATAGAGTTTTTTTATTTTAAATTAGCGCGCTTACAATTAATTATAATGCAAATTTAAAAACCGCTTGATAGGCATTGTTTGCCTAATCAAGCGGTTTTTATTATGTATTACTATTTGTGTGTTTGCATAAATTTAATTATAGTATAAAAACGTTTTATGCCTGTAAAGAAAACTATAATAACAAAAACAGTTAGTATATGCCCGGCGTAATTTGAGAAAAACATCATTAACCAAAATGCTATAAATGTTTCTGTGCGCTCTGCAAGGCCGGGGTCGTAATGTATGCTTTTTTCGCCTTGGTTTTTCATAAGTGCGCCTGCAACAGTAAATGTTGAAAAATTGAAAAGCACAGAGATGAAAAACAAAAAGTATATAAGTGTAAATTCAGGCTTTGCAAAATAGAAACCCATTATTACAGCGCTTTCTACCATTCTATCAAGCACCATATCAAGGAAAGCCCCCAGTGGCGAACGGTTATTTGTTATGCGCGCAACCGTGCCGTCTGAAAGGTCAAAATAGCCGCTTAAAAGCAAAACTATTGCCGCCGGTATATAGTGCTTAAAACCAACTAAAGCGCCTGCGCCAACGCCCGTTATAAAGGCTAGTATTGTTAATTTGTTGGGCGTTAGCTTTAATTTCACAAGGAATTTTCCGCTTGTGTTCAAAGCCGGTTGTATTATTTTACGATAATGGGTGTCTAACATTATATCTCTCCAATTTATTTATTCCTGCTTTTTATTATGTTTTTAAGCAGCTTAAATTGCCATTCCTTCACATGCTCTTTGCGATATTTGCCGGCGGCCGCTTTAAATATTTCGCCTTGTGTGGGGTAAGGCAGTATTAGCGAGTTGAAAGAAGCTATATTCATTTTGTTTTGCACAGCAAGGCATGCAAAAGCCAATAGCTCGCCGGCTTTGTTGCTTATAATTGTTGCGCCTATTATAGTGCCTTTTTTGTTTAGAACAAGTTTCAGTAAACCGTGCTTGTCGCTCTCGGTAACAGCTCTGTCGTTATCTGCGAATTTAACCGATACCGTCTGTGTGATAATGCCATCTTTTTCAGCATCTTTTTGTAAGTAGCCAACATGTGCAACTTCGGGCTTTGTATAAGTGCACCAAGGCACACAGCTGTAATTCACGCTCTTATGTAGCCCGAATAACGCATTTTGAAGAACAATTCCTGCTTGATAAGATGCAGTGTGTGTGAATAAAAACGGCCCTGCGGCATCACCGCATGCGTAAATATTTTTAACAGTGCTTTGCAGCTGTTCATTCACTTTAAGTGCACCGTTTTTTAATAATTCAACACCAACAGCTTGCAAATTAAGCTCGCTTGTTTGGGCTTTTCTACCTGTGCTAACTAATAAAGCTTGCGCGGTATATGTTTTTTGCTCGCCGTTAACTTCAATATGAACAATTGTGTTTTTGCCGTCTTGCTCTATATTTAAAATGTCGGCGCCAAGGCAAAACTCAATGCCGTCATCGCTTAAAACTTTTTGCATAATCTCGCCTGCTTCAGGCTCGTCTTTCCCGAAAAGAGATGGCGCTTTATCTATAACGGTAACTTTTGTGCCGAAATGCGCAAAGCCTTGCCCAAGCTCTAAGCCTATAGGGCCGGCGCCAACAATAATTAATGAAGCGGGGTTATAGTCCATTTTAAAAATATTGCTGTTTGTGTAATATGGTACATTTTCAAGCCCTTTAATAGGTGGGACAAATGCCTTAGAACCGGTTGATATTACAATAGATTTTGCTGTGTATTCATCATCACCGGCTTTAATTGTATGCGCATCTTTTAATGTTGCAAACTTATTAATTACTTTAACGCCAAGCGATTCAAAACGCTCTATACTGTCGTGTGGTGCAATGGTGGCGATAACATTTTGCACATACTCCATAAGCTTTGGAATATCTGTTTCATAATCTTTTACAAAAATGCCTTGCTCTTTGCTGCTTTTTAAGAAATGCGCACCATGTGCGCCGTGTAAAAAGCTTTTACTGGGTACACAGCCTGAGTTTAGGCAATCGCCGCCCATGTCTTCTGCTTCAAAAAGTACTACATTTGCGCCCATGGCAGCCGCACCTGCCGCAACAACAAGCCCGCCGCTTCCGCCGCCTAAAACTGCTATATCAAAAGTATATTTCATATTATCACCTCAGCGTTAAATTTATCTTAATATCGTAATATAATTTTACCATATTTCAATTTGAATTTAAATAGAAAGGATGATTTTATACCTTTAAGCGTAAAATGCAGGCCGAAAAATCCTTTATATGTGTGATAGTACAAAAAATTTAAGTTTAGTTCTTTAATAATATGCAATGCTCGACGTTTTATAGGCATTGCCTATTTAAAAATGTGAAGCAATTAAAATGCCCAAACGCCGTTTTCAAATAAAAGAACGGTTTCACCGTCTTTTTTGATGCCTGTAATTGTCATATCTTCGGCGCCAATCATAACATCTTCATGTATTGGGCTTGTGTTTACGCCTTTTGCAAGTAGTTGCTCAGAGCTCATATTATTTCCGCCTAATACAGTGCCGGGGTAGCCCTCGCCAAATGCAATATGGCAAGCTGCGTTTTCATCAAACAATGTGTTGTAAAACAGAATATTGCTTTTATTTATAGGGCTTGTTGAAGGAACAAGCGCAATTTCACCTATGCGGCGTGCGCCCTCGTCTGTGTCTAAGAGCTGGCCCAAAAGCTCTTTGCCTTCTTTTGCATCGTAATCTATTACAACGCCATCTTTGAAAGTAACACAAAAATCTACAATTAAGTTGCCGTTAAAAACATAGGGTTTTGTGCCGTAAACTATTCCGTTAACCTTATCTTTATGCGGCGCTGTAAACACTTCCTCTGTTGGGATATTTGGCATAAATTCGTAATTTTTATGTGTGAAACTTGCGCCACCGTCCCAAAGTGCATCCTCTGCAAGGCCTATAGTTAAATTTGTGCCATTAGAGCTTTTTAAGTGAACACTTGCAAAATCGTGCTCGTTTAAAGTATCTTTGTAATTCTTTAATTTAGCCGAGTGCTCTTTCCATGCGCCAACAATATCGTCTTCGTTTACGCGGCAAACATCAAAAATGGCTTGCCACAAATTTTGCATTGCCTCGTCGTCGCTAACATTTGGGAAAACTTTTCTTGCCCAAGCAGGGCTTGGCACAGCAACAATGCTCCATTGAATTTTATCTTTTAAAATGTATTCGCGGTATGGCGCGATAGATTTAGATACAGCTATATTTGCCCTATCTATTTTTTTGGAATCAAGCCCTTTGTAAATTTCAGGGTCGCGTGAAACTATGCTTAAAATACACGCTGAACCGTCACTTTCAATATAATCAAGCAAGCTTTGAACTGTCCACGGTTTAACGTCTTCAAGAACCTCTACATCTGTGTATTGCATTTTTATGCGCGAGAGTTTTTCATCGTTGTAATGCACAACAACCTCTTTAACGCCATAAGCGTATGCAGCTGTTGCACAAAGGCGTGCAAAATGTGCAGCTTCAATTGGCGCGCGAATTATCAATGTTTGTTCGGGCTGTGGGTTTGCGCCTATTCGAACTGCAAATTCGGCATATTTTGCAAGGGATTTTTCATCTACAGTATACATTTTATTTCTCCTAATGTTGGTTTTTTTAAAAGTTTTGCATAATAAATTAAATAATACCACAAATTTATAAAAAATTAAAGATATATATAGTATTATTTGTGAAAATATAGTAAAATAATACATAGTAGCGATATAATAAAAAGCAAAAATAGCACATGAGAATATTATGCGTTCTAAATTTTTGATTATTATCGCTTGAAAGGTAGATTATGGATAAAATTAAATTTAAAACAATAATGTCGAGAGTGGGTGTAGCATACTTTTTATTGCTATTGCTTTCGAATTTATCGCAAGTTGTATTTGTTTCAGTTACTGCGCTGCTTTTTCCGGGAATAGAAAATGAAAACTACTATTTGTGGCTTGCAGGCTATGTGCCTTTGTATGTTGTAGCTGTGCCGCTGTTTATATTAATTATTAATATATTGCTTCCTACAAAACCTTATAAAAAACCTGCGCTAAAATTTCATGCAGGAACTGTGATATCGGTAGTTGTTATAAGTTTTGGAGCAACTTATATTTTTAACTTTGTAACTATATTTATTCAGTATGTGATAACAGAATTAACAGGCGCGGCAATGACAAACCCCGTAGAAGACATGCTCACAGGTAGCGGCCTTTACTGGACAGCGCTGTTCTCTTGCATTGTTGCACCTATAGGCGAGGAGCTTTTGTTTCGCAAAGTGCTTTTTGATAAACTGGGCCCGCTTGGCGATAAAGTTTATATAATAATGAGCGGTGTGCTTTTTGGGCTGTTTCACACTAATATTGCGCAAATATTTTACGCTACTGCGCTGGGAATGATATTTGCTTATATTTACTCGAAAACATGCAAAATAATTTACCCTATATTACTGCACGTTATAATAAATTTTGTGGGAACTGTTGTATCAACACTTTCTATGGAAAGCGATGTACTCACAACAGCATTAAGTGTGTTTATTGCTGTGAGTATTGTGGGAAGTATAATATTCTTGGCGCTTGAAATTAGGAGCAAATCAATTATTATAGATGCATCTAAAATTCTACTGCCGTACAAATATGCAAAGCACATGTTTTTAAATTTTGGTATGTTAACATATATATTGTTTTGCATAGCACTTTCAATTTTGGTTATTTTTATAATGTGATTTTAAAGCAGAATATAATTTGATTAACGCTTATTATAGGAGGGAAATATGAAATTAATATCTTGGAATGTAAACGGTTTTCGCAGTGCACTTTCAAAAGGTTTTCATGAAAAATTTGAGGATTTAAACGCAGATATTTTTTGCTTACAAGAAACAAAAATGCAAGAGGGACAAGCAGAGTTTAACCCCGAAAACTACCATCAATATTGGAACAGTGCTGTAAAAAAAGGCTATTCCGGCACAGCTGTTTTCACTAAAACGAAACCTATAAGCGTTGTTTACGGCATAGGAATTGATGAGCACGACCAAGAGGGAAGAGCCATTACGCTTGAGTTTGATGAATTTTACTTAGTGAATATATACACTCCCAACAGCAAAAACGAGCTTTTGCGTTTAGATTATAGAATGGTGTGGGAAGACGATTTGAGGGCATATCTTTGCAATTTAAGCAAAGTAAAGCCGGTTGTTTATTGCGGCGACTTAAATGTTGCGCACAAGGAAATAGATTTGAAAAATCCTAAAACAAACACAAGGAGTGCAGGGTTTACAATTGAAGAGCGCGATAAGATGACAAAGCTTTTACAAAGCGGCTTTGTGGATTCATTTAGGCATTTGCACCCCGACGAAGTGGGCGCATACTCTTGGTGGAGCTATATGCGAAACGCAAGGGCTAATAACGCAGGCTGGCGCATAGACTATTTTATAGTGAGCGAGCAAATTAAAGGCAATATTAAACTTGCAGCAATTCACAGCGACATATTTGGAAGCGACCATTGCCCTGTTGAATTGCAGCTTGAATTTTAAAGTGCCTTTGTGAAAAATGCGGCACTTTAAGCAGCAAGCTAAAAAAACAAGCAAGTGCAGCTGCTAAAAGCTCATGCTATTAATGTTTGGTGAAAGAGGCAGTAAGTAGATGACAGATATAATTAAAGCAATTATTTTGGGTATAGTAGAGGGTATAACAGAGTGGCTGCCTGTTTCAAGCACAGGCCATTTAATATTGGCACAAAGTATTTTAAAAATGAATGTAAGTGCTGAGTTTAACGAAATGTTTGATGTTGTAATTCAGCTAGGCGCAATATTAGCAGTGGTTGTACTGTTTTGGGGCGCGCTTTGGCCGTTTTGCTATAATAAAAACGGTGCAAATTTAATAGAAAAATACTGCAAAATACCCTCATGGATAATGTGGAGTAAAGTGTTTGTGGCAATTATACCTGTTATGATTATGGGCCTTTTGTTCGACGATTTTATGACGCAGAATTTTCATAATCCGTTTGTTGTTGCGCTAATGTTGATATTATACGGTTTTATTTTTATAATAGTAGAGCGCAAATATAAAAACAAAGTGTTTTCGGTTGTTTCAATTGAGCAAATAAGCTATAAGTTGGCGCTGGGAATAGGGCTTTTTCAAGTTTTAAGCTTAGTGCCCGGAACAAGCAGAAGCGGTGCAACAATAATAGGCGCGCTTATTTTGGGCGCAAACAGAAAAACAGCGGCGCAATTTACATTTTACCTTGCGGTGCCCGTTATGTTTGGCGCAAGCCTTTTGAAAGTATTGGGTTTCGGCTTTGTTTTCACAGGGCTTGAAATATCAATTTTAATTGCCGGAATGGCAAGTGCGTTTATTGTTTCTTTAATTGCCATACGCTTTTTAATGGATTATGTTAAAAAGCACGATTTTACAGTTTTCGGTTACTACAGAATAATTTTAGGTGCACTTGTGCTTGTTTATTTTTATGTGCTTTAGTGTTTTTTGAAATGCAAGGTAAATAAGCGCGTATTATTCATTATATAGTAAGCTGCAATGAATGATATAGCGCATAAATTTGCTAAAGAAGGCAAGGTTAAATTGTTTTATGGCATCTTGTGTGAGGTGGGTAAAATTAGTAAAATAGGTAAAATTAAATATATGCTTTGCTTTTTATGCTTTTTTTCGATGGTGATTTTATGCATTGTTTTTACATCTGTGGGAGGCTTTAATATAAAAAGCGTAAATGTAGAAATATTATTAGCGAGTTTTAATGACCAAAGCGGCATAAAGCAAGTGGAAAAAGAAGATAAAATCGACATTAACACAGCGGTGTTAAGCGAGCTTATGTGCCTTGAACAAATTGGCGAAAAAAGGGCGCAGGACATTATAAATTATCGTAATGAGCAGGGCGGCTTTAAAAATATAGATGAACTTATGAATATAAGCGGAATATCTGAAAATATCTTCGAAAAAATAAAGGATTATGTAACAATTTCTTAAGGAGATTATATGCAAAAGGGTAATTATGAATATAGAAAACTGTTTATAAACAGAGAGTTAAGCTGGCTTGAATTTAACAAAAGAGTATTAAATTTATCTAAAGATAATAATGTGCCTTTAGCAGAGCGTGTTAAATTTTTATGTATTTACTACAGTAATTTAGATGAGTTTTTTATGGTTAGAGTAGGCTCGCTTTATGATAGAGCACTTTTGCAAGCGAGCGCATTTGAAAAAGAGAATAAAACACGAATGACGCCGCAAGAGCAAATAGATGCAATTATTCCACAAGTTAAAAAACTGCAAATTTTAGCAGATGAAAGCTTTGTGAATTTAACAAAAGAGCTTAACTTGCAAGGGTATAAAAGGGTAGATTTTCAAAAAGTAACCAAAGAGGAGAACAACTTTTGGAAAAAGTACTTTTTAAAAGAGCTGTTTCCCATATTATCGCCACAAATTATTGACAGGCGCCACCCGTTTCCGTTTTTGCGCAATAATGAAACTTACCTTGGGGCAACATTAAATAGCAAAGGTGAAGCGCAAAAAGCTTTTGGAATAATACCTATAAGCGCTCATTTTGGCAAAGTTATTATTTTACCGCAAAATGGAAAGCATGTGTATGCTTATGTGGAAGATTTGATTTTGAATTTTGCACAATTGGTTTTCGGGAAAAAAGCCGTTAAGGAGAAATTTGTTTTTAGGGTAACGCGGAATGCGGATATAACAGCCGACGACGCTATGTTTGACCAAGATTTAGATTATAGGGTTATAATGAGCGAGCTTCTTAAAAAACGCAGAAAACTGGCAGCTGTGCGCTTGCAAGTTAATAGCGATGCGGGTGAAAATGTAATTCGCTACCTTTGCGAGAAGCTGCTATTGCCAAGAGAACAAGTATTCCCTCAAATTGCGCCTTTAGAGATTTCAGCGGGCTTTAAGCTAACATCAAAGCTTGCGCAAGATGGAAGAACAGAGCTTTTTTATGCGCCTAAAAAGCCAATTGCGCCTAAAAGCGACTACAATTTAAATAGTGTAGTGCAAAAAACCGATGTTTTGCTGCAATACCCATATCAAAGCATACGCCCGTTTTTATCGCTACTTGTGCAAGCGGCAAACGACCCTGAGGTTGTATCCATTAAAATGACGCTATACCGTGTTGCGGATAATAGCAAAATTATTGAAGCGCTTTGCACTGCCGCAGAAAACGGCAAAGAAATTGTTACGGTGGTAGAGCTTAGGGCAAGGTTTGACGAGCAAAATAATATAGAGTTTTCTAAAGTGCTTGAAGATGCCGGCTGTACGGTTATATACGGGTTTGGAGATTATAAAGTTCACACAAAACTGTGTTTAATAACGAAAAAAAGCCATAATGAGCTATCATATATTTCGCAGATAGGAACAGGTAATTATAACGAGAAAACAAGCGAGCAGTACACAGATTTATCGTTTATAACAAGCGATAAAGAAGTGGGCATTGAGCTTGCAGGGGTATTTAACGACTTAGCAATGGAGCGTTTAACAGCTAACACAAACAGGTTGCTGGTAGCGCCGCTTAGGTTTAAAACCGTTTTAATGCAAGAAATGCAACAAGAAATAGATGCTGTAAAGCAGGGCAAACTTGGTAAAATTGTTTTAAAATGCAATTCTATCAGTGATAAAGATATAATAGAAAAAATTAGCGAAGCATCAAACGCAGGTGTGAAAATAGACATGATAGTGCGTGGGATTTGTTGTTTGAAAGCCGGCGTGAAAGGTTTAACCGAAAATGTTAAAGTTATAAGTGTTGTTGGCAGATATTTAGAGCACAGCCGAATTTACAGCTTTGGCAGGCAAGAAAATGTGCGCGTATATATTGCCTCGGGCGACTTTTTAACCAGAAACACACAGCGTAGGGTTGAAGCAGGTGTTCGCGTTACTGATAGCAAAATTGTTGAAAAATTGCAATGCATATTGAATACACAACTTGATGATAATGTGAATTCATACGAAATGAACCCCGATGGCACTTACAAAAAAATTGTGTGCGCTGATAAAGAAAACTGTGTTGATGCGCAAAGCAAAATGTATGATATATTAGCAGAAGATTTTATGGATGACACACCACAGAATGTAAAGAAAAAAAGTTCAAGGGCTTTTGGTGCTAAGAATAAAACGGGCAATAGCAAAAAACAGGGCTTTATCAAACGCTTGATAAGTTTTTTCAAATTTGATGAATAAGCCTTATATGTAGCACTATATAAACAGTGCATTTATAAACACTAAAACCTAAATGTAATTTGTTAAAAAGAAAACCGCGAAAAACGGCTGCTGCATTAACACTTAATTGTGTTAGTGCAGCGGCCTTTTTTGCGGTATATTAAATTTGCAAGCTATGCGCATAATTAACGGGCAATAAGCATTTTCATATTATTGCCTATCAGCTAAGCTGAAAAGTGCTATTAGTGTGACGGCTTTGCTTATTGCGTTTTATAAGCTGAGCATTACTATTGTTTTGTGCAAATTATGTGCTTTTAGGCGGGCTTGGATTATATCGGCTTGGCTAGTGAATTTAGTATGCTTTCAAGTAATTTTTATTGCACTTATAGCATACAATTAATTAACTGCCCTTTGAGTAAATTAACAGCTATAGGAAGTGGTAAAATGCAAGAGAGCACGCATAAAAAAATAGAAAATATGCCTTTAAACGACAATGCAGCACAAAAAAGCCAAGCAAATAAAAGCGAGTTTACAATAGCGGAGAAAGACCCTCAAAATATGTTTTTAAAGCAGAAAGCCGGCAAAAAACGCCAAAGAAAATATTTATATAATTCTGATGAAAAACATAGTGAAAAGCAAGATAATTTAATGCTTGTTCAAAGTGTAGTTTGCGCTGTGTTTATTGCGCTTGTTTTGCTGCTTAAAATTTTTGGCGCAAACTCATATTACCAGTTTAAAACATCTTATGAAATTGCCATTACACAGGGCATTAATTTTAGCGAGCAAACGCCTATTTTGCGCTTTATTGACGAGAGCGTAAAAACCATGCAAAACATAGCTTTGAATATTGGCAATATAGCAAAAAGCCAAGAGGAGCAACCGGCTTTTTTTAATACAGAAAACGCAGTAAACTATAACGAGCAAGGACTAATTAACAAAAGCACTTTGGAAGAAAATAATGTGCAAAGCACACAGCAGGGCGAAAACAATTTGCAAAACAGCAATGCCCAAAATGAAAATTTAGGCATGGGCGGTAAAACGCAAGAGAGCATAAGCAGTGATGTTTTGCACTATGTGAACCCTAACGAATACAGCAAAAGTATAGAGCTGGCACAGCCGGCATATGGCGTGTTGACATCAGAGTTTGGTTATAGAACTAACCCAATTTCAAACGAGTGGGAATTCCATTTGGGCATAGATATTGCTAAAGAAAAGGGCAGCGATATTTTTAGTGCGGCAAGCGGCTTTGTTGTTGAATGTGGTAGCAATGATATTAGGGGAAACTATATAATTATTCACCACACAAGTGGCTTGCAAACGCTTTACCAACATTTAGATTATACATTTGCAAGGCAAGGGCAAAGCGTTGCAAAAGGCGAGCGAATAGCAACAATGGGCACAACAGGCTATTCAACAGGGCCGCATTTGCATTTTGAGCTTATAGAAAATGGTAAATATACAAACCCGCTTAGCGAATTTGAACAGTTGCAATACATAAGCTAATTATATACAATTAGTATATTTTGCAATAATAATACAAAAACAGGTGAAAAAATGAATGCGGTGTTTTTTTATGCATTATTAGCGCTGGGGCTTTTGCTTGACGGCGCTTTTTTATTTAGGCTTTTGCTGTTTAGCGTTTTTATACATGAAAGCGCACATGTTTTAATTTATATAATATTAGCTAAAAAAATGGTGAAATTACAGTTTTCAGCAGGGGGAATATGCCTAAAGCGCACTGAAAGACTAAGCGCTTGCAATAAGCTTTTTGTGCTTTTTGCGGGGCCGTTTGCTAACTTAGTTACAAGCCTTGTGTTTTTTATGTTAGCGCAAAACGAGGCAAGTTATTTTGCATATATTTTTAGTGCTGTTAATTTATGTGTTGGGCTTTATAATCTGCTGCCGGTTAGCCCGCTTGACGGTGCGCAAATTATAGAATGCTTTTTGCAGCCCTGTGCTATTTATAGGTGGGTGAAATTTCAAAAGGCTATTATAATTTTAATTAGCGCCGCCGCGCCTGTGTTGGCTTTGCTGGTAAGTGCATCCCCCACAGCTACCGCGGCAGCTTTTATTGCGCCCTTTTATTTGCTTTTACAAAATACTTTGAAATAATATATAAATTATGCTATAATATTAGCCAAACAAAGTGCTGGTGAATTGCCTTTAAGTAATAAAACTTTGTTTACTAATTATTACTATTCAAAAGGAAAAAACATGAACGATAAATTAAAAGCCTTGCTTGCGAATGTGCAAAAGCCCGGGCGTTACACAGGCGGAGAGCCCGGCTGTGTGTTTAAAGACAAAAGTAAAATGCATTTGCGCTTTGCGTTTTGCTTTCCCGATACATACGAGGTGGGCATGTCTTACCTTGGGATGAAAGTGCTGTATGAAATTATAAATAAGCAAGAGAATATTTGGTTTGAGCGCGCATTTATGCCGTGGCTGGATATGTACACGCAAATGAAAGAGCAAAATTACCCTATGTTTGCGCTTGAGAGCAAAGACAGCTTAAGTGAGTTTGACATTGTGGGTTTTACATTGCAATATGAGCTATCATACACAAATATTTTAGCTATGCTTGATTTAGCGGGCATACCTTTATATGCACAGCAAAGAGGGGACGAGCACCCTCTTATTTGTGCAGGTGGCCCTTGCGCATGTAATGCAGAGCCCCTTGCGCCCTTTTTCGATTTTATAATGCTTGGTGAGGGCGAAGAGCAATTGAGCGAAGTTTGCAATATGGTTATTGATTGCAAGAAAAAAGGCATGAAACGCCATGAAATATTAAAAGAGCTATTAAAAATTGACGGTGTATATGTGCCGGCGTTTTACGATGTTCAATATGAGAATGACGGTAAAATTAAAAGCATAACTCCAAATAACGGCGCTGATGAAGTTGTGGAAAAAGCGCTTGTGCGCAATATGAATGAAGCACAAATACCGCAAAATTTTGTTGTGCCTATGGTTGGCACTGTACACGAGCGCTCGCAAATAGAGGTGCTAAGAGGGTGTATTAGAGGGTGTCGTTTTTGTCAAGCAGGCTTTATTTATAGGCCAATGCGCCAAAGGGACGCTTTGCTTTTATCCAAAGCGGGGCACAATTTGTGTGAGAATACAGGCTATGATGAAATATCGTTAACATCGCTCTCTACAAGTGACCATAGCCAGCTGGAATTGCTTTTGGACGATATGGTCAACTGGAGCGAGAAAGAGCATGTTAGCATATCATTGCCAAGCCTGCGCATAGACAATTTTTCTGAAAGCTTAGTTCAAAAAATTACGAAAATAAGGAAAAGCGGCTTAACATTTGCGCCCGAGGCAGGCACACAGCGCCTTAGAGATGTTATAAACAAAAATATTAGCAATGAGGAAATTGAAAAAAGCTGTAAACTAGCATTTGGTGCGGGGTATACCTCTGTTAAGCTTTATTTTATGATGGGCCTTCCCACAGAAACAATGGAAGATATAAAAGGTATAGCCGATACAGCCCAAAATATTGTTAACTTGTTTTATGCATGTGAGAATAAGCCTAAAGGCAAAGGCGTGCAAGTTTCAATAAGCGTTGCGTGCTTTGTGCCAAAGCCCCATACCCCGTTCCAATTTTGCCCGCAAGATACTATGGAATTACTGCATGAAAAACAGCAATATTTGCTGCAATGTGTGAACAGTAAAAAAATAAAAGTTAGCTATCACGACAGTAAAGTTAGCTTTTTAGAAGCAGTTTTCGCAAAAGGCGATAGACGCCTTGCACCGGCACTGGTGAAAGCGTTTGAAAGCGGTTGTTTGTTTGACGGCTGGGACGAACATTTTAAATATGAAACATGGATGGATGTTTTCAGCGAACTAAATATTGATACCGCATTTTATGCAAATAGGCAATTGGAAAAAGACGAGCTTTTGCCATGGAGCCATTTGAATTACAGTTTAAAACATGAGTTTTTAGTTAGTGAATACGACAAAGCTATGCAAAGCGAAACAACACCGCCTTGCAATTTGAAATGTAGCAACTGCGGTGCTGCTAAGTGGTTTGGGGGTGCTTGCGTTGCAAACAATTAGGTTTTTCTTTGAAAAAAAAGATACAGCCGCTTATATATCGCTTTTAGATTTGCAAAAGGTTATGCAGCGTGCATTTAAGCGCTCAAAACTGCCCGTGCACTACACACAAGGCTTTAACCCACATATTTACATAACATTTGCCGCGCCTTTATCTTTAGGCCAGCAAAGCGTATATGAGGTGCTTGACATAAAATCGCAAGACGATAGCTTTAACTGGAGCGAGGCGGCGCAAATAATAAACCCGTGCTTGCCAAGCGGCATAAAAGTTATTAAAACGCAAGTTGCACAAAGCAAGGCAAGTGAAATAGCTACAGCGTGCTATAAAGTGTGTTTTTCGCCGCAAATGGCAAAATATGCGCAAAAGGCGTTTGAGGAATTTGCGCTTTTAAAAGAGGCGAATGTTCAAAAAATGGGGAAAAAGGGCAAGGTTAAAATTGTAAACTTAAAGGGCAATGTTGAAGTTGTAAACATAAAAACAGAAGATAACGGCGCTTTATCGGTTGATATGAAAATGCCTTGTACTAATGTGCTTAATATTAACCCGTGGCTTTTGTTTGAATTTTTGGAAAACGAAACAGGCCTGCCAAAAGTAAGTGCAGATATTTTGCGAACAGCGCTATTGCTTGAAAATGGTAATATGTTTGAATAAAAATAAAGCTGTTTTTAGTAAAAAACAGCTTTATTTTACAAAACCACTTGCATTTTTTGCAAATATGTGTTAATATATTTTAGCGTTATGTTCGCTGTTTCCGGCAGTGGTTTACTGTAATGCATTAAACAGGGCAGTCCTCTATCTGCGAGTGGTGGGTATGAATGTCTTTAAATATTGGAGGATTAAAATGGACGCAATTAAAATTATTTCACAAGGCATGATTAAAGAAAACCCGCCTCAATTCAACATTGGTGATACTGTTCGTGTATCTGTTAGAATTAAAGAGGGTGAGCGCGAGCGTATCCAAGCTTTCGAGGGTACAGTTATCGCAAAAAAACATGGTGGCATTGAGGAAACTTTCACAGTGCGCCGCACATCTTATGGCGTAGGCGTAGAGCGTGTATTCCCAATTAACTCACCTTTCGTAGAAAAAGTTGACGTTGTTCGCAAAGGCCGTGTTCGCCGTGCTAAATTGTTCTATCTACGTAGCCGCACCGGTAAAGCTGCAAAAGTTAAAGAACAATTACGCTAATATTTGCACAAATTTTATAATATTAAGTAAATATGCGGTGTATTTAGCCGCTAATGAAATTTATTTTATAAAAAACAAGAACCGCTTGATTTGGCACAGTGCCAAATCAAGCGGTTCTTTTTATATATTTTAATAATATGCGAGTAATTTAAGGCTTTGCTAATTTTTTATAAATAAAAATTTATTCAAAATTAACAGGAGCTGTGTTTTTAGGTATAACGTCGTGGCTACCGCCCTCTACAATGCTTGTGGAGGAAACAACAGTAAGCTTTGCCTCTTTTTGCAATTGCTCTATAGTTAATGCGCCGCAGTTGCACATTGTATGGCGTACTTTTGCAAGTGTAACATTAACGCCGTCCTTTAATGCGCCCGCATATGGCACATAGCTGTCAACGCCCTCTTCAAACGATAAGCTGCCCTTGCCGCCAACATCATATCTTTGCCAGTTGCGTGCTCTGTTACTGCCCTCGCCCCAATATTCTTTAACATAAGTTCCGTTAATTCTAAGCTTGTTTGTGGGGCTTTCATCAAAACGGCTGAAATAGCGGCCAAGCATAACAAAATCTGCGCCCATTGCAAGCGCTAATGTTAAATGGTAATCGTGAACTATGCCGCCATCAGAGCATATTGGAATATAAATTCCTGTTTTTTTGTAATATTCATCTCTGGCTTTTGCAACTTCAATTACAGCTGTTGCTTGCCCTCTGCCTATGCCTTTTGTTTCACGAGTTATGCAAATAGAGCCGCCGCCAATTCCAATTTTAATAAAGTCTGCCCCGGCATCTGCAAGGAAGTTGAAACCCTCGGTGTCTACAACATTACCGGCGCCAATTTTTACTTTATCGCCGTAATTATCTCTTACCCATTTTATTGTTAAAGCTTGCCATTCGGAAAAACCCTCTGAGCTATCTATACAAAGAACATCTGCACCGGCTTTTACTAAAGCGGGAACACGCTCGGCATAATCTTTTGTGTTAATGCCTGCGCCCACAATATAACTTTTGCTTGTATCTAATAATTCGCTCACATTCTCTTTGTGGCTATCGTAGTCTTTTCTGAATACCATGCAAGTTAAATTGCCATCATCGTCAATTAAAGGCAATGTGTTAATTTTATTGTCCCAAATAATATCGTTTGCTTCTTTAAGCGTTGTGCTTGCTGGCGCACTTACAAGGCGGCTTAAAGGCGTCATAAAATCTTTAACCAGCTCGTCGCCTGTCATGCGGCTAATTCGGTAATCTCTGCTTGCAACAATGCCCAAAAGCTTACCGGTAGAGCTGCCGTCGTGTGTTACTGCCATAGTAGAGTGGCCCATTTTTTCCTTTAGGGCTAAAACGGTGTTTAATGTGTCATCTGGCTTTACGTTAGAATCGCTAATAATAAAGCCTTTTTTGTATTTTTTAACTTTTCTAATCATTTCGGCTTCATCTTCAATGCTTTGAGAGCCGTAGATAAATGCAATTCCGCCTTCTTTTGCAAGCGCAATTGCCATTGTGTCGTTAGAAACGCTTTGCATTATAGCTGAAACCATAGGTATATTCAAAGATAAAGGGCATTCCTCTTTGCCTTTTTTAAATTTAACGAGTGGGGTTTTTAAGCTCACCGCTGTAGGAATACATTCTTTAGATGAATAACCGGGTACTAACAAATATTCCCCAAAAGTGCGCGATGCTTCTTCATAGTAAAAAGCCATATTTTTCTCCTTTGTTTGCCAATAATTTACAAACCTATTTGTATACTTTATTTTATGAATATCATATCATAAAAACGAGGAAAAAAAAAGTAGAATTTTAAACAATTTTATATTATTTTGCGCTTTAATAAACGAAAAAATTAACAGTTAAATCGGCTGGTGAAATTATTATCGATATGCGGCAAAAAAATGACAAACTCCCTTGCCTACACACAAGGGAGTTTGCCTAATCAAATAGAATTTGAGGAGTGATACAGCCCAAAATTATAATGCAAGCACCATTATAATAGGAGGAAGGGTCTGCATCTGATGAAAAAGTGTACTGGCAAGCCAGCTCGTAACTATCTTGCAATTAAATTGTAATACTTTTGACACCATTTGTCAACCCTATATTGCAAACTTTTGTAATTTTTTTGTAATAATTAATATTTTTTCATAATTTGATGAAAATTTGTGTATTTTATACAAATC
The DNA here is from genome assembly GCA_964369565.1 of uncultured Bacteroides sp. Taxonomy (GTDB): domain Bacteria; phylum Bacillota; class Clostridia; order Oscillospirales; family Ruminococcaceae; genus Ruthenibacterium. The sequence goes on along the minus strand of CAYJEU010000001.1, from coordinate 117,061 downwards.
AAGAGCGATTATAACTAATAATCGCTCTTGAATAATTCAATATTATGAAAGCAAAAAAGATGAACTGTAGGCTTTTATAATAATTACTGCTTAAAATTCTATAACAGCTTCAAAACAATTTGTGCTTTGTATATTAGCGCAAAAGTAGAATTTGCCATTGTTTTCTTTTGCGCACTGTAAAGTAAATTCAGCAAGGGCGGGTATCTCGTTGTGGTAAGAAACCGCAAAACGTTTGCACTGCTTTTCTTTCATAATTTCAAAAGGAACATTATCGCACACTATATCCGCATACATGGTATTATTTACATGCATATTTTCATCGCAGCGCAAAAATGTTGCAAGCTCTGTTTTAATATGTGCTATTTCTGCCTTTTCTATGCTTAAGTCTAATGTGGGAATATCCCATATTTCAAAAACATCGGGGAAGTTTTCGGGAAGCCTGCGCAAAATGCGGCGCAAATTTGTATCTACAAGCACCCAAATAGAGAAAACTTCAACAAGAAGCTCGCCTGTAGTAGCGTCTTTTAAAACAGTGTAGCGAGGAAATTGCACGCGCCCTGAAAAGGCCGCCTGTGTAATAAGGGTAAACTCTTGGTTAAATACAGGCATTTTATGGCAAACGACGGCAGTTTTTACTATTAAAAATTGCGAGTTTGTCTTTTTATAGGTATCTGCACTAATGCCCATTTCATAAGCATGGTCGGTGGAAATTTGCTGTGCATAGCGAAGGCATGAGCCCAGTGTCATATTATAATTTAAATCGCAATCTGCAATTCTCACTGTGTAATTTTGTTTAAACTCCCTGTTTGCCATTTTTTTACTCCGTTCTACCGCTTTAATTCAGCGTGAAAATATTTTATATGCCTTTGATAATAATTATTTGTAAAACATAAATTTACTCTTTGCTGTGTGAGTGCTCATATAAATATAAAAATTAACATATATTTTTATAACGATAAATAGTTTAACACAGTGTAAAAAAAATGTCAAAGCATGGGGGTTTATATGATAGAGGTAAACGAAATAGTAAATGAAATATTATGGGGCCCTTTTATGCTATTGTTTTTTTGCGGCTGTGGGCTTATTTTAAGCGTTAAAACAAAGTTTTTTCAAATAACGCGAATTAATTTATGGTTTAAAAGCACTTTGGGCAGTATATTTGCCAAAAAAAAATTGCAGACTAAAAAAGATAAGCATAGCATAAGTGCTTTTGAAACATTTACAGCGGCACTTGCGGGAACACTTGGTACAGGCAATATTGTGGGCGTTGCAACTGCACTTAGTGCCGGTGGGCCGGGTGCTATATTTTGGATGTGGGTGTCTGCTGTTTTGGGCATGATGACAGGTTATGCTGAAAATGTACTTGGAATAATGTATAGGCGAAAAGACAAAAATGGTGCATGGCTTGGTGGGCCTATGTATTATTTGCAATATGGTTTAAAAAGCAAATTTTTGGCGGTGCTTTTTGCTTTTTTTGCTGTTTTGGCAAGCTTTGGAATGGGCAATATGGCGCAGAGTAACAGCATAGCCGTTTCTTTAAACGAAAGCTTTGGCGTGCCACTAATTGCAACAGGCGTTTTGTGCGCTATTGCACTGCTGCTAATAATTATGGGCGGAATAAAAAGGATAGGAGCCGCAACATCAAAATTAGTGCCTGCAATGGCGGTTTTGTACATAATTGGGTGTATACTCATATTGATAAAATTTAGGCACAATATACCTGAGGCTTTTTTAAGTATAATAAGCAGTGCGTTTAATGCGCAAAGTGCGGCAGGGGGTATTGGCGGCTATGGTGTAATGCGTGCTATGCGTTTTGGTGTAGCGCGCGGTGTTTTTTCAAATGAGGCTGGCCTTGGCAGCAGCGTTTTAATTCATAGCGCAAGCGAAGTTACACAGCCTGTTGAACAGGGCATGTGGAGCATAAGCGAGGTTTTTGTAGACACAATAGTTATGTGCACATTAACGGCGCTTTGCATTTTGGCAAGCGGCACTTTGAGTTTAGATGTAAACGGTGCGGCGCTTGCTGTTCATACATTTAAGGCAGGGCTTGGGGATTTAGGCACTGTTTTTTTAGGAATAGCAATGCCACTTTTTGCGTTTTCAACGCTTTTAAGCTGGAGTTATAACGGCGAGCAAGCAATTTGCTATTTATTTGGAATGAAGGCGAAAAAAATTTACAAGGCAATTTTTATTATGCTTGTGCCTATCGGCTGTTTAATGCAAGTTAGCTTTGTTTTTAATATTAGCGACACATTCAACGGGCTAATGGCATTGCCAAATTTAATAGGCATTATGTTTTTAAGTGGTAAAGTTTACAGGCAAACAAGGCTGTACTTAGCGCAAAACAAAAAATAAAGCACAATAATGTAAATAATGTGTTTATTTTTCTATTGCCATATATAACACTTTACTGTTATTATATTTATAATGAGTTTTTTCAGCAATTAAAAAATTTAAGGCTTTGCCTAATTTTTATAGCTTTAATAGCTTTGCGTTTTAAGAGTGTTTAATTAATAAAGCATTGCAAATAAAAAATATACATTACCAAAAAGTTAGGAGAATAAAAATGTCTGTACTTGTAAGCGGTGGAGCAGGTTATATAGGAACACATACCTGTGTTGAACTTTTAAATGCAAACAAAGAAATAATAGTGGCAGATAACTTAGTGAACTCAAGCGAAATTGCCATAAAACGTGTTGAGGAAATTTGCAAAAAAACTGTGCCCTTTGTAAATGTTGATTTATGCGATTTGCAAAAAACACGAGAGCTATTTATCAATAACCCTAATATAGATTCAGTTATACATTTTGCCGCGCTAAAAGCCGTTGGCGAGAGCGTGCAAAAACCGCTTGAATATTACGATAATAATATTACAAGCTTAATTAATATTGTGAAATGCATGAGGGAGTTCGGTGTGAAGAATATTGTTTTTTCATCTTCCGCCACTGTTTATGGAGACCCTGAAACTGTGCCTATTACAGAAAATTCGCCACTTAGCGCAACAAACCCCTATGGAAGAACGAAACTTTATATAGAACAAATTTTAAAAGATATAGCTGCGGTAGAGCCAACAATGAATATTGCACTTTTGCGCTATTTTAACCCAATAGGTGCGCACGAAAGCGGCCTTATTGGCGAAGACCCAAGCGGCATACCTAATAACCTTGTTCCTTATATTGCTAAAGTTGCAGTGGGCGAATTAAAGGAAGTTCATGTGTTTGGCGATGATTACAATACGCCCGACGGCACAGGCGTTCGCGATTATATACATGTTGTAGACCTTGCAAAAGGGCATGTTGCGGCGCTTAAAAAACTTGATGAAAACTGCAATTTATTTATTTGCAATTTGGGCACAGGCAATGGTTACAGTGTGCTTGAAATTATAAACGCTTACAGCGAGGCTTGCGGTAAAAAATTAGCTTATGTTATAGACCCTCGCCGCCCGGGCGACATTGCCGAGTGCTATGCAGACACAAAAAAAGCCAAAGACGAGCTGAATTGGAGCGCACAGTACGGTATAGCTGAAATGTGCCAAAGCAGCTGGAATTGGCAGAGCAAAAACCCAAAAGGCTATAATTAAAGCAGGCTTAAAAAAATTTTTTTCGAAATAATATTGTGTAATTAAGAGGCTGTGACGCAATTGTCATTATGCACAAAAATGTAGGGGCGGTCCTGTGTGACCGCCCCTACACTATTGGTTTCGGGCGAACACATAGGTTCGCCCCTACATTTATTCGTCAAATTGACGAGTTTTGTTCTATTGTGTCACAGCCCCTTTTATGGGTTTTATAGCTTTTAAATTATTAGAAAAACGAAAAGTTAAAAGCTAAACAATTTCCTGTTGTACTAAGTTTGCCAAATCTTGCATGGCGGCTTTTTTGTGTGCGCTTTCACTGCTTGCGGCGCTTAAAAGCGCATTGCAAATTAGGTTTTTGTTAAATTCACAGCTTTCAATTGCTTTTTGCACAGTTTGCGAAATGCTATCATCAAGTGCGTCTGTGAAAAGCACAGCGCTTTCAATTTTAGTGCCGCTAACATTAAAGCAAAGCTCGGCTTCGCCCCATGGGAAACGGCGCTTTAATGTGTATGTGTATGCTTTATTTGCACCTAAGCGCCATTCATCGCTAGCGTATTTTTGCGTTAGCTCACTTATTATTTGATTATCCAATTTTTCGTGCTTTATTTGTGTATGCTTTAAGCCATAAACGCTTTCAAAGGCGCAAAGCATAGCGTTTTTCATGCTTTGTACAGTTATGCTGCTGTTTAAATCGCACAAATTTATAACGCGCGATTTAACCGATTCAACCCCGTGGCCTTTTAGCTTCTCGCCAGATACTGTTAAATAATTAGAAAGCTGTTTCATATCTGTGTTTAAAAGCAATGTGCCATGGTGCAGTTTATGGTTGCGAGATTTATAAAACGCGTTACCTGAAAATTTTCGGCCCTCGGTGAGAATATCGTTTCTGCCTGTAAGAGCTGCATTTATGCCAAAGCTGTTAACCGCTTTAACTATAACGTCGCTTTGGCGCAAAAAGTCGTAATTATCCTCGTGGGCGGCAAATGTGAAATTTAAATTGCCTAAATCGTGAAACACTGCGCCGCCGCCGGATAATCTGCGCGCAAGAAAGCCGTTGTCATCGGCTAAAGCGTTAACTTTACACTGCGCATAGCAGTTTTGGTTTCGACCAATAACAACGGTTTTTTTGTTTTGCCACAGGTACATAATAATTTCGTCGCTTTTAACATTTTGTAAAATATATTCTTCAAGAGCAAGGTTTTCATAAGGGTTTGTACCTTTTGCTTCAATATAGCGAAGTTTTTTAATCAAAATGCACCTCTGTTAAATTTTGTTATACCTCAAAATAGGGTTTCTTGCCGCATTAACTTCATCAGGGCGCTTAATGGGCGTTTTATACGGTGTGTTTTTAAGGTAATCAGCATCGGTTTTTGCCTTTTCTATTAAGCTGATAATTACATCACATGCTTCATCAAGCGTTTGTTTGCTCTCTGTTTCGGTTGGCTCTACCATAAGAGCCTCGGGAATATTAAGTGGGAAATACATGGTGGGTGGGTGCATACCGTAGTCGAGCATTCCTTTCGCTATATCAAGCGCGCTAACGCCTGTTTGCTTTTTAAGCTCTGCGAAGCTTAGCACAAATTCGTGCATACAATAGTTACCGCCTGCAATTTCACAGTGCTTTTCAAGGCGAGCTTTCATATAATTTGCATTTAAAACAGCAACTTCGCTAACCTCGCGAAGGCCGTTTGCGCCAAGGGAAATTACATAGCAAAGTGCCCTTAATGTAACGGCAAAATTACCATAGAAGCTTTTAACGCGCCCTATGCTGTTTGCGGGCTTGTATGTGGTAAAGTTTTCGCCCTCTTTAACAGGGTGATTGTTTGGCAAAAACGGCTTTAATATGTTTTTTGCGCCAACAGCACCCGAGCCGGGGCCACCGCCGCCATGAGGTGTGCTCATGGTTTTGTGCAAGTTCAAATGAATTACATCAAAGCCCATATCGCCCGGGCGAACTATGCCCATAATGGCGTTTAAATTAGCGCCGTCGTAATAATTCAGCGCGCCCGCTTTATGGAAAATATCTGTTATTTCAAGTATGTTTTTATCAAATACACCTAAAGTGTTAGGGTTTGTAAGCATAAGCGCCGCTGTATCTTCGCCAACAACACTGCGCAGTTTTTCAACATTAACACTGCCGTCGGCATTGCTTGGCACATTAATAACAGTGTAGCCTGTCATGCTTGCGGTTGCAGGGTTTGTGCCGTGTGCACTGTCGGGCACTATAACTTTTGTGCGCTTGAAATCGCCGTTTTTCTCGTGGTAAGCTTTTATCATCATAAGGCCTGTAAGCTCGCCATGTGCGCCTGCGGCAGGCTGGAATGTAACAGCGTCCATGCCTGTAACTTCGCTTATAAGCTCTTCTGCAATTACCATAGCCTCAAGAGCGCCTTGAACGGTGCCCTCATCTTGCAAGGGGTGCACATTTGCAAAGCCGTCAAAAGTTACAATTTGCTCGTGAACCGCAGGGTTATACTTCATTGTGCAACTGCCCAAAGGGTAAAAACCGTCGTTAACACCGTGAACTTGCTTTGCAAGCTCTGTGTAATGGCGAGCAATGTCAATTTCTGAAAGCTCGGGCAATTCGGGCATTGCATTTCTTTTTAGGTTTTGAGGTATTTCAAAAGAGGGTACATCGCAAGCAGGCATTAAATCGCATTTTCTGCCGCTAAATGAGCGCTCAAAAATTAATTTCATCCCTCGCATACCTCCTTAATAATTTCAACAGCTCTATCAATATCTTGTTTTGTGTTTTGCTCGGTTGCACACCATAAAATTGTGTTTTTCTCTATTTCAAGGCCGCCTAAAATGCCGTTTTTGTCAAGCGCATTTAAAACACTTTTTGCATCGCATGGCAAAGTGCTTGCAAACTCGTTGAAAAATTCACCGCTAAAGCGCAGAGTAACACCCTTTATTTCGCAAAGTTTTTGGGCAAAATAATGCGCCTTGTTATAGCAAAGCTGTGCCACTTGCTGTAAGCCGCTTGGGCCTGCAGCGCTCATATAAACCGCCGCTGTAAGCGCGCAAAGCGCTTGGTTAGAGCATATATTGCTGGAGGCGCGCTCTCTTCTGATATGCTGTTCTCTTGCCTGTAATGTTAGAACAAAGCACCTATTGCCCTCGCTATCTTTTGTTTGGCCAACTATTCTGCCGGGTAATTTTCTTGCAAGTGCGCTTGTAGTTGTCATAAAGCCCAAATAAGGCCCGCCAAAAGAAAGCGGCATGCCCAGAGGCTGCCCCTCGCCAACAACTATATCTGCACCACATTCAGCAGGTGTTTTTAAAAGCGCCAAAGCAATGGGGTTTGCGCCCACAATGAATTTTGCGCCCGCTGCATGAACTTTTTGTGCAATAGGCTGTAAATCTTCTATTATGCCGTAAAAATTGGGCTGTTGCACATAAACTGCCGCATGTTGCCCGCTTAAGGCGTTTTCAAGGCTGTTTAAATCTATTTTACCGTCCTCGCAATGCATTATTTCTAATTGCATACCACTTGCATTGCAATATGTTTGTACGGTTTGTATTACATCGGGGTGGCAGCTGTCGAAAATTACAGCGCTGTTTTTATTTCTTTCGCGGCACATTGCAAATGCTTCAGCAGCTGCGCTTGCGCCATCGTAAACAGAGGCATTTGAAGCCTCCATGCCCGTAAGCTCGCATATCATAGTTTGGTATTCAAATATACTTTGTAAAATACCTTGGCTTATTTCTGCTTGATAAGGGGTGTAAGCTGTTACAAATTCCTCTTTAGCACTTACGCGTTTAACAATAGAGGGTATGTAGTGTGAATAAGCACCTGCTCCCCTAAAAATGCTTTTATAAACTTTATTTTTGGCGGCAAGCTCGCTCATTTTTGAAAAAAGCTCCTGCTCGCTTACACCGTTTGGCATATTTAAACTGCTAAGTAAAACACTTTTTGGTACATCGCTAAATAACTGCTCAATACTCTGCGCGCCAATTTCATTTAGCATTTCTTCTTGCTGCTTTTTTGTAGAAGGCACATAGCTTCCCATTTTATTCTCCTTTATTCTGCTATTATAATGTTGCGCAGAACTCCTCGTATTCAACGTCTGACATAAAATCTTCGCTTTCATTAATGTTTTCAATTTCAGCAATCCAAGAATCGTATGGGCTTGAATTTATAGCCTCGGGTGCATCTAAAAGCTCTTCGTTTGATGCACATATAGTACCGCTAACGGGGCTGTATGCATCGCTAACAGCTTTAACGCTCTCTATATTAGCAAAAACATCGCCTATGCTAACGCTATCGCCAACTGTTGGCAAATCTACATAAACTATATCGCCCATTTGCTCTTGAGCATAATCTGTTATGCCTATTTTAACTGTGTTTTGTGCGCTTTCTAAAATCCATTCATGCGATTTTGTGTATTTTAAACCCTTTTTAATTTCCATTTTTAAGCCTTCTTTCATATCTTTATTATTTTTGTAATTTAATTATGTTTATAACAAAATTTTTTAATTAACATATATATTCTATGTATTTTTTTCGCCTGTGTCAATTCACGTTTTCTATAAATTTTCAGAGTTTTTTAGTTGCATTTTTACATAGGACTATTTTTGCCGTTTATAAAAGGGAAGCTTAACTATTTCCATTTTAATTTTGCGCTCCCTAACAAGGGCATAAAGTTCATTTAAAGGGCTCATTTTTTCTGCTTTTATATATGCCATTGCAAAAGCACCGCCTAAATATGGGCAATGGGTGCCGCTTGTTGTATAGCCTACTTTTTCATCGTTTATATAAAGCTCTTGGTTTTCACGCACAATACCTTTATCTATAGCTTTTAAGCCTACCCTTATATATTTATCGCCGCTAAAATCTTCAATTGCGCTTTTGCCTATAAAATCGCTTTTTTGCATTTTTATAGCGAAGTTTAAGCCTGTGAAAGAGGCGTGAATACTTTCGTTTAACTCGTGCCCGTAAAGGGGCATAGATGCTTCAAGGCGCAAAGTATCGCGCGCGCCAAGCCCGCAAGGCATTGCACCCTCGTTTAAAAGAGCGCGCCAAACATCGCTTGCGTTTTCAGGCGGCAAATATATTTCATAGCCGTGCTCGCCTGTGTAGCCTGTGCAAGAAACAAGGCAGTTTGCGCCGTTTATCATTATATTTTCGCTAAATGTATAGTTTTTTTGCGGCAGTTCACCAACGCTTACTTTTTGCATTATATCTTTTGCATTTGGCCCTTGCAGTGCAATTTGCGCTGTTGTTTCAGATACATCTGTTAAAGAGCAATCGCCGCTTAAATTTTCTTTTATCCACGCTATATCTTTTTGCGTGTTGGAAGCGTTTAAAACAAGTAAATATTTTTCATCGTTCATTTTATAAACAATTAAATCGTCAACTTGCCCTGCGTTAGGATAAAGCATTAATGTGTAGCGGCAAGTGCCGTTTTGCATATCATCAAAGCTGTTTGTCATAATATAATTTAGGTTTTTAAGGGCATCTGTGCCTTGCAAAAACGCCTCGCCCATGTGGGAAACATCAAAAACACCGGCGCTTTGCCTAACGGCTAAATGCTCTTTAATAACGCCCTCTTTATATTGAACAGGCAATAAAAAACCTGCGAAAGGAACAATTTTGCCGCCTGCTATAATGTGCTCATCGTATAACGATGTTTTTGCTGCTACTTCTTGCATAACAATCTCCGTTTCATTATTTATTATTTTAATCTGAGTATATCACAAGCGGTAGATTTCGGCAATAATTATATGCTTTTAATTTTGTGAAATTTTATTTTTAAAAAGCCGTGAAAAACAGCAAGATATAATTATGCAAACATCTGTTGATTTGCCGGGGTATTTTAATGAAAATGCCATTTTATTAATTTGAGTTTTGCAAAAAAGCATTAAGATTTGTTTACTATTAAAATAAAATTTTACAGCTTTATTTTAAAAACTTCTGAATATTTTACAAACGAATCATAATATTTTCCATTTTTTTGTTTGTGAAAACGCTATATAATTATCACATAATTCATTAATATGGTTATAGTGTGAAAAATTACGCTAATCATTTATTAAGGAGCACCGCCAAAGACGAAAAAAGTCAAAAAATCTCCATTTTGTGCGGAGATTTTTCAAAATTACTTGTGCTGTGCACAGAATGGAGATTTTTTATGACACGTTGCCTATCTTGTATGAACACTTACGCAGAGCAAACTAATACTTGCCCACACTGCGGCTACGAGCAAAATACGCCGCCCAGAGAAGCCTACCATTTAAGCCCGGGCTCTATATTGCAAGGGCGTTATATTGTTGGTAAAGTTTTAGGCTATGGCGGCTTTGGCGTTACATATATAGGCTTTGACGGCCAGTTAGAGCGCATAATTGCCATAAAAGAATTTTTGCCCACAACATTTGCAACGCGCCTGCCGGGAGATACACATTTAACTGTTTACAACAACGGCAATGTGCCACAGCAATATGAAAACGGCCTTAAAAGCTTTATAGACGAAGCGCAAACGCTTGCGCAGTTTAACGGTGTGCCCGGAATTGTAGATATTTACGACACATACCTTGGAAATAACACCGCCTATATAGTAATGCAGTTTTTAAAGGGTAGCGACGCTAAAAGAATTTTAACAAACCAAGGCGTTATGGAATATGAAATGGCGCGCGACATAATATTAAAAGTGTGCGATACGCTAACTGCCGTGCACACGAAGAATATTATACACAGGGATATAAGCCCCGATAATATTTACATAACAGATAAAGGTGAAATAAAACTATTAGATTTCGGCGCCGCGCGCTACGAGAGCGCTGTTAACTCTAAAAGCTTAAGCGTAATATTAAAAAGCGGCTATGCGCCTGAAGAGCAGTATAGAAGTAAGGGCGAGCAAGGCTCGTGGACAGATGTTTATGCGCTTGCGGCCACATTTTACAAAATGATAACGGGGCAAACACCACCCGATAGTATGGAGCGCGCTATAAGCGATGAAATTCAAGAACCGTCAAAACTTGGCGCAAAAATACCGCCAAGCGTTGAGAACGCCCTTTTAAATGCGCTGCACGTTCGTAAAAGCGACAGAACACAAACAGTGGCGCAGTTTAAAGAGCAACTTTTAGCCGACGGTGTTCAGCGCATAAAAGTTAAACCTAAAAAAGAGAGCACAAAGGCAAGCCTTGCGGCAAAGATAACCATAGGAATTTGTGCGGTGGTGTTAGTTGCTTTTGGCATATTTGCCGCAAGCGGCGGCTTTTCAGGCGAAGATGTAGACCCAATTGTTATAGGCGGCACACAGCTCCAAGATAATTTCGGCACAGCGGAGAAAGACGGCTTTGCGGCAGTGCCAAATATTGTGGGTATGGCATACGACGATGCCGTTTTAGCGGTTGAAGAATACGGGTTCACTATAAAAGCACAAGCAATTGAAACTAATATGCATAATAGCTCTCCCGGGCAAAATTTACAAATAACAGAGCAGCATTTAAACCCCGGCTACCAGCTTGAAGAGGGCGAGGAAATTCCCGTTACACTTTTCATATCCGACATGCAAGATGCTATTGACAAAGGGCTTGTTGAAGATATAACGCAAATGACTTCAGAAGATGCTTTAAAATATATAAATGAAATAACAGATTGGCATCAAATAAACTATGAGTTTTCAGATACAGTTGCGGCAGGCGAGCCTATAGGTTTTATTAAACAGTACGACGAACATTATGACTCTGAAACCGAACAATATGTGCAAGGCGAGCAATATAATACTGCGTTCACTCTAAGCGCGGGGCCGGTGCCATCAATTGAAAGCGGTACTCATTTAGTTCACGGCTTTATGTATGGCAACGATTATGGCGACCCTGAACTTTATTATTGTGTTACAAATGGGCAAGAAGATTTTTATGATGAATATTTGCGAGTTTTGCAAGTTTCAAAGGATGGCGGCGCAACATGGCAGCCTATAGGCTTTCAAGAATTTGGAAGCAGTGCAGGCAGGCATGAGCCAAATGTAGAAGCTTTAAGTTTAAGCAGTTTTTTCAGCTTGCATGATATATCCTATACAAACACTGAGCTTATGTTTAAATTAGAGCTAAGGCAGGCGCCGCAAGGTGAAGAATATTCCTATGGCGATGCTTCTACATTATCTGTAAATGAGGCGGCAAGCGGCACTTTAATAGACAGCTTTACATTTGTTAACACTGTTACATACACTTTAGAGGAACTTGAGGGTGTTAGAGTTGACAGCGTTGAAAAAATGACGGTAAAGCAAATGGGCGAGGAATTAGAGCAATATGATATTTTTGGCGAAGAGCGCATAAGAGAACAAATTGTAGATTATAATGAATGGGCTAACGATGAGTTTTTAAAACTTACGGGAGAATTTACTGTTTACGATAATTATTCACAACCTGAATATTATTATAATGCAAGATTATTAATGAATTACAGCATGTATGAAGAGCATAATCAAAGCTATTTAGGGTTTTTGGATGACAGTGTTCAATTAGACGATGCGACAAAGGTGTTTAATACTGCTTATATAGCAATAAGGAATTACAATAATTACGAAGATAGTGTAATTGGCTTTGCTTTAAGTTCTGAGGGCAGCATAGATGTTGCAGCAGATGAAAACGGAAATTTCCATATAACAAAAAATGCACTTGAAATTACTTATGTAGACGATGTAATTGTTACGCCTGAGGGCACACCTACAAGCGCAAATATTTATGATTCGCCTTATGGCATTACTGATATAACTTATAAGCTAATGATAGAAGGCAAATACAGCATAGTAGATTACTATTTAGATGGTGCAACGCCTATTGAGGTTAGCTATCAAGATGCAATTTTAGATATTGTATTTGAAGAAAGTAGCGGCGTTATTACTACAGTAACTATTGATTACACCGATTATGGCGAGGAAGAGATGGCCATGGTTAATGAGATGGTGGCGCATGGGTATGAAGCCCCTGAGCAAATAATGATCTTGTTTGATTCGGGGCTAAATGGCGAAATTACAAATATTGCAATTGACTCAAGCCGAATCGACGATTATTTATACTATTTGCTAGACGCTTTTTATTCCAAAGACCCAATGCTTATTGAATTGCTTTTGATGGTGGCGGTAGGAGAAGTACCGATAGAAGAAACCGCAACCTACTATGAAAGAGATTTAAGCGATTACATAATTGAAGAGGCCGATGGCTATAGAATTGTAACAAGTGAATATAATGTATACATAGACCTTTACGGTGGCGGAGATTATATATACAATATGGTAATAAGCAAACATGAGCAGTAGGATTAAAAAACGGGCAAACCCAATGTGCTGTAAGGGCGGGTTTTAATATCTGCCTGCGCAAACCTAAAAAAACAAACTGCAAATAATCGGAACGGCCAAGGCTGTTTTATAGAAACTAAAAGGAGAAATTTCATTATGCAAAGCAACGAAAACATGCAAAACAACACTTGCTTTAACTGCTTTAGCCAAACAGGCGGTTATGATGTATGCCCTTATTGCGGGCATGTTGCAGGAACACCGAATGCGCCTGCTTTTATGCTTCAACCCGGTATGCGCATATGGGGCAGATATTTAATTGGCACAATTTTGGGCATAGGAGGCTTTGGCGTTACATATAAAGCTTTCGATACTCGCCTTCAGAGCGTTGTTGCCATAAAGGAGTTTTTTCCGCAAAACCTCGCAAGCCGTATGCCTGGCGAAATAGAATTAAGGCTTTTTACAGGCGAAACATTTAAAAACTTTGAAATTCACAAGCAACGTTTTATAGAAGAGGGCAAAAACCTTGCGAAATTTACAGGCGATGCCCATATTGTAAACGTGCTGGATAGTTTTGAGGATAATCGCACAGCATATATTATTATGGAGTATTTAGACGGCTGTACTTTAAAAGAATATATGGCGCAGTGTGGCGGCAGTATTGAATTTAACCGCGCGAGCGAAATTATGAAAGATTTGCTCGAGGGTTTAAAATCTATACATTTAAAAGGCATTATCCACCGAGATATAAGCCCCGATAATATTCATATTTTAAGCAGCGGCAATGTTAAAGTATTAGATTTTGGCGCAGCGCGCTTTGCCGCAAAAGAAGAGTGGACACAGAGCGTTGTTGTTAAAAAAGGCTATGCGCCGCCCGAGCAATACCGCAATAACATGCGCCAAACCCCCCAAACAGATTTATATGCAGCAGGCGCGACATTTTACAAAATGCTAACGGGCAAAACGCCCGAAGAGAGCATAGAGCGCACAGAAAAAGACACATTACAGCGCCCGTCAAAACTAAAAGAGGGCATAGACGCACAAACAGATAAATTTATTATGAAAGCCGTTGCTCTAAAGCCGGAGCTGCGCTTTAAAGACGCAAATGCAATGATGCTTGCTTTAAGCGGTGCAACAGGTTTTGATTACCCCGAAGAGGAGCTTAAAAAAATTAAGCGCCGCCAAAGGGGCATAGTGGCTATTGCTGTTTTAATGGTGTGCAGTGTGCTGGGCTTAATGGGCTATCGCATTGCAAACGGGCAAAGCGCCGTGCCGCAAATAATAACGCTTGGCGAAACTTTGGCAGATAAAAATATTGAGCCCGACACTATAACTTTATGGGTTGATGAATATGAAAACCAAACAGGTGCATACACAGAGCTTGTGAATGAGTTTATGCAAGAATACCCCGAGCATGAAATTATTCTTGAAGTTTTGGATTGGGAAATTATAAACCAAGTGGGCGAGGGCACTTTAGAGGTAGAGCCTGACATTTTCGCAGGATATATGTCTGAAGCGGCAGATTTAACGCCGCTTATAAACGGCCTTGACCCTGATGATTACTATTTTTTCGATTACTATGAAAACAGAATTGCAAACGATAGGCCTATAATAAATATGGACATGACCTTTAGCACAGAGCATATAGTTGTATCTGCGGATATAAAAAACAACGAGGATATATTTGTGCCAAAGGCTATAACTTCAATTGATGAACTATTGCAATTTACAAACCAATTCTATGATGATAATTATGGCTATGGCGATACAAGAGATGATTTAGAAATGGCAACTTTCTTTTTACCCGAATTAATTAAGTATAACGGCGACACAGATCTTTATGAGTATAAGCCCGAGACGTGGGAAGATTTTATCAGAACATATGTTCAAAACAGCTTACATAAAAGTATAGCGGTAGGTGTTGATGAGGGCTATATACACAACGAGCAATATACACCCAAAAGAGAATATTATAATTATTATTACAATAAGGATAGGTCGCATAATTTCAATTCAAACAATATGCATACTGAAATTGCCGCACAATCGGAAAACGGAGCCATGGTTATACCTTTAGCTAAAGAAGTTGATGGCCAAACAGTAATTTTGGCTAACACAAGTCACTATTTAACAGTAAATAGCGCTTCAAGCGAGAATAAGCAGTATGTGGCTATGCTTTTCATGCACTTTATGCTAAGCGAAAAAGGGCAAAATATATTGTGCGTTCAACATGCCCTAGATTTACCAATAAACAAAGCCGCAATGCAGCAAAAAATTGAATACGCTCCCGAACTTGAAAGCTTGTTGCCATATTTAAACGGAGATTACGAGGACAATACCTATGATATTTACAGGTTAGGCGATGCATTTGCAGAAAGCATGCAAGATTACACACAAATAGATTATTACGACGATGACTTAAACATTGAGAGCCTCAACCAAGCGCAAATGGATAGCCTTGTAGAAGATATTGCAGACGATGCGGTAGATTACTTGCTAAACTATGATTTTGTGGATGAAGACTGGTAAAAACAGGCAGGAGAAAAGCCTGTGGCTGTTACTGGGGGCAAGAGTGAAAAATAGCAACCTTTTAACCTAAAGAACACCAATAACCGCAATGTAAGGAGAAAAAATATGAATCGGTGCTTATCATGCATGAACAATTACGAAGGGCAAACTTCTATTTGCCCGCTTTGCGGCTATGAGCAAAGCACGCCGCCAAGAGAAGCTTACCATTTAATGCCGGGCACAATACTGCAAGGGCGCTATATAGTTGGCAAAGTTTTGGGCTATGGTGGCTTTGGCGTAACTTATATAGGCTTTGATGCAAAATTAGAGCGTGTTGTGGCAATTAAAGAGTTTTTGCCAACCACATTTGCAACACGCTTGCCGGGAGATACCCACTTAACCGTTTACAACAGCAATAACGCAAACGAGCAATTTGGCTCGGGGCTTAACAGCTTTGTTAAGGAAGCGCAAACGCTGGCAAGCTTTAACGGCATACCGGGCGTTGTGGATATTTACGACACATTTGTTGGCAATAACACAGGCTATATTGTTATGCAATACTTAATGGGTAGCGACGTTAAGCATATTTTAAACGCACAAGGTCCAATGCAATATGATATGGCAAGGGACATTATTTTAAGCGTGTGCGACACTTTAATGCCTATACATGCGCAAAATATAATTCACAGGGATATAAGCCCCGATAATATATACATAACACAAAACGGCGAAATAAAACTTTTAGATTTCGGTGCAGCTCGTTATGAGAGCGCGGTTAACTCTAAAAGTTTAAGCGTAATATTAAAAAGCGGCTATGCACCCGAAGAGCAGTACAGAAGCAAGGGAGAACAAGGCCCGTGGACAGACGTTTATGCGCTTGCGGCAACATTTTACAAAATGCTAACGGGAAATACACCGCCCGATAGCATGGAGCGCGCTATAAACGATGAAATACAAGAGCCGTCTAAATATGGTGTTATGATGCCGCCTAGCGCTGAAAATGCGCTTATGAATGCATTGCATGTTAATAAAAGTGATAGAACAAATTCTATTTACGAGTTTAAAATGGCTATTTTAAACGACGGCACACAGCGTGTTGTTGTTAAAAAGAGAAAAGAGAGCAGTAAAGTGCCACTCGGTGCAAAAATAACTATAGCCGTTTGTGCTGTTTTACTGGTTAGCCTTGGCATTTTCGCCTCTTTGGGCGGCTTTGAAAGCAGTGAAGAGCCCGAAACTATTGTTGTGGGCGGCACACAGCTCCAAGATATTGAGCAAACCGAGGAAGAGGGCATAGCCTATGTGCCCGATTTCACGGGATTATCAATGCAGCAAGCACAAGAAGCTGCGCTAGAGCAGGGCTTGAGCTTAGTTATAGACAGAAAATTTATAACAGGCGATATATTGCAAGAAGCAGTGATATTCGACCAAGAAATTGCGGCGGGCGAGGAAATAGCCGAGGGAAGTGCAGTAAACGTTTTGCTACATGTGGGTGACCCTGTAAATGCAATTGCACGCGGCGATATTGAGGACGTTTACGGCTTAGACCCTATAGAAGCGGCACAGCTGCTTGAAGACTATAAAAATGTTATGACGGCAGAAGATTACGAGCGAGCCGACGGCCCTATGTTTAAAACTTACGAAAATCGTGAAGAAATATTTGGAGGTGACCCGTTCACACTGTATAAATTCAACCCAAATTATATTGAAATTCCCTCTACAGACGAAGAAAAAGGCAAAGTTTTAAGCGTGAATTTTAGCGAGCCTACAGATGTGAGCGAGGGCTATTATTACTTCATGGTGGGAACAGGCGCGCAAAGCCACAATTACGGTGAAATTGTTGATGTTTCTTTTGGCGAGTATGTTTATATACCCGACCAAACACATTTACTTGTTACAATTGAGGGCGGCGAATTAATTAATGTACAGTTCACTTTTGTTATAAGCGCTTCAACAGACGGTGGCAGCACATTCAAGGAAATTTATAAAACAGAGGCTTATTTCCCCCAAAACACAAACTCAATTATGTATATTTCACACAGCACGCCTAACTTCTATAATGAAGATTTACTCGGCGAAGAAATGATACTTAAAATAGAGCGTTATGCCGCAAACACAGGCTATGTTTTGGATAGCTACACAATGAGTGAGAGCTTTACAATAAACGCCTACACTGATGAAATAATTGTTGATGAGATAACTCAGCTTTCATATGAAGAGGGCAAAGCTGCGCAAAGTGCAGGCAATATAGATTTTGTTATAGATACTGTTTACGGCGAAAGCAATGCCTATAATTTATCGCAAGAAAACTTTGATCAATTTTACCAAACATATAAAATTACGGGCAATTTTGTAGCCGGAACAGAGTACAATATAAACCAGCAATACAGCGGGCTTTATATTAAGTGCAAAGTGCCGGGAGAGCTTTATTTTATGCTAACGAAAGACACCGGAAATATTACATCTGTAACATTAGATGAGCCAAACGATGTGATAGAAAACGTAAATGGCAAATATGAAGTAAGCCTTTCAATGCCGCATTTTGTGCAATAATATTTTAACAAATAGCTTAAGCTTGTTTTTAATTAGCGATAGTGCGTTATTGTTTGGGGCAAAACAGAGGGAAATACAATTATTGCATGGCACTCGGGGCAAAGCCGAGGAGGAAAACGCCTTTGGTTTTGTCGCTTAGGGCGAAGATGAAAAAGCTGTTACTGCTTATTAAAAGTGAAATTGAGGTGGATTTATGGATAATATTTGTTTAAACTGTTTTAGCAATACAAACGGCTTTGATGTTTGCCCATATTGTGGGTTTTTAAAAGGCACGCCTAATTCGCCCGAATTTGTTTTGCAGCCCGGTACAAGGCTATGGGGCAGGTATGTAATAGGCACTGTTTTGGGCATAGGCGGCTTTGGTATAACTTACAAAGCGTTTGATACGCGCCTTTCAAGCGTTGTTGCAATAAAAGAGTTCTTTGCACAAAATTTGGCAAGCCGTATTCCGGGCGAGGGCTTGGTACGCCTTTTTTCGGGCGAGCAAGCTAAAAATTACCAAATTAATATGCAGCGTTTTATTGAAGAGGGTAAAAACCTTGCAACATTCACAGGCGATGCCCACATAGTGAACGTTTACGATACATTTGAAGATAACAATACAGCTTATATTGTTATGGAATACTTAGACGGTATGACATTAAAGCAGTATTTACAGCAAAACGGCGACGTTTTACCCCAAGATTTTGCGCTGTCTATTTTGCAAGGGATATTGCAGGGGGTTAAATCCATTCATATGAAGGGCATAATCCACAGGGACATAAGCCCCGATAATATTTATATTTTGAAAGATGCGCGAATTAAAATTTTGGATTTCGGAGCGGCACGTTTTGCTGCTAAAGAGGAGTGGACGCAAAGCGTTGTTGTTAAAAAAGGCTATGCGCCGCCGGAGCAATACCGCAATAATATGCGCCAAACCGAGAGTACAGATTTATATGCCGTAGGCGCTACATATTACAAAATGCTAACGGGTAAAACACCCGAGGAAAGCATAGAGCGCTGGGTTAAAGATACTCTTGTGCGCCCGTCTAAACTTGTAAAGGGTATAGACGAGCAAACAGATAAATTTATTATGAAAAGTATGGCTTTAAAGCCTGAACTGCGCTTTAAAAATGCCGATGCCATGCTTAGTGCGCTTATGCAAGAAACTGCATTTGATTACCCCGAAAACGAGCTTAAAAAAATTAAGCGCAGGCAGTTTATCGGCGTGTTTTGCGCCGCTGTAATGGTGCTTGCCGTTTTGGGTGTATCCGCCTTGGGCTTTAGCAATGCAGGTGCACCGCCACCTGAAATTATAGAACTTAGCGAAACATTGGCAGATATGCAAATACAGCCCGACACAATTGTTTTCGAGGTTAGCGAAAGCGATAATGCCAATAATGTTTACGGCATTTTAGCCGATGAATTTATGGCTATAAACCCGGATTATGAAATTGAAATTCAAACTGTGCAGGGCGAAGTGCAAAATTCAAGCGCAGATATTGCTTTGGGGAAAAATGCATTTTCACAAAGCGCAGGGCTACTTCTTTTAACAAGCGGCCTTGATGCGAATTTATACCACAGCATGGGCGAGGGCGTTGCGCTTGGCGAAAACGCAAGCGATGCAAAGGCAATACCTTTAGGTTTTGAAATATTTGTAAGCGCTGTGCCTAAAGGCATGGCAACCGACGGGAATTACAATATTTCAAATGAAATAAATTCAATGCAAGATTATTGGCAAATTGCTTATCAAACCGTTAACCAAACAGTGGAAATTTACGAGTTTATTGAAATTGCAGAGTTTTATTTGCCGCCTCTTTTAGGTGATAGCAATGCGTTTACCCCGGAGGGCTGGCAGGAAGATGTTATGGAGCTTGCACAGTTTAATATGCGCACAGGTGAAATAATAAACAGCGACGATGGGCGCATAGGGGCGCTAGACCTTACAGAGGGTTTTTATAACGGCAAAATATTGAGCGCTTACACCAAAGGCGATGCATTTTACCAATTTAACACAATAGATGCTAAATTATTGCCGCATTTAAACGATGGCAAAATTAGGGCAAACAGCGAAAATTATTTAATAAGCGTTAACGAAAACAGCAGTGAAAACAAACAGCTAATAGCAATGCAGTTCATACATTATATGTTAAGCGATAAAGGGCAAAATACTTTGCATGTGCAAAATTCAAATGGCGCACTGCCTCTTAATAAGGCCGCAATGCAAGATATGTATGCGCTTTACCCTCAAATTGAAACGCTGCAAAGTTATTTCGATTACGAGCGCTTAGATAATACGAATTTCAGCTACAAAAATTTAGATGAAGAATTTTTAAGCACGCTTGAAAATGTAAGTTATATAAACAACAATAACCAAGAGAGCAAGTTTTTATTAAAAATGTTTGTGGTAGAGCCGGGAATGCATGGCCCTGAAAGCAAGATAAATGAAAATTTTGCAAAAGAAGTTTCAGATTACTTTATGAATTATTAGCGCTTTTTGTATTAGAAAAAATTGCTTGTATAGCAAATAAAATGTTTTTGTGCAATATTTAAATGGAAAAAACTTTAAAATTCTGAATATTTTACAACATTATCTTAATTTAGTCTATTTTAAAGTGAAATAACATGATTTATACTATTAACATGATAAGATGAAAACCGGTAGCAAGGAGAACTGTATGACAAACTTTTGCCATAATTGTTTTGCGCAAAGTACAAGTGAAAAATGCAATGTTTGCGGCTATATAGCACTTGGCGATGCCAATATGGGCACAGTGCTGGAGCCGGGCACTGTTTTAAATGGCAAATATATGCTTGGGCGCCTTTTAGGTGCAGGTGGTTTTGGCGTTACATATATTGCAAAAGATAATATTAGCGGGCAAAAAGTTGCCGTTAAAGAGTATTTACCTGCAGGCTTTGCAATGCGCATGGGCGATAAAAAAACAGTTGCCGCCTCAGGTGAAGATAATAAAGAAATGTTTTTGCACGGCCTTAAAGTTTTCACAAGGGAAGCGAGCACATTAAAACTGTTTGCAGGCACAAATAATATAGTTCAAGTGCTTGATGCTTTCGATGCAAATGGCACATCGTACTTTGCTATGGAGTATTTAGACGGTATAACATTGGGCGGCTTAAAAAAAGCTAGCGGTGGGCAGCTTGGTGTACAAAACTCTGTTGAGATTTTACGCTTAACAGCAAACGCATTAATGAGCGTTCATGCGCAAGGTATGCTTCACAGAGACGTTAGCCCCGAGAACATAATAATAACAAAACAAGGCCAGTTAAAGCTTATAGATTTTGGTGCAACAAGGTATTTTGTCAGCGAAAAAAGCCGCAGTTTATCTGTTGTTTTAAAAGCTGGTTTTGCCCCACCCGAACAATATTCAAGCAAAGGCAACCAAGGCCCGTGGACAGATTTATATGCCCTGTGCGCAACATTTTACAATGTTGTTGTTGGCCGCCGTTTGCCCGAGGCACCTGAAAGGCTTGCAGATGCATCTATAGATAATTTAAGGGCATATGGTGTGCCCACTGATATAGCAATGGCGATTGAAAGAGGTTTGTCGCTTGATTATAGGCTTCGCCCTCAAAGTATGAGCGAGTTTTTAAGCTTAATTGCCGATATAAATGCACCCCAAAGTGC
>CAYJEU010000001.1:0-95465 GCA_964369565.1 uncultured Bacteroides sp. | reverse complement strand
AAAGTATGAGCGAGTTTTTAAGCTTAATTGCCGATATAAATGCACCCCAAAGTGCACCGCCGCAAGCGCAAAGTGCACCGCCGCAAGCGCAAAGTGCACCGCCGCAAATGCAAAGTGCACCGCCGCAAATGCAAAGTGCACCGCCGCAAATGCAAAGTGCACCGCCACAAATGCAAAGTGCACCGCCACAGCTTAATGCTGCTGCGTTAAATGTTCAAGGTACACCATTCGTTGCGCTTGCAAACAGCACAACGGGTAACGACAGATGGCTTTTGCCAAAAAATGTGCCAATGAAAATAGGCCGCTCGCAAGAGCAATGCCACATTATAATAGATAATAAAAATATAAGCCGTGTTCACTGTGAGCTGTCTTATGATGAAAAGCAAGGGGTTTTTCTGTTAGTGGATATATCTTCTAACGGAACTTATATAAATGGTAACAGGCTTCAAAAACAAAGCGCATATAAGCTAATGCCGAAAAGCAGGTTTAGCATTGTAGCAAACGAGTGCGTGCTGGAGGTTGGGTTATGTTAAATATTTTTAAAAGGAAAAAGAAAGTAGAAAGCCCTGAATTAAAATTAAAAGTTACAGAGGATAATGTAACAATTAGTTTAGATGCGCAGGATGTGCAAGAGTTAAAAGAGGCTTTAGTTAGCGATATTCAATTAGGTGAGCAAGTGGAAAAACAGTTGCAAACAGATGAAAAGCAGCCATTAATAGACACTGCCGCAATGACACATATAGGCACGAGAAAATACCAACAAGATGCCTTTTTTGTTAGTGCACCTGCTTTTGAAAAGCCGGCTGTTTTAGCAGTTTTGTGCGATGGCATGGGCGGCATGGATAGCGGCGAGCTTGCAAGCGGCGAAGTGGTTTTGCATTATGCTAATTACCTGCAAAACTTTGATGAACAAGAAGATTTGCCAAAATTGCTTTTAAAGGCAACATATAGCGCAAACGATGTAATGCACGAGAAATTTTTGTCTAAAGGCAAAGAGGCGGGAACAACTTTAGTGTGCGCATGTGTAAAGCAAGATAAGCTTTATTGGGTAAGCGTTGGCGACAGCAGAATTTACCTTGTGAGAAACGGGGAAATCGCAAGGCTTACAAAAGACCATAACTATGCACTGCAACTTCAAAAAAAAGTTGAGAGCGGCGAAATTACCCAGCAAGCGGCAGACGCAAACCCTCAAAAAGAGGCACTTGTTAGTTATTTGGGCGCACCAAGTTTAGAGCTTATAGATTTATCTTCTGCGCCATTCACTTTAATGCCAAACGATGTTATTTTGCTTTGTAGCGATGGCGTTACAAAAAGCCTTGATGATGACGAAATACTTAGTGTTTTAAGCGAGAAGCTAACATTAAAAGAAAGCGTGCACAGGCTCGTTATAAGCGCGGTAGATGCCGGCTTTAATGCACAAGATAACACAACAGCAGTACTTTTGAGATATACAGGAAATTAATTTAGTATTAAACGGCTAGCCGTTAGGGAATAATGCGAACCCGTTTTTTATTTAGCCAAAAGCCCGAAAACAGCGGCATTGCACCTCGTAAGGCGAAAGCCTTACCTCGGCACACTTTCTTGTTTTAGAGCTTTTGGCGGTATAAAAAATTTTTCGAACCTGTTTTGCGCAAATTTTGTGATAGGCACGGCAGACGAGCGAGTAATACTTTTTGTATTGCGAGTGAGGATAACACAGCATAGCGCATAAATTTGCCAAAATAGGCGTGTTCAGATTATTCCTAACGGCTAAGTAAACCGTGTAATAAATAGTTTAAAAGGAGAAATTATTATGAATTTAGTTAGGTGCAATAACGGACATTTTTACGACAGCGAAAGCTTTCAAAGTTGCCCTCATTGTTCGGGAGGGGGCGCAGGAAACAGCGATTTAACAATGCCGCTTCAAGCTAGCGGTAACGACGAGGTAACAGTGGCGCTAACTTCACCACCACCACCGCAAGGAGCACCGGCATCAGTGCCTGTATCAGGTGTAAGCTCGCTACAAGATGCAGTTAATGCAGCGGTACAAACACCCAGCGCACCTGTTATAGATGACGATAACAAAACAGTTGGCTTTTTCTCATCCGCTATTGGCAAAGAGCCTGTTGTAGGCTGGCTAGTATGCATTAAAGGTGAGCATTTCGGTGAAGATTTCCGCCTAAAAAGCGGCAGAAACTTCATAGGCCGTAGCGGCGATATGGACGTTAGCATTACAAAAGACAACACTGTTAGCCGTGAAAGGCACGCTGTTGTGGTTTACGAGCCCAGAGGCAATTTGTTCTTAATGCAGCCGGGCGATAGCAAAGAGCTTTGCTATTTAAACGATAATGTTGTTTTAAGCCCACAGCCGCTTAAATCTCACGATAAAATTTTAATTGGCAAAACAGAGCTAATGTTTGTTCCCTGCTGTGTAGATACATTTGTTTGGGAAACAAATGATAACAAATAGAATTAGGAGGATTAAATTATGGAAATGTTAACAGGTATTTTAAGCGGTTTAGCCGCACTTGGCACTTTACTTACAGTTTTTAGCGCAGTATCAGGTATAGTTGTTTTTGCAGCAGGTTGGGTGTTCCAAGGCTTCACAACCCTATATCATGGCCGCAAAGCAAGCCTTGAGAAAGACTGGATGCCCTTTGTTCCCTTTGCAAAAACAATTTACAAATTAAAAATAGTAGATGAGCAATGGTGGAAAATGTTCCTGCTAGAAGGCTATGTAATTTATGCGGCAATTTTATTTGTTTTAATTCTTGCAATAAGTGCATTCCAATGGTTTGCATTTGCTGTAATAGTTGTGGCGGTATACCTATTAGGTTGCCTTGCTTACAATGTTTATTACAGATATAAATTCTATATAGCTTTTGATATTATGCCTCATATGGCTATCACAGTTTTTATCCCCGGTATGAATTTCTTCCGCGATATGCTAGACATTTTAATTGCTTTCACAAACAATTACGATTACGGCGGCGTTTCAAAAGCGCAAACAATTAAAGGCTCTGCACAAAACTTTGCCAATGTTCCTCAAGGTGGCGTGCAAGCTGCACCTCAAGCTGCAAAACCGGGCACAATTTCAGGCCTTTCAGGCATGTATGCTGGCCAAGATATCCCTCTTGCAGCAAACGAGCCACTGCTTATAGGCCGTGATGGCACTTGCAATTTAATTATAGACAAAAATGCAGAGAAACTAAGCCGCAAACATTGCAGCATTGTTTACAATGCGCAAAGCGGTGTATACATGGTAACAGATTATTCAAGCAACGGCACATATATTGATGGCGGCAACCGCCTTGTTGCAAATATGGCAACACAAATTCAACGCGGCACAATAATAGCACTTGGCAACAGAGAAAACAGGTTCAAACTTAATTAAAATTGCACTTTAATTATTTAATAAAGCGGCTGTGCCGAAATACTGTAAACATGGTGTTTTGGCACAGCCCTGCATATTATAGCAAGTGAGAATATTACATAGTAGCGCACAAATTTGTGCAAAACAGGCAAATTTTATTAGCTTGCTAACAGTTATTATATTGAAAATACAATCGGTTACGATTTAATTTATATAAGGAATGGTAAAACTTATGATTACATATTCTTTTTTAAGCGAAGCAGGCGAGCGCGAAAAAAACGAAGACAGCATTTCTGTTTGCACTAAAGGAAACGACTATTTATTTGTTTTATGCGATGGGCTTGGTGGCCACGGCTCGGGAGAGGTAGCGAGCAATGCCGCGGTAAGCGCTGTGAAAAAAGTTTTCATGGAGGAAAACTTAGAGCCACAGGCTATGATAACACGCTGCATTGAAAAGGCGCAAAGCGATATTTTTGCTCTGCAACAAGCGGCGCAAAGGTTTGATGCATGTAAAACCACAATTACAATTTTGCTTGTAATAAATAACACTGCCTATTGCGCGCATGTTGGCGATAGCCGCATATATTTATTCGGCAAAAACAAGCTTATTTCAAGAACGCTTGACCACAGCGTGCCGCAAATGCTTGTAATGCAAGGAGAAATTAAAGAAAAAGACATTCGCTTCCACGAGGATAGAAACAGGCTTGTGCGAGTTTTAGGTAACGACTCAGCGCCGCCGAAAATAGATTTTTCACCTGCTATTCCTCTGGCGCCCAATATGAACTTTTTGCTTTGCAGTGACGGCTTTTGGGAGTGGATAGACGAAAAAGATATGATAAAGCAGTTGAAAAGCACAAAAGATGTTAATGCATGGCTTTTAAATATGAAACAAATTGTTGAAAAAACAGGCAAAGGTAATCACATGGACAACTTTTCCGCTATTGCGGTTTCTTGCGTTTAAAATTGTGAAAAGCATTAGCTATGCTGCGCAAAGCCGGTTATGTTTTGCAAAGTGTATACAAATGAGAAATTTATAAATGGCGGTTTTTGGCAAAGTGGAGATACTTTGCGCCCTTATTAGTTAAAAGCAAGTGTAATATAAAAAACTAAAGCATAGAAACGGAGTTTAGTATGGCAGTAAAAAAATGCGATAATGGGCATTTTTACGACGATGAAAAATTTGAAAAATGCCCGCATTGTGAGGCGCCTTTACCAAAAAAGCGAGCTATGAACGATGAGCTAACACAATATGGTATACCTGCAAGCTTTATGCAAAGCTCTAATCAAAGCGGCAGTTACAAAATAGATTTAGGCGGCTTTTCCAATAACGACGAGCGCACGGTTGGCATATATAAAGAAAAAATGGGTGTTGAGCCTGTTGTTGGCTGGCTTGTGTGCACAAAGGGTAAAGAAAAAGGTAGGGCGTATAATTTGCACGTTGGGCGCAATTTTATTGGGCGCAGCGTTAAAAGCGACA
Source organism: uncultured Bacteroides sp. (assembly GCA_964369565.1). GTDB lineage: Bacteria > Bacillota > Clostridia > Oscillospirales > Ruminococcaceae > Ruthenibacterium. Next base: position 90,636 of record CAYJEU010000001.1, on the reverse strand, counting down.
TTGCCATACCTGACGATGAGAGCGTTAGCGGTGAAGACCATTGCTCTTTGGTGTTCGAGCCTAATAAAATTATATTTTTGCTGGCTAGGGGCAGGGGCGAAATTGTTGTTGTAAACGGTGAAGTTTTAGAAAACAGCATTGTGCTTAAAGGCGATGAAATTATAGAAATAGGCACATCAAATTTCACTTTTGTGCCTTATTGTAAGGAGGGGCGTTTATGGTAAAAAAAATAGCGAGCACGCTAATTGTTTTATCGGTTTTACTTTTGTTTTGCACAAGTTCTTTTGCAAGTGAAAACTTGCGCATTGAGCAATTTGCATCGGTAATGCCTGAAATAGACGTTTATTTTTATGCGCCGTCAATGCCGGAGGCTTCTTCTGTGAAACTGGGCATAGGGCAAAGGGAAATTATAGCTAATGAAGTGGTAAAACAAGATGAAAACGAAATTGCACACCACTATTTTTTAGTAGATGTTTCAACTTCAACAACGAGCGCACAAATTGAAGCTATAAAGCAGAGCATCAACGAATTTGTGCAAAATAAGCGCGCGCAAGACACAGTAACGTTAATAACATTCGGCGTTGAAGTGAATGTGCTTTTAGAGCGTGAAACAAGCGCAGACGCAATAACAAATGCGGCACAAAGCATGCAGGCAAACGAAGCAGGCACATTGTTTTTTGACGCTATAGCAACTGTTTCAAGGCTTGCAAAGCAAGAAGCAATTGCTTTACAGCGCAAACTGCTATATGTTTTTTCCGACAGCGTTGATTACAATGTGGGCGGCTACACAGCACAAGAGGCGCAAAATTTGCTCTTAGATGCAAATTTACCGCTTTACGCATTCGGGTTTGATAACGGTAGCAAAGAGAATTTAGATAATTTCGGTGCGCTTGCAAGAACTACAGGCGGCGCAATTCGCATAGTGAATGCAAATGATTTGCCCGTGCAGTTTTCGCAAAACACCGAATACTTAAACGGGGAAGTTTATATAGCTAAGTTTGACACACAGAGTAACATATTGCCGCAGAGCTCACAGGAAATTATTTTTAGTGTTAGCGATGAAATTGTAAGCTATATGCCAACATTCCACTTTTTTGTGCCCGATGATATAGCACCGCAAATTTTGCAGTCAAGCCAAAGCGGTGATAACACAATAGAGCTCTATTTTTCAGAGCCTGTAAGCGGTGCAAATAACCGTGATAATTACATTGTGCTTGACGAGGGCGGCACACCTGTTGGCATAGAGGCCGCCGCATATAACGAGCAAACTTTAACTGTTTTGCTAACGTTAAATAACGCGCAAAGCGGCAGTTTAAGCATTAGCAGCGAAACTATAGTAGATTTATCTATTGAACAAAACAATTTAAGTAACGCGGTTCAAGTGAATTTTGAAGCACCGGCTAATGCGGTGCAATCTACAGCTGTAGGAACAGGTGCAAGCGGCGGTGCACCAATTGGCGCATACATATTTTTAGTTGCTTTAATTATTGCAATTGCAAGTGTAATTATAATTGTGAGTATAAAAAAACGAAATGCACAACAGGCACTGCCTGTGCAAGCGGCAACAAACGGTGCACTGCCGGTTGCGCAAACTTTAAACTCAGGCGAAACAGGAAAAGCGCACTTTATGCATAAAAGCAATAAAAATATAATATTGGAAGTTGCAAATACCGCAGGCGCAGGCAAAAGGGTTACCCTACCCATTGCAAAAACTATGTTTATAGGGCGCAGTGATATATGTGATGTTGTGTTCGACGATTTGAAAATGAGCAGACAGCACTGTGTAATAGAAGAAAATGACGGGATGTACAATATAACAAATTTAAGCCCGGGCGGCACACTTTTAAACGGAGTACCTATAAACACAAAAAGGCCGCTTAATCATGGCGATAAAATTGAAGCAGGTAACCACACAATTGTATTTATAATTCCCAGATGATAATTAACGAATAAAATGAGGAGTGAACAAAAGTGAAAAACATTAAACTGAGAAATTTGTTAATAGCTTTAACATTGTGCTTTGCGCTGCTTTTTACCTCTTGCGATTTTTTGGAAACAGCAGTTGAAAATGCGGTTGAGGGCGCAGTTGAAGGTGCTATAGAGGGCGCGGTAGATGGCGCCGTAAACGGTTTAACAGGCGCTAATGATAGCGAACAAGAGCAAGAGGACGAAGGCTTTTTTGGCGGGCTGTTTAATTCAGATGAAGATGAAAGCAACGATAATAGCGATGAGGGCGGCTTTTTAAACAGCATTTTAGAGAGCTTGGGCCTTATAGACAGCAGCAATAACAATAACGACACAATGTATGAAAGCGATGAGCAAGAGGGCGAAGCACCGCCAAGTGCTGAAAATGATAGTGATACACAAACGGGCACAGATAACAGCGCGAACGAAAGCCAAAATGACGATGAAGAAACGCAAGCGGCGCCTATAACAGTTAATGAAAATTTCAAAGCGGCTGTTTTGGGTGATAATGCTACAATAAAGCAAATTCATTCAAATTTCGCAGGCGAAGTTGAGGCAGAGCTTTTTATGGGCGGCACGCCGATAATTTACTATTACAACAGCTCACAAAGCTTGCTAACTTACTACCAATTTGTAATAGACGGCACCGATATGTACGCGATTTGGGCTAATTCAAGCTCAACAAACGATAGGGGCTTGCCAAATTACAATCTTTTCCCAGACCATTTCACGGTAGATTTTATGTACCATTCATCGCCAACCATGTTTAAAGATGTGTTCCCAAATGCGCCTGATGAAATTGCAAACAGCCGCAATATAAGCGATTTAAATGCATATTTAGGCACAGAGCAAGAGGCAGAGTATATACCCGGTGAGTCTAACGCTGTTATGACAACTTACGATAAATATATATACACATACCATTACGACGGGCTTACAATTATAGCCTCGGGTGGTGAAGAAGGCGTTATAGATGCATTTATAATGTATGAAATTGGCAATGAACCTGATTACTTAATTTACTAAAATTGCAATTGTAATTTGTGCATTAAGAAAAAGCTGTATTTTAAAGAAAATAGTACTCTATTATATAATGTATATATATAAGGTATAATAGCAAGGTCGTTTTAAACCGCTAAATTTTAGCTGTTTAAGGCGGCCTTGTTTTTTTGCTTTTTAAAAAACTTGCGAAAAAACACTATAATTTAAAACAAGAACAGTATAATTTAAAACCTAAATTACTTGATTAATTTAATTAAAAAGTTTATAATGTAAAAGGTGTTTCCAAAATATAAGTTTTAGTACTTGAAATTTGTTTTTTAGAGAGGAAAGTAAAATGGCTGATACAAAACAGTTGCAAAAAACGGCAAACGATATGCGCAAATTAGTTTTAGAGGGTATATATAGTGCGCAAAGTGGGCATCCCGGCGGCTCTCTTTCAATATGTGATATAATGAGCGTTTTATTCTTCGATGAAATGAAAATAGATGCAAATAATGCGAAAGATGAAAACCGCGACAGGTTTGTACTTTCAAAAGGGCATGCTGCGCCTGCTTTGTATGCGGCTTTAGCGTTAAAAGGCTACTTTGCCAAAGAGGAAATGCGAACACTGCGTAAAATAGATAGTTTTTTACAAGGGCACCCTTGTATGAATAAAATACCCGGTGTGGATATGTCTACAGGCTCGCTTGGGCAAGGTTTGTCAGCGGCTAACGGCATGGCAATTTCGGGTAAATATAATAAAAAAGATTATAGGGTTTACTGCGTTTGCGGTGACGGCGAATTGCAAGAGGGGCAAATTTGGGAAGCTGCAATGACAGCTGCGCACTATAAATTAGATAATTTAACAGTGTTTGTGGACAATAACAAACTTCAAATAGACGGCACAAATGACGAAGTAATGACGCTTTTAAATATTGGCGATAAATTTAAAGCGTTTGGCTTTAATGTGCTTGAAATAGACGGCCATGATGTAGAGCAAATAAAAAATGCATTGGCAAGTGCAAAACAAACAAAAGGTAAACCAACTGCAGTTATATGTAGCACGGTTAAAGGCAAAGGCGTGTCTTTTATGGAAAACCAAGTTGGCTTCCACGGTGCGGCGCCAAACGAGGAGCAATACAAAACAGCTATGAAAGAATTAGGGGAGGTTTGTGTATAATGGCTATGTCAACAAGAGAAGCTTACGGGAGAGCCCTTGCCGAGATGGGCAAAGATAACGATTTTTTAGTGCTGGATGCCGACCTTGCTAAAGCTACACAAAGCATAATATTTAAAAAGGAATTCCCTGAAAGGTTTTTTAATATAGGTATATCGGAAGGCGATATGATAGGCACAGCTGCCGGAATAATGGCAACAGGAACAAAAGTGTTTGCAAGCACATTTGCAATGTTTGCGGCAGGGCGCGCTTTCGAGCAAGTTCGCAACTCAATTTGCTACCCTAATTTGCCTGTAGTGGTAGCCGGCACACATGGCGGCATACTTATAGGCGAAGATGGTGCATCTCACCAAGCTATAGAGGATATATCAATAATGCGCACCATCCCTAATATGACAGTTATAGTTCCTTGCGATGAATACAGCGTAAAACAGCTTATGAAAGAGCTTTTAAATTATAATGCACCTGTGTATACAAGGTTTGGGCGCAATGTATCGCCCGATATTTATAAGGGTGATGAGGAAATAAAAATAGGCAAAGGCAATGTGCTGAAAGATGGCAAAGATGTAACAATAATTGCAATAGGCGATATGGTGTTTGAAGCGCTTAAAGCGGCAGAAAACATGCAAAAAGAGGGTATAGATGCCGCAGTTATAGATATGCACACCGTTAAACCTATTGATAAAGAGCTTGTAATAGAGTATGCAAATAAAACAGGCAAAGTTGTAACAGCGGAGGACCATAATATAATAGGCGGCCTTGGCAGCGCCGTAGCAGAAATTTTAGCGGAAGAATGCAGCGCAAAATTAAAACGAGTTGGCGTGAATGATGTGTTTGGCAAATCGGGCAAAAAAGAGGAACTTCAAGAAAGTTACGGTTTAAATTCACACACTATAGAAAAAGCTATAAAGCAGCTTGTTTAAATTAACGCAATATTAATATGTGTAGCTTTACTGTTAGCTGTGCTTTTATTAAAGCAAAACACAGTTTTTTAAACGAATAGTGCTATTATTTTTTAAAAATAAAAATTCGGAGTATAAAATGAAAATTGGATTTATAGGCCTTGGCGTTATGGGCAACGGTATGGTTGAGAATTTACTTAAATGCAATTATGAGGTAAGTGTTTATTCAAGGCGCAAAATAAGTGCACAGCCTGCAATAGATTTAGGTGCAAAGTGGTGCGAGAGTATAGCAGAGCTTGCAAAAGATAAAGATGTAGTAATTACAATAGTTGGCGCGCCGCAAGATGTAGAACAAGTGTATTTTGCAAAAAACGGCTTGCTTGAAAGCGCAAAGCGAGGCTGTGTTGTGATTGATATGACAACAACAGACCCTCTTTTGAGCAAAAAAATATATGAACAAGCAAAAAATTATGGCATACATGCATTAGATGCCCCTGTTTCAGGCGGCGATATAGGCGCTAAAAACGGCACGCTTACAATTATGGTGGGCGGCGAGCAAGAGCAATTTGAGAAATGCCTTGATGTGTTTAAAGCAATGGGGAAAAATATTAAACATTTGGGCGAAGCGGGGGCAGGCCAACATGTAAAAATGGCAAATCAAATAGCGGTTGCCGGCTGCCTTGCAGGCGTTGCGGAAGCCGTAAGCTACGGTGAAAAAATGGGCCTTAATGTGACGGATATGTTAGATGTTATCTCAAGCGGCGCAGCTGCAAGCTGGAATATGTCTAATAACGGTTACAAAATGAAGGATAGAGATTATTCGCTAGGGTTCTCTGTTAAGCACTTTGTGAAAGATATGAATATTGCTATAAATTGCGCGCAAAACGTGGGCCTCGAGCTTTCTGTTTTGAAAGATGTTTGCAATAAATACTCGCAGCTTTTGGAAAACGGAAAAGGCGAAATAGGAACACAAGCGCTTATAGACCATTATACAGATTAAAAACCGCCTATAAAAAAGTATATGTTTTTTTAAGAATGTTGTATTACTGAAAGGAAGTTGTTGTTTTGAAAAAAGTAGTTTTAATTCCTGATTCATTTAAGGGTACTATGTCCTCTGTTGAGGTATGTGATATTTTAAAAAGCAGTATAACTGAGCTGTCAAATGCTAATGTTGTTAGTGTGCCTGTTGCCGATGGGGGCGAGGGCAGTGTTGACGCATTTTTAGCGGCATTAAACGGTGAAAAAAAGTTTGTAACAGTTAAAGGGCCATATTTTGAAGATATGGAAGGTTTTTACGGCGTTGTACATGAGGGGAAAACAGCGGTTATTGAAATGGCAGCTTGTGCAGGTTTGCCACTTGTTGAAAAAAGAAGAAACCCTTGTAAAACTACAACTTATGGCGTTGGGCAGCTTATAGAGCACGCAGTAGAGGCAGGCTGTAATAATATAATATTGGGCCTTGGAGGAAGCTGCACTAACGATGCAGGCGCTGGATGCGCTGCAGCATTAGGTGTATGCTTTATTAATAAGAGCAATGAAACATTTGTGCCTACAGGGGATACCCTTTGCAATATAGCTAAAATAGATATAAGTAATATTAACCCAAAACTTAAGAATGTTAATATAACTGTAATGTGTGATATAGATAACCCACTGTATGGTAAAAACGGTGCGGCACATATTTTTGGCCCACAAAAAGGGGCGAGCGAAGCAACAGTTGAACTGCTTGACAAAAATTTAGTACATTTTGCACAAATAGTTAAAAGTGAACTTGAAATAGATGTTAAAGAACTAGTTGGCGGCGGAGCTGCAGGCGGAATGGGCGCAGGTGTATTTGCGCTTTTGGGCGGCGAGCTTCGCATGGGAATAGAAACAGTTCTAGATGTGGTAGGTTTTGATGAACTTATAGAAGATGCAGACCTGGTTATTAGCGGTGAGGGAAGAATAGACGGGCAAAGTGCGAGGGGCAAAGTTGTTGCGGGCATTGCAAAACGCACTTCGGTTAAAAATGTTCCGCTTATTGCTATAGTTGGTGATGTTGGCAATGGCTTTGAGCAACTTTACAATATGGGCTTAACGGCTATTTTTAGCATTAACAGAGTTGCGGTTGAGTTTCCAAAAGCTAAATTGCGCGCAAAAGACGACCTTAAAGCAGTGTGTTCAGATATTTTTAGGCTGTTAAAGTCGTTTGAAATATAATAATAATATATTTGTTGTAATTTAAATTAAAATTAAACTTCATTTATAATATGTAAATTTAAATTCTACACATGAAATTTATTTTATGTGTAGAATTTTTGCCTCTGTTTTTAGTATATTTCACAAAAAAAAGTAAAATTGTAAAAAAATATTGACGAAGCGTTTTGTGCGAGTTATAATAATAAAAGTAAAATCGCATTTCACTTAGTGGAATTTGATGATGTATAGTGATTTGCAAAATATATAGTGTTTTTTATATTCGGAGGATACCAAATGGGTACCAATTATGTTAATACAGTTTCGGCGGATGTTTTGGTTTTTGGTGCAGGCCCTGCGGGTATAGCAGCGGCTTGTGCAGCAGGTAAAGAAGGTAAAAGTGTATATCTGGTTGAGCTTAGTAACAAAATTGGCGGCGTAATGGCTACTTGCCCCGGCATGATGCTTGGCGGCGGTTACCCACGAGGGAAATCTATTGGCGGCTTTTTTGAAGATTTTGTCAGCAGAATGATGAGTTATAATCCACCAAAAGCAGAGAGAAGAGTATGTAGCCTAGAAAACTTCGGCGATGAAATTGTTTATGACCATGAGTATGCAATATATACATTGTATGAGATGCTAAACGAGGCAAATGTACAATTACTATTAAATACCATGCCTTTAAATTTGCAAATTCAAGATGATGAAATACAAGCGGTAGAGCTTGTTAATGCACAAGGCTGTAGCCTATATAAAGCAAAAATGTTTATAGATTGCACAGGCAACGGCGATATAGCTGTAAAAGCCGGCGTTCCTTGTGAAATAGGCGATGAGAAAGGTGCACTTCAAGCTTCAACAATGACATTCTATATGGAAAATGTTGATTGCGACGTTGCTTTTGCGGATAAAGAAGACCCTTATTTTAAAAAGTATTCCGCAATGGGCATTGAAAAAGGCCTTATAGATAAAACGCTTGCACAAATGTATATGCTAAGGGGTTTTAGAGAGAACTCGGTTTACTTTAATGCGGTTGCAGTGTGCGATGTTGACGGCACAAAACCACAAACTATAACAGATGGCTCTTTCATAGGGCGCAAAAGAATAATAGCTTTGGCAGAGTTTTGCCAAAAATATATACCGGGCTTTGAAAATAGTTACCTATCTTTGATGGGGCCGCTAGTTGGGGTTAGAGAGTCAAGGCGCTTAGTAGGCTCTTATGTACTTACAATAGAAGATATTAGAAATGCGAAAAAATTTGAAGACGGCGTAGTTTCATGTGATAATCCTTTGGATATAGCCTTCAGGGATGAAGATAATGCCGAGTATTCACACGAAGCGGCTTTAATAGATGGCTACTATACAATTCCGTTCAGCTGCCTAATGGCTGATAATTTTAAAAATTTGATGTTTGCGGGAAGAATGATGTCGGCAGATTTGCTTGCGTTTTCGAGCATAAGAGGTATGCCAACATGCATGAACCTTGGGCAAAGCACAGGAATTGCAGCCTCAATGGCAATAGATAATAATACTAGTATACAAAAGCTAAACCGTAAAGAGATAGTAAAGAAAATGCAAGAGTATGGAGCAACCGGTTTAGGCGACGATAATTTAGATTAATAAAAACTTTTAATAACAAAAGTGAGGGCTTTGAATGTCGGGGAAAATGTATGAGCAAAAAGCTAGAGAAATCCCGGTGCTGTTTGAAACCGATGTACTGGTTGTTGGCGGAGGCCCTGCAGGAATTGGCGCAGCAGTTAGTGCTGCAAGGGCAGGCGCGAAAACATTGCTTGTTGAAAGGTTTGGCTGCCTTGGTGGAAATATTACAATGGCGGGCGTTGAATCTTTTGCTTGGTATAGACACGAAAATACAGTTGAAGCGGGCGGCATAGCTATTGAGCTTGAAGAGCTTGCAAAAGAATGGGGCATTGCCACAAAAGAGTGCCAATCTGAAAGCATGGTGTTTGACACCGAGATGTTTAAATGCTTATTAGACGATTTTGTGCTTGGTGCAGGTGTGCAATTGCTTTACCATACTTATGCTGTAGACTGCATAGTTGAAGACGGTTTAGTAAAAGGTATTGTTATTGAGGGCAAATCGGGTAGGCAAGCAATTCTTGCAAAAAGAACTGTAGACTGCACGGGTGATGCCGATATAGCTGCTTTTGCAGGCGCACCGTTCACAATGGGCGATGTTGATGATTTAATGGGCGTTTCACCTACATTTGTTTGTAAAAATGTAGATACAAAAAAATTCAGAGATTACATAGAAAATGACTTAAAACCCACATATAGAGATTGGGGCGGCGGTGAGTGCTGGAAGCAAATTACCACGGGCAAAGAAGATGATATGTTCTCGCCGTTTATTGAAAAGCCGTTTGTAGAGGCGAAAAACGAGGGTATTATTAACCCGGCTCCCAATGTAGCAATAGGCGGCACTTACAGTACAATAGACGATGGAACAGGTGAAGTTACGCAAATGAACATGGTGTTCATGGGCGGTTACGATTGCACCGATGTTAGAGATTTAACCGAGGCTGAAATTGTTGGTAGAAAAAGCGTTCTTGAAACAATGAAAGCGCTTCGTGCAAAAGTTCCGGGCTTTGAAAATGCCAAAATAAGAAATTTCAGTTCGTCTATAGGAACAAGAGAATCTCGTAAAATAGTAGGCCGTGCTTACCTTACTAAAGAGCATGTAACTAATGAGGGGCGCTTTGAAGATACTATAGGTATTTTCCCCGAGTTCATAGATGGGCGCTGTTACCTTATTATACCCACCACCGGAAGATATTATCAAATACCTTACGGTTGCATGGTGCCGCAAAATATAGATAACCTTTTGGTTGCGGGAAGAAGCATTGCAGGCGATGAAGTTGCCCATTGCTCCTACAGAAATATGCCATGCTGTACCCTAACCGGCCAGGCCGCCGGAGTTGCCGCTGCGCTATCAATTCAAAATGATACAACAACGGCAAATATTGATGTTGCAAAAGTTCAAATTGAACTTAAAAAGCAAAAAATAAAAACCCATTAATTAGGAGGAAGAACAATGAAAAAAACCATTAGCATTTTATTGGTTGCTATTCTAAGCCTTGCATTATTTGCAGCTTGCGGTAGCACACCGGAAACAACACCTGCTACATCAGAAGCACCGGTTGCATCTGGCGCAGGCGAAGAAGCAGCACCGGCTGGTGATGCTCCTACAGCAGAAAATCCAAAAACATTCCTAGTAAGCCACACATTCTATGTTGGTAACCCTCTAGACCTTGCTCTTGTGCAAGTAACAGAGAACATCACAGAGAGAACCGGCGGCGCATTATTATTCGAATTATATGATGCATCACAAATAGCAGTTGGTGTTGACGGCGTTGAGCAATGCATCCGCGGCGCAGACTTCATCAATGTATATGACTTCAGCTGCGTTGCAGACTGGGTTCCTGAAATGAACGGCCTTGCTGCTCCTTTCCTTGTTTCATCACAAGAAGAGTTCAGCGAATTAGTTCAAGGTGAATTCGTTGCAGGCTTAACAGAAAAAGCTGCAGAAGCTGGCGTTAGAATGCTTGCTTACGACTATGGCTTTGGCATGCGTCACGTTGGTACAACAGGCGATCCTATCACATCTTTAGCTGATATGGAAGGCTTCAAACTACGCGTTCCTGCAACAAGCGTTTGGGTTGATACATTCACACTTCTTGGCGCAAACCCAACACCTATTCCTTGGGAAGATGTTTACAATGCGCTTGAAACAGGCCTTGTAGAAGGTTACGATATGCCTAACGGCGACGACTATGACATGGGCATGGGCGAATTCCTAACTTCAAAAACAGAAACAGGCCACTTTATCGGTCTATCATCTGTTATGATGTCTGAAGAAGTATGGCAATCACTAACAGAAGAGCAACGCACAATCATGCAAGAAGAATTTGCAGCAGGCGCTATCTACAACAACGAGCTAATTGCTGAATTTGACGCTGCAGGCCGTGAAGGCTTAATTGCTGAAGGCGTTGAAATTATTGAACTTGACGACTTAACAGAGTGGAGAGAAGCTGTTCAACCTTTCTATGAAGCACTACCAGGCTGGGCAGACGGCGCATACGACTTAATGCTTGAAGAGCTTGAGGCTATTCGCGCAGGTTAAGTTACATAACAGGCCTTTGCCGGTTAAAAATTTAAACTTTTGCTAAGTTATGGGCTTAGCGGTGAAAACGGAAGAAAATTTGCCGCTAAGTCCTAATTAGTAGGGTTGAATAGAGAAGGAGCAAAGATGGGTAATTTAAAAAAAGTTTTTAAGTTCATAAGTAACCTCGATGAGGTTTTGGGCTATTTAGCAATTGGCGGCGTAACATTTTTTACATTTATAAATGTTATACTTCGCTATGTATTTGATTTTACTATCAGCGCAGCGGAAGAAGCATCTTTAATGGCTTTTATCTGGCTATCATACCTTGGTATTGCAGCCGCATTTAAAGTTGATGAACACATTGCAATTGATATAGTTATTGATATGCTACCACCTAAAGCGCGCAAAGTTGCTGATTTTATAATTATGGTAGTTTTAACATTAATTAGTGCTGTATACACATATTACAGCTATATTCTAACAGCGAACACAGGGCTTAAAGCAACACCTGTTTTGAAATTAAATTATGCATGGATTAATGTTTCACTTGTTATTTGTTTCGGTCTTATGACTATTTACGGAACAATAAAATGCATTCGCATAATACAAGGCAAGTCTACAAAATTGCACGATACCGGTATGGTTGATGTTTTGGAAGCCATTAGGCTTGAAAAAGCAGCGGAAGAAGCGGCAGCAAAAGCTAAAGAAGAAGCCGGCGTTCTTGAAACAACCGAAAACACAAATAATGAAAATAATAAAGTAAAGAATTGAGGTGAGCTGAATGGATACTTTTATAGGGTTTTTCCCACTTATATTAGCACTTGTGCTATTATTCTTAAAAATACCTGCCGGCTTTGCACTTATTGCAGCCTCAATGGTATACTTTTTGTTTATGAATACGTCTTCCCCACCGGATTTGGCACTGCAAAACCTTATTGCGGGCCTTGAATCTTATTCACTGCTTGCAATACCGTTCTTCGTAATGGTAGGCGTTGTTATGAACTATTCGGGCATAAGCAAACGCCTTATGAACTTTGCCGACCTTTTGGTAGGTCATCTTCCCGGTTCTTTGGGCCACGTAAACGTTTTGCTTTCTACATTGATGGGCGGTATTTCAGGCTCTAGCAACGCAGATGCTGCTATGCAATGTAAAATGATTGTTCCTGAAATGGAAAAACGCGGCTATGACACAGCGTTCTCTGCTGCTGTTACAGCTTGTTCAGCTATCATTCCAACAATTATCCCGCCGGGCTTAATGCTTATCATCTACTGCATGGTAACAAAAGTTTCAGTTGCAGATTTGTTTATGGCAGGCTATGTACCGGGTATAGTTCTTTGCTTATCAATGCTTGTTGTTGTTCACATTCAAGCTAAAAAGAAAGGCTATGCAGCAACAAGAGAAAAAAGAGCAAGCGCAAAAGAACTTCTTTTCGGCGTTAAAGATGCCGTTCTTGCACTTTTCATGCCTTTAGGCCTTATTCTTGGTTTGAGAATAGGTTTGTTCACAGCCACAGAAGGCGGTGCTATGTCGGTTATCTACTGTTTCATCGTAGGTGCATTTATCTATGGCGAAATTAAGTTGAAACATATTATACCTATTCTAAAAGAGAGCTTTTATGCAACAGCAACAGTTATGTTTATAGTTGTTGGTGCTAACCTTTTCGGATATTACTTAACATGGGAGAGAATCCCTCACCAAATTTCCGAGCTTGTTCTTGGCATTACAACAAATAAATGGATATTCCTATTCGGATTAAATATTTTCCTATTGCTAATAGGTATGTTTATAGATACAGGCCCACTAATTCTAATATTAATGCCTCTTCTAATAAGCCCGCTTGAAGTAATGGGCATAAGCTTAATTCAATTTGGTATCTTAATCACATTGAACCTACAAATCGGTGGTTTAACACCTCCTTTCGGTTCTATGATGTTTATAACTTGTTCGATGACCAAACTCGGTATGAAGGAATTTGTTAAGGCGAGTGTGCCGTTCTATATTTGTGTGTTCGTAGTATTAATGCTTATAACATACATTCCGGCACTATCATTATTCCTTCCAAACTTACTCAGCTAAAACTGATAAGTTTATTTTAGCCCTATCGCCGGGCAAGCCTGTATAAATGGCTTTTTAAAAATATAGGCTAATTTCGTATATACAGGCAAGTCGTACAAGTAGTGCGACTTGTCTGTAAGAGTGTAAATGCGTCCTTATTAAATATTGGAGCAGAATATGAAAGAGAAACTTGTTAAAAAAAATCAATCGGTAGAGCGAAGTTTTTCAATAATAGAGGCAATGTGCGATGAGGGCAAAGAAATGAAGTTGCAGGACATTGCCGTTAAAACAAAACTTCCGGCAGGTACAGTTCTAAGACAACTTTATACGCTTATGACTTTAGGTTATGTTGCTCAAAATGAAAACAACCAAATGTACTTTTTAACACTTAAGTTATCTTATGTTGGGCGCAGTATAGAATCTAAGTTTGATACAAGGCGTATAGTAAAACCACACCTTGAAAAAATTTCGAAAATAACAGGAGAGGCAACATGTCTTTCTATAAAAGATAATAATGAAATACTGTATATCGACAGTGTTGACGGCAGGGATAGCCTTTTAAAGGTAACACAAAAAATAGGTAAAAAAGCGCCACTTCATTGCACTGCTGCAGGTAAAATATATTTAGCGCAAAATAATTCGCAAGAAATGCTTGATTTTTGCGATAAAAGTGAACTTGTTCGGTTTACCGAACACACAATTACAAATAAAGACGAATTAATAAAATCAATAAATGTTATAAGAGAAAACGGATATGCAATAGATGATGAGGAATGTGAATTAGGGGTTCGCTGTGTTGCGGTGCCGCTAAGAAAGTATGATTATGAAATTGTGGCAACTGTTAGTGTAACAGGCCCAATTTCCAGAATGACAACCCCCAAAATAGAAAAAATAAAATACTTACTATTGCAAGAAAGTAAGGAACTAGAGCAATTATTTGCTATGGAACAATAATAAAAAACTTTCTTATAATTGCAAGTAATTTTAATATTAAAAGAGAGCAAATTTAGTTAGAAAGTTTCAATTAAATTTGCGCAATAAAGATTTAAACAAAAAGGAGAATAAAATGAAAGTAGCAGAAGTAATTGTAAAAATTTTGGAAAAAGAGGGTATTACAGACGCATTTGGAATTCCCGGTGCCGGCATTAACCCTGTATATAAATATTTACAGGATGCAAAAATAGACCATTACTGCATGAGACACGAAGAAGCGTGTGTTCATGCCGCTGACGGTTACTACAGGGCATCTCATAAAATAGCTATGGCTATTTGTACATCAGGCCCCGGCGCAACAAACTTTGTAACAGGCCTTTACACAGCGTTTATCGATTCTATCCCACTACTTGCCATTACAGGCCAAGCTAACAGCGCTGTTTTGGAAAAAGAGGCTTTCCAATGCGTAAACATGGCAGAAATTGCAAAAACAGTGGCAAAAAAATGCTATTGCGTATTAGAGCCTGCAAAAGTTCCTGAAATAATGAAAGAAGCTTTCTACTTAATGAGAGCTGGCAGGCCAGGCCCTGTATTGCTTGATTTGCCATTAGATATGCAACAAGCTGAAATTGATTTCAATATTGATGATTATGTACCGGCGAAAATTGAAGATGTAGCACCAAACATGAGCGACATTAAAGCGGCTATTGATATGCTTGCTGCAAGCAAAAACCCTGTTATAATCATGGGCGGCGGCGTTACTCTTTCACATGCAGAGCCAGAGGTTATTGCACTTGCAGAGGAGCTAAAAATTCCTGTTATTACAACATATATGGCAAAAGGCGGCATTCCTGAGAATCATCCGCTAAATGCAGGCCATGCAGGTATACAAGTAGGCCAACCTATCGGCAACAAAATCTTAAGTGAATCAGACGTTGTTTTGGGCATTGGTTGCCGCTTCACAGATCGCCACACCGGCGATGTTGCTGTTTACCGTGAGGGCAGAAAATTCATACATGTAAATATCGAGCCAACACAAATTGGCAAAGTTTTCCCTGCAGATGTTGCTGTTGTTTCAGATGCAAAACTTGCAGCTGTTGCACTTCTTGAAGAAGTAAAAGCCAGAAAACTTGCACCTATGAACGAAGAGCGCGCAAACACATTACCTGCACTTCGCACTGAATTAAAACGCAAAACAAATTACGAAGGCAGCCCAATTATGCCTCACAGATTCTTTGAAGAAATTAACAAAGCATTTGATGATGAAACAATGTATACAGCAGGTTGCGGTATTACACAAATTTGGGGCGGCCAACTTCAAGAAATTAACAAACCTATGAAATACCTACCTTCGGGCGGCGCAGGCACATTAGGCTTTGAAATTCCGGGCGCTTTCGGCGCAAAAGTTGCAAAACCTGAAAACCACAGCGTAGTTCCTGTTGGCGATTTCGGTTTCACATTCATGGTTGAAGAAATTGCAGTTGCATCTGTTTTTGAAAAACCAATTATTGTTCTAATTCTAAACAATGCATACCTTGGCTTAATTCGTCAAAACCAAAAAGGCGCTTACGGCTATGAATATGCTGTTGATATGCCTTACAACCAAGACGGAAGAATGGATTACGTTAAAGTTGCTGAAGGCTTTGGCTGTAAAGCTGAGCGCGTGTTTACTCCTGAAGAGTTAGCACAAGCTTTAGAAAGAGCAAAAGCATCGGGCAAAACTTATGTTATTGATGCAATTTGTGTTCCAGAGCAACTTTGCGACATGGGCGTTTCTATCACAGGCATTAAAAGCTGGGCTCCTGAAGAATAATTTACAATTAAAAATTTAGGCAGTATCGCCTCTGCACTTTCGCTGCAAGCGTTAAAATGCAGAGGCGTTTTATACAATTTACTTGAAAAAGGAGAGTATAATATGAGAGATCCAATACAAAAATATTTCGATATAGGCACAATAATGTTTATGTCTTACCCGGGGCCGGGATACCCTTACGCAGAAACACTTAAAAAAATATTGGTAGACCCTTTCTTTAGCGCAATTGAAATTACTAAAGTTGGTAACGAAGAAGACAAACCTCTTGCGAAAAAAATGCTTGATGAATCTGGAATAAGAGTTTGTTTTGGCGCACAGCCCCTATTGCTTGGGCCAAAGTTAAACCCTAACGCAATAAATGAAGAAGATAGGCAAAAAGCTGAGGCTGTATTGATGAATGCTATAGACGAAGCAGAATATTTGGGTTCTAAAGGTATTGCATTTTTATCAGGCAATTGGGAACAAGAAACTAAAGACGAAGCTTATGCACAGCTACTAAAAACAACAAGAAATGTTTGTGATTATGCCAAAACAAAAGACATGATTGTTGAGCTTGAAGTTTTTGACTTCGATATGGATAAAAAATCGCTTATAGGGCCTGCGCCTTATGCTGCACAATTTGCCGCAGATATGAGAACAAGCCATAGCAATTTCGGCCTAATGATAGATTTATCACATTTCCCAACTACATATGAAACAAGCAAATTTGTAGTGCAAACATTGCGCCCTTATATTACACATTTCCATATTGGAAGCGCAGTTGTTAAAGAGGGCTGTGAAGCTTTCGGCGATATGCACCCAAGGTTCAATTTTCCAAATAGTGCAAACACTGTAAGCGACCTTGTAGAATTTTTCAATATCCTTAAAGAAGAAGGCTTTTTCTGCCCTGAAAACCCTTATGTGCTATCTTTCGAAGTTAAACCTTGGGGCGATGAGGATGCAGATATAGTGGTTGCAAACACAAAAAGAGTTATAAATAGGGCTTGGGCTCTTGTTGAAGATTAAGGGAGAGTATAAAATGAAAATAGTTATTTTAGACGGCTATACAGAAAACCCGGGAGATTTATCTTGGGAAGGCTTTGAAAAATTGGGCGAGCTTACTGTTTACGATAGAACACCGCTTAATGATGAAGCTGAAATTATAAATAGAATTGGCGATGCTGAAATTGTTATAACAAATAAAACACCGCTTTCAAAAGCAGTGTTTGATAAATGCACAGGCATAAAATATGTTGGCGTTTTAGCAACAGGTTATAATGTTGTAGATGTAGTTGCCGCTAAAGAAAAAGGTATACCTGTTTGCAATATCCCAACTTACGGCACAGATGCAGTTGGCCAATATGCTATAGCTTTATTGCTTGAAATTTGCCACCGCATTGGCCACCACAGCGACGCTGTAGCACAAGGCCGCTGGCAAACAAGCGCAGATTGGTGCTTTTGGGATTATCCCCTTATTGAGCTTGCAGGCAAAAAAATGGGCATCATCGGCTACGGCAAAATAGGCCAATCTACAGGCAGAATTGCACAGGCGCTTGGCATGACAGTTTTAGCTTACGATTCATACCAAAATGAAGAGCTTGTATGCGATACATGCAAATATGTTGAGCTTGAAACTCTGTTCAAAGAGGCAGATGTTATTTCACTTCATTGCCCACTATTCCCTGAAACAGAGGGCATTATTAATAAAGACTCTATTGCAAAAATGAAAGACGGAGTTATTATTATTAACAACTCAAGGGGCCCGCTTATTGTTGAGGAAGATTTGAGAGATGCTCTTAACAGTGGCAAAGTTTATGCCGCAGGCTTAGATGTAGCATCTGCTGAACCAATAAAAGCCGACAACCCACTGCTGGGTGCAAAAAACTGCTTAATTACTCCGCATATTGCGTGGGCGCCTAAAGAAAGCCGTGGGCGCTTGATGGATATTGCTGTAGCAAATTTACAAGCATTTGTAGATGGCAGCCCGGTAAACATTGTAAATAGATAATTAGGTTTACCAACTGATTAATAGTAGTTAAAATAATGCTCCCTTGTGTCCTGGCTCATGCAGAAATGTAATATCGGGTGCAAGCGGAGCATTGTTAATTCTCGCAAAAAGGATAGCAGTTAATGAAACCTAAAAACAGAAAACCTTTGGTGCTACCGCACTACAAAATAATGGATGCAATCTATTTAATATCGAATTTATTTTTTTTAATAGGAAGTTTCGTGCTTTTTCCAATGGGGCAAAAATTCAATGCTATAGATATAAGCGGAATTTGTTATATTATTGGGCTATTAAGCTATTTATACGCAGGCTTTGTTATGATAGTATCGGAAAAACGAAATTCATTAATTATAAAAATAGGTAATATTTGCAATTTTGCAGCTCCGGTGCTTTTTTTTATAGGCTGTATTTTATATTTCAGCACAATAAATATGGTGTTTGCGGGAGCATGGTGTTTTACAATTGGGAGCATAGCGTGGACAGTAACATATTGGCTTTATTATATTTACGCAAAGAAAGTAAATGACAAAGAGGCATATATAATGTTTTTGTGCACAATAGGTTGTGGAGTTTTTGCTGCGTTTTCTGTTTTAATGCTTATAGGTGTATTGTTAAATACTAGCTCTTTGGTTTTAGACACATTTGTAGCACTGGGCTTTTTTAGCGGCACGGCTCTTTTTATTGTTGCCGACATTTTAATTTACCACGCAAAACGCACAAGGGGCAGGTAGAATATTTGCATTAAACCCTGCCGTGCTCCCGTAGCACGCAAGGGCGTAATTTGACAGGTGAACTGTTGACAGTAATATGTAGCAGTGATATAATTGATAGTAATAATATAATGTAAGGAGAGCATGTATCATGGGCGATAATGCACAGCAAGCATTGGGGCTTTTAGAGACAATTGGAATGGTTCCGGCATTGGCAGCTTGTGATAAAATGCTTAAGGCGGCAGAGGTTGAACTGGTATCATATGAAAATATCGGCTCTACGCTTGTTACTGTTATGATAAAGGGCGATGTAGCATCTGTAACAGCCTCTATAAAGGCGGGCGAAGAAGTTGCAAAAAGCCTTGGAAAATTAACAGCGACAAAAGTTATACCAAGGCCCGCAAAACCTGTGAATGATATTGTGGCAATTTACGATGTGGATAAACTTTAATGGGAGGCGTGCTTGTGGCAAACAAAGAGGCAATAGGGCTTATTGAAACATTTGGCATTGTGTTTTCCATTGAAGCTGCCGACGCTATGTGTAAAGCGGCAAGTGTTGAGCTTGTTGGTTTTGCAAATACAGCCTCGGGGTATATATCTATACTTGTTGAAGGCAGTTTAAGCGATTGTGAAATTGCGGTTGCAGAGGGTGTAAAAGCGGTTGTAGAAATGCAAGCTGAAGTTTACAGTTCGGTTGTAATTGCAAACCCTCATGAAGATTTAAGTAAAATTACACGTCTTTACGATTTAGATGCACTTTTGCCGAATATATAAAGGCAAATAAATAATATTGCGCTTTGCGTAAAATTTTGGAAAGGGGTAGTTTTTCATTGCAAATAATAGACCATGATTTACTCTCTGTCCAAGAGGCGCGCATACTTTCAGAGAATGCAAAAGAAGCGCAAAAAGCGCTGGCGCTGTTTACACAAGAGCAGCTTGATGTAATAGTTGAAAAAATGGCAGAGGCAATTAAAGATAACAGCCTACTACTTGCAAAAAGCTCGCACGAGGAAACGCAATATGGCAATTGGCAAGATAAGCTTATAAAAAACCGTTTTGTAAGCGAGTTCTTACCGCAAAAGCTAAAAACTATGCGCTGTGTTGGCGTTATTAATCGCGATATAGTTAATAAAATTACAGATGTTGGCGTGCCCGTTGGGGTAATAGCTAATATATGCTGTGATACAAGCCCTGTGTCTTCAACTGTGAATGCAGCGCTTATAGCAGTAAAATCTGGGAACGCTATTGTATTTTCACCGCACCCAAAGGCTGAAAAATCTATAGCAAAAGCAATTGACATAATGTTTTTGGCAGCGCAAAAATGCGGCTTGCCCGATAATGCTATATCTTATATGCGAACCCTTACACATGCGGGAACTATAGAGCTTATGAATTCGAAGCACATAAGTGTTATTCTAAACTCCAATATGCCGCATTTACTTAAAGATGCATACAAAACAGGCAAACCTGTTATTTACGGCGGTGCCGGTAACGGGCCGGTGTTCATAGAGCGCTCGGCACATATTAAACAAGCTGTTAGCGATATTATAAAGAGCAAAACATTTGATAACGGCATTGTGTCTGCTTCAGAGCAAGGCATAGTTGTAGATGCCTATGTTGCAAAAGAGGTAAAAAGCGAATTGCAAAGCAGTGGCGCATATTTTATGACGCAAGATGAAGAAAACCGCCTAGCGAGTATAATTTACCATGCAGATGGGCGCTTGCAGGCCTCGGCTATTGGGCGCAGTGCAAAAGAGCTTTGCGACATGGCGCAAATAAAGCCGCCGGAACATGTAAAAGTTCTTATATCACAGCAAAAATATGTATCGCCGCAAAACCCCTACACAAGAGAAAAATTTTGCCCTGTAATGGCGTTTTATGTAGAGGACGACTGGCAAAATGCATGTGAAAAATGCATAGAACTTCTTTTGAGTGAGCGCGAAGGGCATACGCTTGTTATTCATTCAAACGACGAAAATGTTATAGAGCAGTTTGCGCTTAAAAAGCCTGTTGCACGCATGCTTGTGAATACGCCGTCCACACTTGGGAGCATGGGAATTACAACAAATTTATTCCCCTCAATGATATTGGGAAGCGCGGCAGCTTGCGAGGGCATCACCACAGATAATGTTTCGCCAATGAATTTAGTTTATATAAGAAAAATTGGCTATGGCGTTAGAAATATTAACGAAATGAATATTGCGCAAGTTAATTCTTCAAACAATAATGCAAACGATACTCTATCACAAGAAAATATAGATTCGCTTGAAAAGGTGCTTTTGGAATTCTTAAGAGCCTTACAAAAGTAAATTGCATAATATATGTAAATGAGAGGTAATGAAATTGGATATACGTGAATTTTCAAACAAACTTGCACAGGCAACACAAAATTTAACAGAGAAAGAGCGCGAAGCGCTTATGAAGATGTTTGCAACGGTTTCAAATGAAATTGATACCTTGCCGCAGAATTATAAAGGTGCAAGCGATACAGGTAGCACTGCTTTGAATAAAGCGCCTGTGAGCACAGAGCAAAAATACACATATTATTCAACAACAGCCTCGCCAACAACCGATGTTGATGAAAGCGGTGTGCCTGTTGGCCCAACCGAGCGCCTTTCAAGGTTAAAGCAGAACTTTTTAAAACAAGTGCCTGCTATCACCACACACAGAGCGAAAGCGTTTACAGAGGTTACAAAGGCAAACCCAGGCATGAATAAAATGCTGCTAAGGGCAATGTGTTTTCGCCGTGCGTGCGAAACAGCGCCCGTTGTTATACAAGATGATGAATTAGTTGTAGGCGCACCTTGCGGTGCACCTCGCTCAGGCGCTTTTGCGCCTGACCTTGCGTGGAGATGGATGAAGGACGAGCTTGAAACAATCGGCACTCGCCCACAAGACCCTTTTTACATTTCACCTGAGGATAAACAATATATGAAAGATGTGCTTTTCCCATTCTGGGAGGGCAAATCTAACGACGAGCACTGCGAAACGCTATACCGTGAAGCGGGCGTGTGGGAACTTTCTGGCGAATCTTTCGTTTCAGATTGCTCATACCACGCACTTAGCGGCGGCGGCGATTCAAACCCCGGCTACGACGTTATAACAATGAAAAAAGGCTTTAACGATATTCGCAATGAAGCTTTAGAAAACCTTTCTAAATTAGATTACGATAACCCCGAAGATATTGATAAAATTTACTTTTATAAAGCAGCGGTAGAAACATCTACAGGCATTATAAATTATGCAATGCGTGTGTCTGAGCATGCAGCCGCGCTTGCCCAAAAAGAGCAAAACCCTAAGCGCAAACAAGAGCTTATTAAAATAGCGCAAGTGAACGCAAGGGTTCCTGCAAATAAGCCGGAAACTTATTATGAAGCAATTCAAGCGGTTTTTACAATACAATCGCTTTTGCCTATTGAAGAAAACCAAACAGGTATGTCTATTGGCCGTGTAGACCAATATATGTATCCTTTCTATAAAAACGATATAGAAAACGGCACAATGACAAATTACGAAGCATTTGAAATTTCGGGCTGTATGCTTATTAAAATGTCTGAGATGATGTGGGTAACAGCTGCCGGGCAATCTATGTTTTTTGCGGGTTATCAGCCGTTTGTTAATATGTGTGTTGGCGGCGTTACTAGGGATGGCAAAGATGCCACAAACGAGCTTACATATCTTTTAATGGATGCTGTTAGGCATGTGAAAACATATCAGCCAACGCTTGCGTGCCGCATACATGCGAAATCTCCGCACCAATACATGAAGAAAATAGTAGACGTTATTCGCGCCGGCATGGGCTTCCCTGCTTGCCACTTTGATGATGGGCATATTAAAATGATGCTTGCAAAGGGCGTTAGCGTTCAAGATGCCAGAGATTATTGCTTAATGGGCTGTGTAGAGCCGCAAAAATCCGGTAGGCTTTACCAGTGGACATCTACTTCTTACACACAGTGGCCTATATGCATAGAGCTTGTGCTTAATAATGGCGTTGACCTTTGGTATGGCAAACAAGTTGCACCAAATTTGGGCGAGCTTGAAGATTATAAAACATTTGAGCAATTTGAAGCTGCTGTAAAAGAACAAATTAAGTATGTTATAAAGTGGACAAATGTTGCAACGGTTATATCACAGCGTGTGCACCAATATAATGCGCCAAAACCGCTTATGTCGCTTATGTTTGAGGGCTGTATGGAGAGCGGAAAAAATGTTATGGACGGCGGCGCTATGTATAACTTTGGGCCCGGCGTTGTTTGGTCGGGGCTTGCAACTTATGCCGATTCAATGTCCGCCATTAAAAAGCTTGTTTTTGAAGATAAAAAATTCACATTGCGCGAGCTAAACAATGCATTAAAAGCAGATTTTGTAGGCTATGAAAGCATACAAAAAGAATGCCTTGGCGCACCAAAATTCGGCAATGATGAAGATTATGTAGATAATATGGCGGCAGAGCTTATCAACTTCACAGAAGAAGAGCACATGAAGCATAAAACGCTTTATTCAAGGCTTTGCCACGGCACACTTTCAATATCAAACAACACACCTTTCGGCCAAATGACAGCCGCAAGCGCAAACGGGCGCAATGCGTGGGCGCCACTTTCCGACGGTGTAAGCCCAACACAGGGCGCAGACTATAAAGGGCCAACATCTGTTGTTAAATCTGCTTGCAAACTTGCAGTAGACAATATGAATTTAGGCCTTGTACAAAACTTTAAATTAACAGCCGGCCTTTTAGATACACAGGAAGGCGAGCAGGCTATAATAACATTATTGCGCACAGCAAACCATTTAGGCGGCGGCGAAATGCAGTTTAACTACCTTGATAACGCAACACTTATAGATGCCCAAGCACATCCGGAGCGCTATAAAGATTTAGTAGTGCGTGTTGCAGGCTACTCTGCGTTTTTCACCGAGCTATGCGAAGATGTGCAAAATGAAATTATTAATAGAACTACATTCGAACAATTGTAAAAACACATAACGGAGCTATTGTATAGTGATAGAAAGAAAAGCGCTTTTATTCAATAAACAAAAATATAATATGTACGATGGCCCCGGTATTAGAACATTGCTGTTTTTTAAAGGGTGTCCACTGCGCTGTTTGTGGTGTGCTAATCCCGAAGGGCTTAGCCGCGCGGTGCAAATTATGTACAAGGCAAACAATTGCGTTAATTGCGGTGCTTGTGCTAATGTGTGCCCTGTGAATATCCATAAAATGCGCGCAGATAATACCCATTACCTAGATAGAAGTATTAAATGCATAGCTTGTAATGCATGTGTTGATGCCTGCAATTACTCGGCGCTTTCAATGGCCGGCGAAAAAGAGAGTATTGCAAAGTTAATGGAGTATATTGAAGAAGATAGGCCTTTTTACGAGCAGAGCGGCGGCGGCGTTACGCTTGGCGGCGGCGAAGTTTTAATGCAGCCTGAGGCGGCGTTAAGCCTTCTAATGGCATGTAAGCAGGCAGGTATACACACAGCTGTTGAAACATGCGGTTATGCAAAGAAAGATATTGTGCTTAGTATTGCCAAGTTTACAGACCTTTTCCTTTTCGATATAAAAAACATATTTTCGGAAAAGCATTTAGAGCTAACAGGCGTGCGCAATGAAATGATACTTGATAATTTAAAAGAGATAATGCAAACACGCAGTGATGTTTTAATAAGAATGCCGCTTTTAAAGGGAATAAACGATAGCGAAGCGGAAATTGTTGAAACAATTAAATTTTTAATGCCTTATAAAAACAGCAAAAACTTTAAAGGTATACATCTTTTGCCTTACCATAAACTTGGCGTTAATAAATATGCACAGCTTGATATGGAATACCCTATACAAGGCGACCCAAGCCTTACAGAGCAAGATTTACAAAGGATAGAAAACTATATAAAACCTTTCGATTTCCCTGTTATGGTGGTGCGCCATTAAAATATTAAAAGGAGGTGGCAGTGAGTGTTTAATTTTAACGAAACAAATGGGCTAGAGCGCATTATTCAAGAGAGCGTTCCCGGCAAGCAAGTTACATTAGCGCATGTTATTGCCGCCCCAACCGAAGATTTGTACGAGCGCCTTGGCCTTGACGATACAGGCGCGATAGGCATATTAACGCTAAGCCCCACCGAAACGGCAATTATTGCCGCAGATGTGGCAACAAAAGCGGCAAATGTGAGCATAGGCTTTTTAGATAGGTTTACAGGCTCGCTTGTAATTTCAGGCGATGTTCAAAGCGTTGAAACCGCGCTTTATTCTGTAACCGAAACGCTTAAAAACCTTCTTAACTTCACTGTTGTAGATGTAACTAAAACATGAGCAAAAAAAGAGTGATGGTTATAGGCGCAAATAAAAGCGGCAAAACAAGTTTAATAAATAATTTGTTAGGAATTGATGAAGAGCCTAAAAGGCGGCAAGATGTTATATACAAAGGCAATACAATAGATGTGCCTGCCGCATATATAGAAAACAGGTGGTATAACAGGCATGTTATTTCATTATCGCAAGAAGCATATTGCGTGTTGGTGCTCGCTAGCCAAAACGATAATGAAGTGTTTTATTCACACGGCTTTGCACAATCGTTTTTATGCGATAATATAGTGGGCGTTGTAACCAAAATAGATATAAATAGTTTAGGCACCGAAAAAAGTGAAGCACAGCTTAAATTGTGCGGTGTAAAACCGCCTTACTTTTATATAGATAATATAAAAAAAACAGGCATAGAAGAATTAAAAGAGTACCTTAATGGTATGAAGAAAAGGTAAAGGGTTTTAAATGAAGTTTATTACAGAAGAAACACTAAGACAATTTTATGATGAAAACCCCTCTTTTGAGTATGTGCTTGAAAGTGCTGAGCGTTTAACCCCCGGTGCGAGGCAGTTTTTACTTGATAGAGGCGTTAATCTGTATGAGAAAATACAAAGCCCAACAATTAGAACTTTGCAAAATGATAATAGCGAGCAAAAAAAATTCTTGCTAAAATTAAATGTTTTACAAATAGAGTATTTAATGAGTGTGCGCGAGCTAAAACGTTTGTGCTCATGTGAATTTAACGCTTTACTAAATATACATGAACTGCTTTGCACAGCCGCAAACGAGCAAAAGGCGCAAAACAGCGATGAAACGAGCGAACAACAAAAGGAAAAAACTTGCAAGTGCGAAACGAGTTGCATAGAAAAGAGCGCTTATGCCGATTATTTACTGCATATAGCAAAACTTCGCGCTAAAACAGCACTGCTCGCTATGGAAGTGCCTATGGGCGCAGACGCAAATTTTAACCCAAAGAGCATTATAAATATACTTAATCGCTGTGAACAGCTATTGATATTAGAACTTAAGAAAGTTGCCAAAGGTGAATTATGCCCGTAAAAAAAGCAGATTTTAAATATTGCGATGAGCTTGTAGAGCAGTTTTTAACTGTTATAGAAAAGCCTGTTAAGGGAAAATCGCAAGTGTATTATACAGGCGTTGACCTTGGAACGGCATGTGTTGTTATAGCGGTACTTAACGATAAAAAACAGCCTGTTGCGGGCGCATACACTTACGCAGACGTTGTAAAAGACGGCATGGTTGTAGATTATATAGGCGCAGTTGATATTGTGCGCAAGCTTAAAGAGCAAGTGGAAAAAGCGCTGGATACAGAGCTTGAATTTGCAGCGGCGGCAATACCGCCCGGAACAAATGAATTGGATTTTGGCGCTGTGAAAAATGTTGTGCAGGGTGCAGGCTTTACTCTAACTAATTTGCTTGATGAAAGCACAGCGGCAAATGCGGTTTTGCAAATGCAAAACGGCGCTGTTGTGGATATAGGCGGCGGCACAACGGGCATATCTGTTTTTAAAGATGGCGAAGTTGCCTATGTTGCAGACGAGCCCACAGGCGGCACACATTTTTCCCTTGTAGTTGCAGGTGCCTATGGGAAAACACTTGAAGAGGCAGAGCTTTTTAAAAGGCAAGAGAAAAACCACGAGGAGTTAATGCCTGTTGTAATGCCTGTTATTGAGAAAGTATCCACAATAATAAGCGGCCATATTAAAGGGCGTAAAATACAAAATATTTCTTTAGTGGGCGGTACGGCTTGCTTTACTGGCATTGAAAATGTAATTGAACAGCAAACGGGCATTAAAACGCACAAACCCAAAAACCCAATGTTTGTAACGCCTTTAGGCATAGCGCTTAATTGCTTGCAAGCAAATGACTAATTAAAGGAGCGGTTATGGAGCTTAAAATAATAAAATCACCCTCGGCAGGCGCAATAGATATATTAGCTCGCAGGTGTGGCGTTCAAAGTACAGATGAAATAAAAGCGGCCGACGCTGTGGGGCTTGTGCAAGGGCGCATGATTGAAATGATTGTAGCCGCAGACATAGCCGAAAAAGCTGTTGGAGTAAGCGTTTTTGATATTAGGGGCAGCTGCCCGCAAAATATGATTTTGCTCGCAATTTTCGGAGATACTTCGTCGGTAGAAGCGGCGTTAAAACAGATAAAAGCTCAGGGAGAGGAAGGTAAATATAATGTTAACTGCTAAACTTGTAGATAATATTTGGTCTACACGAAAAGTAGACTCTTTGCGTGGGCTGAAGCTTATGCAGGCGGAAATAATAGGCGGCGGAATAGACGTTGGCAAGCGCATTATAGTTGTTGATACAATTAGCGCAGGTATAGGTGACAGGGTTATAATAACAACAGGCTCTTCTGCAAGAAGAATGCTTGGCGATGACACATTGCCAATAGATGCGGTTGTTGTTGGCATAATAGATGCAGATTGTGATTTTGCATAATAAGAGGTTTTATTTTTATGGATTTATTTGCAACAGTTAAAAGTAGTGGCTTAGTTGGTGCAGGCGGCGCCGGCTTTCCTACTCATGCAAAACTTAGCGCAAAAGCAGAATATATTATTTTAAACGGTGCCGAGTGTGAACCGCTATTAAGGGTTGACCAACAGCTTATGGAAATTTACCCGAAAGAAATTATTGTTGGCTTTGCAGCGGCAGGCGCACAGGTGCAAGCTAAAAAAGCGCTTATAGGCATTAAGCAAAAGCATAAAAAGGTTGTTAAAATTCTGCGCCAGGCAATAATTGAAAATAAACTTGAAAATTATGTGCAAGTGTGCGAAATGCAAGATGCTTACCCCTCGGGCGACGAGCAAGTTATGGTTTACGAGTTGCTTGGCCGCATAGTTCCCGAAGCAGGTATACCTTTGCAAGTTGGGTGCGTTGTAATAAACTCGGAAACAGCGCTTAATATTTATAACGCAATGGCAGGAAATGCCGTAACTGAAAAATATATAACGCTTGCAGGCGATATTCCAAACCGCATAACAGTTAAAGTGCCCGTGGGCGTTAAAATACTAGATGTTTTAAAGCTTAGCGGCATTGAAGATTTCAGTGATTATGCAGTTATAGACGGTGGGCCTATGATGGGGCCTATGCTTGAAAATATAAACGGCAATATAAACAAAAAACATAAAGGGTTTATTATATTAAAAAAAGATCACCCTCTTGCCATAAAAAAAAGCACAACGCTTGAACAGGCAAGGCGTGTAAACAAAGCAACATGCGAGCAATGCAGAATGTGCACAGATTTATGTCCAAGGTACTTAATAGGGCACGCAATAAACCCGCACCGTTCTATGCTGGGAATGAACTATGACATAGGCGATGTAAGTGCACAGAAAAATGCAATGCTCTGCTGCGAGTGCAATATATGCGAGCTATTTGCATGTCCTGCAAACCTATACCCACGTAGGGCAAATGTTTATTTTAAAAATAAGCTGCGCGAAGAAAATATTCGCTATACAACCGAAAAAACAGAGTTTAAGGCGCATAAAATGCGTGAATACCGTAAAATTCCGAGTAAGCGCCTTATAGCAAGGCTTGGGCTAAGCGCGTTCGATTTACCGGCACCTATAACGCAAACCACAATAGTTCCAAGTAGTGTGCAAATAGAATTGCACCAGCACGTTGGAGCCCCTGCAAAGCCTATAGTAAGCGTTGGCACAAAGGTTAATTGTGGCGATATGATAGGTGATATACAGGCTGATAGCCTAGGCGCTGCAATACATGCAAGTATAACAGGCGTTGTAACACAAGTTACAGATAGCTATATTACCATAGAGAGAGGTGCACAATGATTGTTGCAATAGGAATGGTTGAATTTAGCAGCATAGCAAGGGGAATTTACGCTGCAGATCAAATGCTTAAAACATCAGAGGTTGAAGTTGTAACTGTGGCCTCAACTTGCCCGGGAAAATATATTGCCATTGTCCATGGCGATGTAGCCGCTGTAGAGAACTCTGTGAAAGTTGGCGAAACACTTGCGGAAGATTATTATATAGACTCTATCATTATACCTAATGTAGATGAAAGGATTTTTCCTGCAATTACAAGCGTATCTATGCCCGAGCATATGCAAGCGCTTGGAATTATGGAGTCGTTCTCGCTTGCAACTATGATTACATGCGCAGACCAAATTTTGAAAACAGCAGATATAGAGCCACTTGAACTTCGCCTTGGAAACGGCCTTGGCGGTAAATCCTACTTTACATACACAGGTGAGGTTGCGGCGGTGCAATCGGGCACAGATGCAGGCATGGTAATTGCAAAGGAAAAAGGCCTGCTTGTAAATGCTGAAATAATACCCTCGCCGTCAAAGGCACTGGTGGAAAGCTTATATTAATATATTTTTAAAGCAAAATAAAATTTAGGGTGGTGCACTTGAAGAATTTAATATGCGCTGATGATATAATAAAAGCGGCTAAAGCAGGAATTCAAACTGTTTATATAGACAATAACACTATAATAACGCCATCTGCGAAAGATGAAGCCGAAAAAGCAAATATTTTTTTAAGCTATAGCGAGCAAGGCAGTGAAACAGCAAATGATAGCGAAGGCGAAAGCCTTTATTATAAAGCGCTAAAAGCCATAGCGGCAAAAGGGAATTTTGGCGAGTTACTGCAAGCTTTATCACAAGTAGTGGGTGCACCGTTTATATCGCTTTCAGATAAAAGCGGTAGCTTAAAACATATAATCGGAAGAACAATAGCGCTTAAACCTAAAAAAGCAAATTGCAACGCTTTGCTTTACAGCGAGCTTGTAAGTAAAGAAGATAAATGCTCTATGCAAACAGGTTTTATAGAGCTTAGCGGAAATAATATTGAATGGGATACTCAGTGCGATGAAGTTTTTCATATAGTGCATGGCACAGTAATAGTTGACAAAGGCGATGAAAATTTCACAGCGCATCAAGGCGACGTTTTAACTTTTAAAAGAGCAACATGTGTAAAGCTTAGCACTGAGGGAACAGCAAAGATATTTTATGTTAAACAGGCAAAATAAATAGCAGTGGGAGATGATTAAATGTATGCACTGGGTTTAGTAGAAACAAGGGGGCTAATAGGCGCTGTTGAAGCGGCAGATGTTATGCTTAAAGCTGCAGATACACGCTTGCTTGAAAAAGTTCATGTGGGCGGTGGCCTTGTAACAATAACTGTGCTTGGAGATGTTGCGGCGGTTCAAGCCGCTGTAGATGCCGCACAGGCTGCTATTATGAAATTAGGCGAGGGCATATTTGTTACTAAAAACGTAATTCCTCGCCCACTTGATGAAGTTATAGAGCTTTTTAATCCCATTTGCCCTAAAGGCGAAAATAATGAGGGCAGTGGTAAAGATAAAAAGGTACAGGCGACGAAAGAACCTAAAGATGTTGCATTTGAAGCAAAAACCGACAATAAAGTAAAAGTGAAAACAACCGGTACATTGTCGAATAAAAAAGAGCTGGATTTACATATACAGCAAAATGGTTTAAAGGCAACAATGGGTATACTAAGTGGCCTAAAGGTGGTAAACCTGCGCGCCTTAGCAAGAGATATTGATGATTTTGGCATAAACGGCAGGGAACTGGCAAAGGCAAATAAAGAGCAATTGATGAATGAATTCCAAAATTATTACAAGTAAATGAAATTTTTTAATTAATAGAGGAGGGCTGAATGCAAAACTTTGATTACGATTTAAAATCGATACAAGAAGCCAGAGATTTAGCACGCATGGGACATAAGGCAACCGAGGAAATTGCGAATTACAGCGATGAGCAAATAGACAAAATCATTCAAAACATGGTTAAAGTTGCAAAACAACATGCGGTAGAGCTTGCAAAAATAGCGGTAGAGGAAACAGGTTTTGGCAATGTGCCGGATAAAACCTATAAAATTCACCTTGCATCTCAATTGCTATATGACAGCATTAAAAACATGAAAACAGCGGGTATTATTAACGAGGATAAACAAACTGGCGTAATAACCGTGGCAGAGCCTGTTGGCCTGCTTTTCGGAATAGTGCCGTCTACAAATCCGCCATCTACTACTATATATAAATCTATAGTAGCGATAAAGGCGAGAAATGCCATTGTGTTTTCGCCACACCCGTCGGCGGCAAAAAGCACAATAAAGGCAGCACAGCTTATGTGTGAGGCTGCCGTTGCGGCAGGTGCGCCTAAAAATATTGTCACATGCGTAACATTGCCCTCGCTTTGCTCTACAAACGAGCTTATGAAGTGTGATGAAGTTAAAATGATAATTGCCACAGGCGGCCCGGGCATGGTTAAAGCAGCTTATAGCTCCGGTAAACCTGCACTTGGCGTTGGCGCCGGCAACTCACCTGCATATATTGAAAGAACAGCAGATGTTAAAAAAGCTGTTAGAAATATAATTGCAAGTAAAACATTCGATTATGGCACTATATGCGCAAGTGAGCAATCTATTGTTTGCGAGCAGTGCAATAAACAAGCGGTTATAACCGAGTTTGAAAAACAGGGCGGCTATTTCATGAATGAAGCCGAAACAAATGCGGTTATAAAACTTATTTTTAAAGCAGACGGCCATACAATGAATGCCGATTTTGTTGGTAGGAATGCACTTTATATTGCAAAATGTGCAGGAATAACAGTGCCCGAGGGAACAAAAGTTCTTATAGGCGAGCAAGGCGGCGTTGGAAAAGGCTACCCACTGTCTTTTGAAAAGCTTACAACAGTGTTAGGCTTCTATGTTGTAAACAACTGGCAAGAGGCGTGTGATTTAAGCATAGATTTACTTCAAAACGGAATAGGGCACACTATGAGCCTTCATACAGAAGATAGAAATATTGTGCTTGAATTTATTAGAAAACCAGCATCGAGAATTCTTATCAACACAGGTAGTGCACAAGGCGGAACAGGCGCAAGTACAGGGCTTATGCCGTCATTCACATTGGGCTGTGGCACAAAGGGTGGTAGCTCTGTTTCGGAAAACGTTACACCGCTTCACCTAATAAACACAAAATGTGTGGCATACGGCATTATAGATGTTGACGACTTAGTAGCGAAAGACCCAACATTTAACTACCCTGAACTTAGAAATTACACAAACCAAACTGCGGGCAATGCTTCAAGCGGTAGCGGCGTGAAATACTCTTCTCCTGTATCAATACCGTCGGCTGTGAGCGCAGTAATCCCAAGTGGAAGTGCAAGCAATACTTCTTCATATAGCACAGGGGCAGCGCAAGGGCAGTACCTCTCGCCGTCACAATATGCAAATGCACCAAGTAGTAAAACAGCTAATATAAATAAAGAAACGGCACACTCCACCAATTTAAGCGGCGTTTCAAGCAATGATATTCCACTGGATATGAACCAGTTGCGAAACCTATTAAAAGAACTTGCAAACACCGAGAAAGGGTGATAGCATGAGTGAACAAAAATATGAGCAATTGCTGCGCCTTTTACTTGAAGCGGTAGAGTCTGTCTCAAAAGGTGATAGCAGTAATACAAGCTTAGATATACCTGTTGGAATATCTAATAGGCACTTGCATTTATCACAGCAAGACCTTGAGCTAACATTCGGTAAAGGCTATCAGCTAACACCGCTCAAAGAGCTTTCACAGCCCGGGCAATATGCTTGCAAAGAAACAGTTACAATTTGCGGCCCTAAAGGCGCAATAGAAAAAATTAGGGTGCTTGGCCCAACAAGGCCGAAAACGCAAGTGGAAATTTTAGCAGGAGATTGCTTTAAATTGGGTGTAACAGCCCAGCCGAAATTTTCAGGCGATATTAGCGGTACACCGGGCATAACAATTGTGGGGCCTGCCGGCTCAGCAGTAACAAAAGAGGGCCTAATGGTGGCACAGCGCCATATACATATGACGCCTGAAGACGCAAAAAGGCTTGGCACATACGATGGCGAAATAGTTAGCATAAGTGTAAATGGTGTGCGCGGCGGTATACTTACAAATGTGGCAATAAGGGCTAATGACGCATCGCAATTAGAGTGTCATTTAGACACAGAAGAGGCAAACGCTTTAGGCGTAAATGCCAAAACAACAGTTAATATTGTTCGATAAAACATTATTATATAAATAAAAAATCAATTTGGAGGCAAATAGAATGGTTAAAAATGAAGCATTAGGTATGGTAGAAACAAGAGGTTTAGTAGGCGCTATTGAAGCAGCAGATGCCATGATTAAAGCCGCAAATGTTTACCTTGTTGGCAAAGAGCTTGTAGGCGGTGGCCTTGTAACTGTTATGGTAAGAGGCGATGTTGGCGCAGTTAAAGCGGCAACAGATGCAGGCGCAGCAGCAGCCGGGCGCGTAGGAGAGCTTATTTCAGTTCACGTTATTCCTCGCCCACACGCAGAAGTTGAAGATATACTTCCAAGCGCAAAAAAGTAGAAATGTTAAATATTAATAATTAATTATAGGAGGCAGAAAAAATGGTTAAAAGTGAAGCATTAGGAATGGTAGAAACAAGAGGTTTAGTAGGTTCTATTGAAGCAGCAGACGCAATGATTAAAGCGGCAAATGTTCATTTAATTGGTAAAGAGCATGTGGGCGGCGGCCTTGTTACTGTTATGGTAAGGGGCGACGTTGGCGCAGTTAAAGCGGCAACAGATGCAGGCGCAGCAGCAGCACAGCGCGTTGGCGAGCTTGTTTCAGTTCACGTTATTCCTCGTCCACACGCAGAAGTTGAAGATATATTGCCAACAGCAAAAGCATAAAGTAGTTATATAATGAAAATATTTGCAAACAGAGGGTTCTTTTATAAGCACCTTCTGTTTGCTGTTTTAAAATATACTTTTTGTATAATATTGATGCTTTATACAAATTATAGCAAAGCACGAATAACAAATTAAGCAAAATAAAGCGCCTGCCCAATTTTGGGCAGGCGCTTTAAGTTATATTTTAAAAAGGTTCTAATATTTATAAAAAAGCGGTGTTTAAACTATACCATGTATTTTAAAAAGGGTTTAACTGTTTTAGTAATAATGAGAGTTAAATATGGCGAGCAGTTTAGCGTTTTCACCGTTATCATCTGTTTCAAACATATAATAATAAGTAACGTCGCCGCCAAATTGGCCTGCATATTCTACCGTTTGCATATCTATTACTTCTTTCGACGGAACTTCTAACACAAAGGTGTTAAGTATTTGTTTTTGTGTGTTTTCATAAATGTCTCCCATTAAAAAAGGAACTTCTTCATTATAATTTTCAGGTTCAATATAATACATTTCATCAATAATCAAACCGGGGTAGTACATGCCGGCTTCTCTTTCGCTTTTTACAGTTTCAATTATATTCATATTTTCTGTAATTTGCGCTAAAGCGTCGTAATTTTCTAAAACAACATTATCTAGATAATGCTTTAAAATATAATAACTATTTGTAAAATACTCTTGCTCATATAACAAAAAGTTGCCATTATTATAAATAAAAACATCGCTTACGGTGTTTGCTCTTTCAAATGTGCTTAAAAAATCTATGGTGTTTTGCGTTACTTGGGTGTTGTTTGTTTCATAGCCAACACCCACAACAGTGTGAACTATATTGTTTTCGGTGTACTTATCATATTCCGCATAAAATTCGTCTTTTGAAACTTCGCTCATATTTATATAATAAGCTGTTGGCTCATAACCCGAATTAACATAATCGTGCCCTATGGCGAAAATTACATTTTGGTTAAAAACCTCGCCGTTAAAGTTTGCATAGCCTATTGAGTAAACATACTCTGATGATGTAATGCCAAAATCTATCATATCACCGCCGAATGCCAAATTGGTTTCGCCGTTTACTGTTGAATATTCAATATTAAAGCGCATGCCCTCATCTAAATAACTAACAAAACTTGTCTCATGCGCATACCCTATGGAACCGTCCTCTTTTAAATAATACACATGCACGGCAGGGTATTTTGGGTTACCTATAAATTGCTCGCTAGCTATATCATATTGTGCGTCTATATTCAAGTGGTCGTCATAAACGCGAGATATAACAAGCTCGTAAACGCCATCTGCGTTGAAGTCTACCAAATTTGCATAAAAGTGCCCGTTATACTCTGATGTTAGCTCGCCATAATTATAAGTAATAGACCTTCTGTATGCATAAACAAGTGAATTATAGGGGCCGTAATCAATATTGTTTGGGTTTTCAAAAGAAGGCTGCTCTTGCGCCGGCGGGAGTGGCTCGCTATTTTGTGTTTGTGTGCTTTGCGCATCAGATTGCACAGTGCTTTGGCTAGCCATGTTTTGAGTAGCTAATTCCCCAAGGGCGCTTCCCAGCCCCTCGTTTGTATCGCCGCCACAAGCGCTAAGAGTAAATATTAAGCAAAGTAAAAGCAAAAACAGTTTTTTCATATAATCGCCGTCCTTTTTTATTATAATATAAACAAATTTATATATTTGCAAGATTGCTTTAAAACGTTAGATAAACATTTAAAAGTCATCAACATTAATTATAGGCAATAAAACAAAAACTTGTGTGCCTTGATTGCCAAAATGCGCTACTTTAATGCCATATTCACTGCCAAATGCAAGCCTAATGCGCTTTTGTATGTTTAAAAGAGCAATTCCGCTTAAGCCTTCTGTAATTTGGTGATCTTCAATATTATTAAGCTTTTCATTTAACTTTTGCAGCGCTTCATTACTAATGCCTTTGCCGTTATCTATTACTTTAATAATTAACTTGTCTTTTGAAATTTTTGCACTCAATTTCACATGCCCGTTTTCCACGCCTTGAACGCCATGTGTTATAGCATTTTCTAATATGGGCTGAATTAGCATTCTCGGCAAGTAGTACTCATCTAATACATCATCGATATCATACTGCACAGTAAAACTACCGGGGTATCTAATTTGCATAATGCTAACATATTTTCGCATAATGTACATTTCATCAAAGCCTGAAATATATTCATCTGCGTTGTGTGCATACCGCAATAAATCAGAAAGGCCATCACATATTTCGCCTGCTTGCTCGGTTTTACCAAGCTCGTTTAGGCGTTTAACATTATTTATTGTATTTACCATGAAATGTGCGTTTATCTGTTTTTTTAGCGATAAAATCAAAGCATTTTGTTTTTCAATTTCGCCACCCTTAATTTTATACTGCATTTCAAACAAATCGTGCGTGTTTTCTTCAAGTCGTATTATCATTAAATTAATACTATCAACAAGAATATCAAAATCGTCGTTTCCGGTTAAAGTTAAAAGCTCGTTGTTTTTTCCAACATTATTGGCGCTGTTCATAATTGAAAACATAGGCTTAAATAAATTTTTGGAAAGAAAACCATATAATACCAATTGCATTAAAAGCATTATAATAAATGTGGAAATTGTAGCTATTGCAAAATATTGAACAGTGTTTTGCAAATTTGTGCCGTCGTCTGCAACAAAGATAGAAAAAGGCGTTAGCCCTATATTTCTTTCAGTGAAGCTACTAGAATTTAAAGCGATATCATCAATATGTAAGTTTACAAATTCTTGCCTGTTAGAGACAAAAACGTTTTGTGAAGCGAGCAAACATATTATTAAGCTGTTATTGGTATTATATTGCTCAAATAGGCTTACTAATTGAGTAGACTGCAATAAAAATACAATAGAGCCCATTTTTTGGCCGTTTTGAGTTACAGAAGTTATATAGGCAATATATGTATCACCCTCTGCGCTAAAAGAAATATGCCTTGCATTTTCGTTTTCGCTTAACAAATAAGCAACACGCGCAGCAACGGTATTGCCGATTTCGCCTCTTAATCTTGCAAAATTATAGTCGCTGTCAAAAATTAAAATATCATCTACTAAACCGTCAGGTTGATAAACAGAATTAAGCTCTTGCACAACGCGACTACTCTGAGCGTGAAATTGAACAGGGTCTTTTTCGCTTAACATATTATCAACAGCCTTAACTTGTGAAAGTGCCATAGCTGTATGTTCAAGGTTTAAAAAAATACTCTCCAGTGTTTGCACAACGCTGTTTAAAACCTGCTCGGTTAAGCGTTCGCTGTTTTTTTGCATGTTTTGGGCAGAGTAATTGTAAAACAAACCCCAGCAAATTATCGTTACAATAAAAAACAGAGGTATTGTATATTGAACTTTC
Source organism: uncultured Bacteroides sp. (assembly GCA_964369565.1). Classification (GTDB taxonomy): domain Bacteria; phylum Bacillota; class Clostridia; order Oscillospirales; family Ruminococcaceae; genus Ruthenibacterium. Next base: position 53,438 of record CAYJEU010000001.1, on the reverse strand, counting down.
TTCCTTAAGCTTTTGGTAAGTTTGATGTTATTGGCATTAAATTTAGTTTTTTCAGTTTGCACTCGCTTGAAGCTCTGTCCAAAATTCAACTATTTCTTCCTCCATTTGGCTCACCGTAATTTTATCGTTATACCAGTAATTGCCCTTATCAAGCGGCACGCTGGAATAAGGCGCCGTATCTGTGCGAACAGGCCATGTGCCCTCTTTTATATAAGGCGCAAGGCCCTCGCCTGTGCCGTCTGCTTCCCCTAAAAGCCAGCGAATAAATAGTTTAGCAGTGTTAATGTTTTTTGCGTCGCCTGCTATAGAAACAGTGTTTGAAGTGAAAACTCCGTCGGTTGGGGCTATGCCGTAAGCGGCGGCAACATTTAAGCCAATATCGCTTCGGCGAACTTTGCTTGAAATCATAAATGCTAAAGGCCCATCTGTGTTGTTATCGTTGCCAACTATCTCAACCAGCTCGTTAGAGCTGGTTGAAAAATTAAGGCCGTTTTCAAGCATCATTTGCCAAAAAATTTCGCCTGCGCTGCTGTTTTCGGGTATGTGCAATTCTTCGCCGTATAAATCAAAATAAGCCTCTGCCATTAAATCGCTCTTTTCAATAACAGCGTGCACTAAAGCGTAAGCGGGATGCGAGCGCAAAGGGCTGTTCATATAAACTTTGCCATACCACTCGCTCTCGGTTAACTGCCAGTAATTGCTTATGGGGCATTCATCGTAAATATTGGGGTTGTAAAAAAGCTGTTCGGTTTCGCCCACAAAGCTTAAAAGCTCTGTGTTGGCATAGTCGTATAAAAATGGCTCTATATCATAGGGCACATATTTGTTAACAATATGTTTTTCTAATAGTTCAGTGCTTAAAATACCGGTGTCATCTGAGCAAATAACAATATCTATATCGCAATTTTCCTGTTCGTAATTGCTATTTAGAATGTCTACTAAGTCATACGCTCTTGTATCATAAACTTCAACCGTTAAACCGGGATACTCTTCTTCAAAGCTCTCTTTAACATCATAAATGCGTGTAGTTGTGCTGTAAACAACTAATGTATCCTCTTGCAAAGCGGCATCGTAAAGAGTTTTTACATCTTCTTGTGCGCTTAAATTTGCTTGTTCAAGCCAAGAACTAAGTTTGTTTTGCTGTTGGCTTGAACATGCAAATAAGCTTAAAACTAATAAAAAAATTACAAATGTTTTTACTACCCTCATACGCTGAATTTAAACCCCTCTTAATTATTGTTTGCCTCATCATAAAGCTTTTGTATTACAAGCTCCATTTGATCAATATGCTCAAAGCTATCTATATACTCTTGCCAATGCTCATCGTTTGTTATATGTTTTTCGCCCGTAATAAAAGCTATCATCTGCTCGATAGTGTGTTCTTTTATTAAAAGCATTGTGTTTTCATAGTTGCTTTTGTTTCTTTCAAAGAGCAATGGGGGAATTGATTGCTCTACTTCATATTCTTCGTATGTTCTAAAAGCTCTTGCTTGTATATACTCGTTTTGGTTAATTTGATACCCTTTCCACTCAACAGCCTGTGCAAATTTATCAATGGTTATGTAGGGGCCTATAACATTTGTATAGCCGTTATCTCTTTGTAGTGTTTGAGTGTTAGAAACAGATATAAGGGCAGGTAAACCGCTTGCACTTATATCGCCAACTTCAGCCTCGGTCCAGTCTACGCCCGGCTCACCGTAGTGGCCAATTAAGTATGCCAGCTCACTGCACATTAAATCTAAAACTTCAAACGCCTTTTTTGCATTATCAGAGGAGGCTAAAATAACAGCCCCGGGGCTAGGGTAATCGAAATGTAAAATAGAATTAGCATTGCTATCTTCGTGCTTTAAAGGGGCAAGTGGCAAATAATAGCTGTATAATTCAGAAGAATTTATAGATAGAACGCTTGAAATATCAAAAGAGGAAAACATACCAACAAGCATACGAGGGTCATTCACAAGGCTTATAAATTGTTGCTCGTTAAAATTGAATATATCTTGCGGCAATAAGTTTTTGCTGTACAAATCAGAGCAATAAATAAGCCCCTGTCTAAAGTCTTCTGTGTGAGGCGCAAAATAAACATCTTCGTTTTCTATTGCAAAATATGAATTTTGAGCATCGCATATTTCAAAAGAGTTCATTATAAAATTAATGGGAAACAGCGCGTCATCTTGAACAGTTCCCATAATAGGCAAAGCATGCATGTAATTTCTGTAAAAAGCAGTTAACACATTCTCGAATTCCTCGGTGGTAGAGGGCATGGAAAGCCCACTTTCTTCAAGCCATTTAATGTTTATCCACATAGTTTGCGTGTATTGTTTAGGTAAACTGCCGCTCAAAGCGGGCATGTAGTAAATATTTTCGCCATCATTTTTCAGGGCGTTTTCAAGGTTGTAAGGCGTATAGTTTGCGAGCGCTTGTTTTAGATAAACGCTGTTTTCTTCAATTAAGTCGTTTAGCGCAAGAACATTTCCGCTATCTGCATATTCCTGTATAGTAGCGGCATCAAGCGCGCTGTTTTGCGAAAAAAGCACACCGTCAATATTGCTTTGAGGGTAAGTTAGCATTGAATTTAAATATTGGTGGGTATGGTCTTGCGATATAAAGCTTAAGTTGATTTTTACATCACACTGCTCTTCAAGCCATTTTATATAGTAACTATCCTGTAAATACTTCATACCTTCTTCATAAGGTATGGCAAAATTAAGCTCTTGCTCATAATCTTGCGCATATTCGTTTTGCACAGAATTACAAGAGCTTAAAAAAAGCAAAGTGCTGATAAAGCATAAAGTTATAACAATTTTAATAGTTTTCTTCATTTTTCCACCACAAAGATATATTAGTATTTTAATTATATAAAAAAGCTAAAATAATTATGAAGTAATTTGCTTTAAATAAGCAGAGGGGGAATCTCCGTAGTAATCTTTAAACACTTTGCAAAAGTAGTAATAATCGGTATAACCGCACGATAAAGCTATTTCTTTGTAAGATTTATCCGATTGTAGCATTAAGCCAATGGCGTGCTTCATTCTAAGGCGTGTTATAAACCTTGTTAGCGTTATTAAGTAATGTTTTGAAAATAAATTGCAAATATAGTTTGCGTTTAAACCGAATTTTTTTGATAAAGAATCTAAAGTGTGTTTCTTCTCAAAATTGTTTTCCACATATTCTATAAGGCTTGAAAAAGAAGGGTTTATATTATCGGAATCTCTTACAATATTTCGCTCTTTTTTCGATAACTTTTTGCTTAGACGCTCAAGCACAATTTGAACTTCCTGTTCCTGCATAGGCTTTAGTAAATAATCAAAGCCGCTCATTCTGAAAAACTCGCGTGAATCTTCAAAGCTGGCAAAAGCGCTTAAAATAACACTTTCAAAAACACAGCCGTCGTCTTTCAAAGCCTTAATCATTTCAATGCCGCTCATGGTGGGCATTTTCAAATCAGAGAAAACAACGTCCGGCTTTAGCTCTGCTATTTCTTTAAGTGCAATTTCAGGCAAAAGGCTGCTGCCAATAACTTCAAAACCGTTATCAAGCCATCTAATATTGTTAACTATTTCGTTTAAAATTAGCACTTCATCATCAATAACATACACAGTAAACAAATTAATACCTCGCTTTAAAACAAATTAATATCGCCCGAGCGGTTTAACTGGAATAAAACAGTAACAGCTATAGGCAAGCCGAAAATACCTAAAATGCCAAATAAATTGCCGCCTAAAAATATACATAAAAGTGTTACAAAAGGGTGTAGGCCTATTCTTTTGCCAACCACTCTTGGCTCTAAAGATTGCCGAACAATTGTTATAATGGCATACATAATTAAAACGGCAATGCCAAAAGCATAGTTTCCGGTTAAAAGCATTATTATGCCCCACGGAATAAGAACGGTTCCAACGCCTAAAATCGGTAAAATATCAACAAGGGATATAAGGGCTGCCAGCGGCAAAGCGTCCGGTATTCCAAGTAGCAAGAAACCTATAAAAAGCTCTGCGCATGTAATAGAAAGAAGTATGGCGTATGCTCTTGCATATTCACCTAAAACCTGTAGGCTCCTGTTTTTTATTTTTGTAATAGTTTGCCTTTTTTGCGAGGGCATTTTGCTAAATATAAAAGCTGTTATTTTATCATAATCGCCTATGCAAAAGAATGTTGCAATGATGGTTATAATAAACTGCACAATAAACATGGGAACACTTGTAGCGGCAGAAGTAGCAAACCCAAAAGCTGTGCCCGAAAGTTGTGATAGTAAAGATTGAATTGAGCCTGTAAGCGCTGTTGTTATACTATCTATAATTTGAGAAGCCTCAGGGTTTATGGCCTTGAAAAAATTCTCTATTTCATTGCTGAATGACGCTAATACCGGCGCTATTGATTGTGTATATAACTCGGGCAACTGTACTATATAATCTTTTGCGCCACTGTATAACTGGTATATAATTAAAGCTATTAACCCTAAAAACACAACAAAAAACAAAAGCAACAGCAATATTGATAAAAATGTTTTGTTCAGCTTTGTTTTCTTTTTTAAAAACCTAACAGCCGGCTGCATGGAAAATGCAATTGTAAATGCTATAATAAAAGGCGTTAAAATAGGAAATGCATATTCAATTATTAAATAGCCTATTAAAATTAAAATGGAGTAAAATAGAAATTTAATTATAAACTCGCGCATTTTTTCAACATTCATCATTTGTTCCTCGTTTATTTTGTGTTGAGTTTTTCATCACATTTAACTAAAAGAGCTTGCGCCATGCTTTTACTTGCACATGCGTTTATTGCAGCTTGCATAGCAATAGAGCACTCGCTGGCCTTTTCTGGCTTGTTTGATATTGCCGCTTGCGCTGTGTTTTTATAAGCTGTTTTTTGTGCGCTGCAAAACTCATTATAAACGCTTTGCAATTGCTCTTCTTGCAAGCCTTTAAACATTTCATCTATTAAATTTTTAACATCGGGTATGCTGAAAACTTGCTTTAGCAAGCAAATTATAACTAAATGAGCAAGATGTATGCGGCTGTATTTCTTTTTAACAGGCGCAGGTAACAGGCCTTGTTTTACATAATTGTTTACCATGCTCGCTGTAACGCTTAACTCGTCTTTATTTATTTGAAGCGGTGCAAAATACCTACATAGTTGGCTTGTAACTTGGTCCATATACAATTCTATGTCGGGTAAATCGTTCCAAAGAGGCAGTTTGAAATTATCGGCTTTTTTAGCCCATTCGTTTAAATTGTTCAAGGTTTTTCTCCTGTTTAATGTTTGAATTATTGGCTTGTTTGCTTTTATTAATCACGCTCTTACATTACATTATAGTATAACATGGTTTAATGAATTACACAATCTGTTTTCACAAAATAGTAATATTACGCAAGTGAACTATGCTTTTTGTATAAATATGCGTAAATTATTGATTATTCTGCAATAAATTTGTAAGAAATTTGCCTTGATATTTTGGCAAGATGTATGGTATACTTTACTTTAATTAATTAAAAATTATTAATTAATTAAAGTATAAAACAATATTGAGGAGAGAATTATGAAAAAACTATTATCTTTAGCATTAGTATTATGCATGGTATTAGCATTTGCATCATGCGCACAAGAGCCAGCGCAAAGCACAGCTCAAGAGCCGGCACAAAGTGAAGCACAAGCCGAAACACAAGAGGGCGCAACATATAGTGTTGGTATATTACAACATGTTCAGCACAATGCGCTTGACCAAGCTGCACAAGGTTTCCAAGATGAGCTAACACGCCTTGCAGATGAAGCAGGTGTAACTATTACTTACGATTTGCAAAATGCATCGAACGACGCTGCAAACGGCAACTTAATTGCACAAAAATTTGTGAACGACAGCGTTGATTTAATTTTAGCAATTGCAACACCTTCTGCACAAGGTGCGGCGCAAGCAACAAGCGAAATACCTATTTTGGTTACAGCTGTTACAGACCCTGTAGGCGCAAATTTAGTAGCATCTAATGAAGCACCGGGCGGCAATGTTTCGGGCACATCAGATTTAAACCCAATTGACCTACAAGCTGATTTATTAGTACAATTAGTGCCGGATGCACAAACAGTTGGCATTATGTATACAAGCAGCGAAGATAACTCAATAACACAAGCAGAGCTTGCAAAAGAAGCATTTGAGGCTTTAGGCTTAAGCGTTGAAATTGCAACTTTTACAGATTCAAACGACATTCAAAGCGTTACAACAAACTTAATTTCTAAAGTAGACGCTTTATATTTACCAACAGATAACACCCTTGCATCATCAATGTCTACAGTAGCTATGGTAACAGAGCCTGCTAAAATACCTGTTATTTGCGGCGAAGAAAGCATGGTTATGGCGGGCGGCCTTGCCACATACAGCCTAGATTATTACACATTGGGCCAAATGACAGGCGCGCAAGCGTTTGACGTGCTTGTTAACGGCGCAGATATTAGCACAATGCCAATAGGCTATAGCACACAAGAAGAATTAAAGCTTGTTATAAATGAAGAGTATGCAGCAGCAATCGAGCTTGAAATACCTGAAGATTTATTGCAAGATTAATTTAGAATTATATTATATGCATATTTCTCACACAGCTTTGCTGTGTGAGAAATATGCTGTTTAAGAAGAGGTTTAATTATGGCTTTGCTCAGGGCATTACCCGGCGCGGTATCACAAGGTTTAATTTGGGGAATACTGGCGCTAGGCGTTTATATAACATATAAAGTATTAGATTTTGCAGACTTAACGGTAGACTCAAGCCTTTGCACAGGTGGCGCTGTTAGTGCAATGCTTATTATTGGTGGCGTTCACCCTGTTTTAACATTACCTTTTGCAATTGTTGCAGGCATGTGTGCAGGGGCATTAACCGGGCTAATTAATACAAAGCTTGGTATACCGCCAATATTATCGGGCATATTAACACAGCTTGCATTTTATTCAATAAATTTGCGTATAATGCAAGATAGGGCCAACAGAGGGCTTAACAATTTACCAACTATGATATCCTTGGGCGAAGTTACAATGGCTATTATCACAGGCGCTATTGTAGTTAGCATTGTAATTGCAGCGCTTTATTGGTTTTTTGGAACAGAAATTGGCTGTGCCGTGCGGGCAACGGGTAACAACCGCAAAATGGTACGAGCACAAGGCGTTAATACAAATACAACTAAAATGATAGGGCTTATACTATCTAACGGCCTTGTAGGCCTTGCAGGTGCACTGCTTGCGCAATACCAAGGCAATGCAGATATTAACATGGGGCGCGGCGCAATAGTTATTGGCCTTGCAAGTGTTATTATAGGCGAGGTTATTTTCGGCACACGCTTTAATTTTGCTTTTAAGCTTTTTAGCATTGTTTGCGGCTCTATAATTTATTTTGCCGTAATTGCTATAGTTTTGCAATTAGGTCTGCGCACAAACGATTTAAAAATGTTTAGCGCATTTGTTGTGGCACTTGCTTTGGGCGTTCCATATTTGAGGAATAAGTACGGAAAAGTTAATGTTCAAAGCGATAAACAACAAGCGACAGAGGAGGGTTAATATGCTTGATATAAAAAATGTAAGCAAAACATTTAACCCCGGAACTATAAACGAAAAGCGAGTGTTTAACAATTTTTCATTTAAAATGAACGACGGCGATTTTGTTACAATTATAGGCGGCAATGGGGCAGGTAAATCTACTGTATTAAATTTGCTGGCCGGTGTTTATTCAATAGACGCAGGTAGCATTATTTTAGACGATAAAGATATTACCAGAATGGCAGAATATAAGCGCGCTTCATATTTAGGTAGGGTTTTTCAAGACCCAATGCTTGGAACGGCAGGAAATATGGGAATAGAAGAGAACCTTGCCATGGCTTATAGGCGCGGCAAAAAGCGCTCATTAGCTTGGGGAATAACCCAAGAGGAGAGAGAGCTGTTCAAAGAAAGGCTTACAATGTTGGATTTAGGGCTTGAAAACAGGCTAAACACAAAAGTTCGCCTTTTATCGGGCGGGCAAAGGCAAGCGCTAACTTTGCTTATGGCAACGCTTCAAAAACCAAGGCTTTTACTTTTAGACGAGCACACCGCAGCGCTAGACCCTAAAACAGGTGCAAAAGTGTTATCGTTAACTGAAAAGATAGTAAGCGAACAAAACCTTTCAACAATAATGATTACGCATAATATGAAAGATGCAATTCGTTTTGGCAATCGTTTAATTATGATGAATTCAGGGCAAATTATATATGATGTTTGCGATGAAGAAAAGCGCAATTTGAAAGTTCAAGATCTGCTCGCGAAGTTTGAAGAGAGCAGTAAAGATGATTTTGCGAACGACCGTATGCTTTTAGCATAAATTCAGTTTGAGTTGATATTTATTGAAAATAGTGTATAATAAATGTTAATAGCAAAAAATGAAAAACGCCAATATTCATTTGTATTCAGCTGCTTATAAGTGAATATTGCCCTCTAATGAAAGGCTGAGAACTATTGAAACACAAACAAAAATTTACATTTAAAAATATATCAAAATGGCCCGAAATGTTTGCGAACTTACCAAGTGTACAAAAAAGAGCATTTTATATGATAGTGGTTTGCTCTTTGGTGTTCATTTCATCTGTAGTAGTTGGCACAGCTGTGCTTGCAACAACAGCAGTAGATGAATTGCCGCTTGAGAATGCATTGCCACAGTCGGGCACTAACTCTCAAACAGATGATTATAACCAAAGTGCCAATGAAATAAATGCAGATGAGTTTGATGGTGTAATTTTGCCCAAAACAGCAGATGCAGGGCAAAGCTATTTAGACGAAACACTTTTTGTTGGCGACTCTAACACAGTTGGTTTGTATGAAATATATAATTTGATTCCACTTGAAAATTATATGGGCATGGTAGGCCTTGATATTAACGGTGTAAGTTCTGTACGCTGTGTGTTTTTTGAAAATGATATGGCTGTTTACACCATACCGGACGCTATTTCTATGGTTCAGCCAAGGCGAATTATTATAACAATGGGCACAAATAATGCGTTTAGCGGCACAAGCGCAAGTGAATTTGCAAACAGCTATGAAAATATTATTAAGCTAATTCAAAGTGAATATGAATATGCTGATATTATAATAAGCGCAGTTCCGCCAAAAGGCCAAACAAGCGATTATCCAAGCATAAGCCAAGAAACGATAGATGCTTTTAACAAAGCACTGGTGGATTTGGCAGAAGAAATGGGGCTACCTTTCTTAAATATATCTGAAGGCCTTAAAGATTCAAGCACGGGGTATATAAATGATGAATATATCTCAGCCGATGGCTTGCATTTAAATAAAGCAGGCGGAGAGGCGTGGCTTGAATATGTTAGAACGCATGCGCTGATAACTGAAGATGAGCGCCCGGCAGTAACAGATGTACCCGAGAGGGAAGACCCACCTGCACCAAAACCCGGAACGCCTGTTCCTCCAACTTGTACAGAGAACGGCTACACACCATATACCCTGTGGGATGGAAGCGTTGTAAACCGCGATATAGTTCCTGCATTAGGGCACGAATTTGAAGATGGTATTTGCATTAGGTGCGGAATTACAGACCCAGACTATGTAGCGCCATCGTCATCCAGTTCTGTAAGCTCAAGCTCTTCAAGCTCATCAAGCTCATCAAGCTCGTCCAGCTCGTCCAGCTCGTCAAGCTCAAGTGAACAGACGCCACCGTCTAGCTCAAGTGAAGAGACACCGGTAAAATCAGTAATTAGCGATATAATTACTACACCCGCTAATTGCACTGACACGGGTATAAGAACAATAACATATTCAGATAATACCGTAGAAACTATAGAAATACCAATAAACCCAGAAGCGCATGTTTTTGAGGACGGAAAAGAATTTTGTATAGTTTGCGGCACGGAACCAAACCCAAATTATACAGCTACTGGTTAAAAGCAACCAACACCATAATAGAGCTGCTATAATAATATAAACAAAAATTAATTGCATTAAAAGTGCACTAAAAAAAGAGCGAAGCCATGCGGCTTCGCTCTTTTTTTGCTTGCTTATAATTATTTGTGAATTTTAACTTTGTTTAAACACCCAATAGTGTAAAACCGCAAAAACTTCTCGCATATAAGAGGGTAAAATTACACCGAAACCGGTATTAGACGGTAAGCTTGAAATATTGCTATAACCTAAAGCTTTAGCGTAAAGCGCACTTCTGTAACAATGAAATGTATTTGTTGAAAAAGCAATTTGCTCATCGCTATCAATACCTTTTTCTTTTAAAAGCTCTTTGGAAAATAAAAAGTTCTCTTCGGTGGAAGTGCTTTTGTCTTCAACTATTATGTTTTGCTCGCTTACATTGTTTTTTAAAAGATAATTTTTCATAGCGTGCGCTTCGGGTATAATTTCATTCGGGCCTTGCCCGCCTGTTACAACTATATAAACATCGCTATGGCTGTTATAAAACTCAATTGCCTCATCAAGCCTTCTTGCAAGCACGCCGCTAACGTTTTCACCGTTTAAACCGGCACCCAAAACAATAATAGCTTTTTCATCGCCGCTGGCTTTGTTTGCATTTGCGCTAATGAACAAAAACAGCATCATTGATAACATGAACAAAACACCCGCAAAAAATATAAGCTTAAATATAAAACCTATACCATGAGATGTAAATTCATCAATTTTGCGGTTAAATAATGTGTATATCCATAGGCAAATTGTTATTACATACATAAGAATAACGCCTAAATTCATACTGCTTCGCATGAAGCGCAAAACGCTGTCAATACTTAAAATAATAGTAAGTGCCCAAAGTATAATCTGCTTCATTAAATGTCCTCATTAAGATTGCACACCAAAAATGTGCAAATAATTTTTAAGAGCTAAGGGTTACTCCTTAACAAATGCTTTTACAACCTCAGAGATATATATTCTGTGGTAATCTTTTATAGGGTACAGTTGCTCTATTTCTTTTGGCTGGTTTTCACCAAGAACAATGTCTGTGCTATATAATTTTTTGCATATAAGAACAAGGTTAGAGTTAGCAATGAAAGGAACACCGTCGCAAAAGTCTACAGTTTGAGAAGTTTGCGATAATTTATCACAGTCTCTGCCGCTAAGTTTTCCAAGCAATGCCATATCTTTACGGGCCTCTTTTCCGGGAAAAGATACAGAAAAATAATCTTCACGCTCGCAAAATTCATAAGTGTATCTTGTTGGCCTAACATATGTGGTAACAACATTTTTTTGCCAGAACACGCCTAAACCGCCCCATGAAATTGTCATGGTGTTAAAAGAAGTTTCGTTGCCTGCTGTTAAAAGCGCCCACTCATCGCCAAAAAGCGCAAACGGGTTTTTTTGAATATCTTCGCACTTAATTGTTTTGTAACTCATTTTTTCGCACCTCATAGTTTTTGTATTTACAACTATTATAAGTTTATTTTGCATAATAGTCAAATAAATAGCTGTGTTATATGGCATATTTTCTGTATTTAAATCATAAGCATATATGGAAAAGAGGTGCGGCTATGAAAGGAAACCCAGAAAGTAGAAGTGTGGATTTAGGAAATTATATAGTTAACACAGGTGCAACAGTGCGAAGCGCCGCAAAAAAGTTCGGTATTAGTAAAAGCACGGTACATAAAGATGTAACAAAGCGCCTACCACAAATTAATAAATCGCTTTATATAGAAGTTGAAAAAATTTTAAAGATTAACAAGCAAGAGCGGCATATGCGCGGAGGCAATGCAACAAAGATGCGCTGGCATAAAATTCAATCGCAAGAATGATATGGAATAAGAAATTATGTTTACTTTATAAATAAATTTATAAAATTTGATGCTTTATAACAATTTTTTTGTAATTATATGAAAAAACACTGTTTTTTTTTAAGCAGTTGAGGTATACTATAAATAGGCAAGCTTTGCGAAAATGCCGCAAGGCTTTTTTGTTATTAAGTAAGAATATTTGAGGATTATAATGTACGATTGTATTATTATAGGCGGCGGCCCTGCTGGGCTGAGCGCTGCAATAAATTTAATTCAACGTGGGAAAAAACCGCTAATTTGTAACGCCGGTGAAAGCCTGCTTGCAAAGGCAGAGCTTGTTGATAACCACATAGGCATGCCTGCGCTTACCGGAAAACAGATGATGAGCGCCTTTACAGGCCACGCTTTAAAAGCAGGCGCAGAAATTAAACAAGTAAAAGTAGGAAATGTGTTGCCGTTTGAGGGCAATTTTATGGTTAATGCCGCCGGCGAATTTTTAGAGGCTAAAACAATTATATTGGCAATGGGCGTTAGTAAATCTAAACCAGTTGAAGGCGAAAGCGAGCTTTTGGGTAAAGGCGTTTCGTATTGTGCCACATGTGATGGTATGCTTTACCGCAACCGCGACGTTATAGTTTGGGGCATTGCGCAAGACGCAGCAAGCGAGGCAAATTACCTTTGTGAAATAGGCTGTAATGTAACATATATTGCGGCGAAAAAGCCAAGCGATTTAAACGAAAATATAGTATTTACAAAAGGAATAGTAAAAAGCATAAATGCTAAAGAAAACGGCAATGTAAAAAGCGTTACAGTAAATGATGATGAAATTTTATGCGATGCCGCTTTTGTACTGAGGAATGCAGCGCCGCCTAATTCTTTATTACAGGGCCTTTTGATAGAAGACGGTAGCATAGTTGTGAATGCTGCATGTGAAACAAATATAAAAGGCGTTTATGCTGCGGGCGATATAATAGGTAAACCTTATCAGGTATCTAATGCTGTGGGCGAAGGGCTTGTTGCAGGGCAAGCGGCCGCAGCTTATATAGATGAAAACAAAAACACATAAAAGCTGGAGGAATTATGAAAAGGAACGATTATATTTCTTGGGATGAATACTTTATGGGTGTGGCACTTCTTAGTGCACAGCGCAGCAAAGATGATAATTCGCAAGTAGGTGCTTGTATAGTAAGCCGCGAAAACAAAATATTATCAATGGGTTACAACGGTATGCCAACAGGTTGTTTTGACGATGAAATGCCTTGGGAACGCGAAGCCGAGAGCGATTTGCAAACAAAATACTTATATGTTTGCCACGCGGAATTGAATGCGATTTTAAATAACGCTGCGGCTTCTTTGGCGGGCGCAAGGCTTTACACAACTCTTTTTCCTTGTAATGAATGTGCAAAAGCTATTATACAAAGCGGTATAACCAAAGTTATCTATTACGAGAATAAATATAATGATACCTCTTCGGTGATTGCCAGCAAAAAAATGTTTAATATGGTGGGCATATCATTTGTTGAATACAAAAAAACGGGTAGAGAATTGCACTTTAACTTGTAAAAGAGGTACATAAAATGAAAAAAATAGAAAGCTTTCAAGTTGACCATACAAAATTATTGCCGGGCATTTATGTTTCAAGGCGCGATGCAAAAAACGGCTGTGATGTTACCACATTTGATATTAGGGTTACAATACCCAACAAAGAGCCGGCAATGGACGTTTGCGCTATACATACAATGGAGCATATAGGTGCAACATTTTTGCGCAATAGTGAGCAAAGCAGCGATATTATTTATTTTGGGCCTATGGGCTGCCGCACGGGGTTTTACCTTGTAATGTTCGGTGAATTAAACTCGCTTTTAGTTAAAGATCTTATAGTGGAAATGTTCAACTGTATAGTAGCTTTTAAGGGAGATATACCGGGCGCAAGTGCAGTTGAATGTGGCAATTATACCGACCAAAATTTAAATATAGCAAAATATTATGCGAAGAAGTATATTGAAGATTTAGAAAAATATAATAGTTTTGAATATATATAACAGTGCTTTTATGTTATGAAAAAAAACCGGCAGTGACGAAATGGTTTCAATTTCGTCACTGCCGGTTTTACAATTTTAAGCAAGCGTTATAAAACATAAACTGCTTATGTAAAGCTAATTATTTACTGGGTGGGAAATATGGGCGAAGCACATTTGCTACACCGCTTAATGGCATAGATTGCAATGTGATATTTCCGGGGCCGGTAACAACAGTGTTGAACAAGCCTTCGCCGCCAAGCAGAATGTTTTTTGCTCCTTTAACCATTTGCACATCCATTGAGCAAGTAGCGCTCATCATAGCCAAATTACCTGTGTCAACAATCATTGTTTGGCCGGGCGCTAGTGTGTAGTCAACAGCTGCACCGTCTATTTCAACAAATACAATGCCGTTTCCTGTTAGCTTTTGCATAATAAAACCTTCGCCGCCAAAAAGGCCGCTGCCAATTTTTTTGTTGAAGAAAATTGATAGCTCAACGCCTTGCGAGCAAGCTAAAAATGCAGATTTTTGCACAATTAGTTCTGTGCCCGGTGTTATATTATACGCCCTAATTTGCCCGGGGAAAGAAGAGGAAAATGCAATTTCAGCCTCGCCTTGAGCTGTGTAAATGTTTTGGAACATGCTATCGCCTGATGCAAGCCTGCCGAGCATTTTACCAAAACCGCCACCTTTTGTTTCCATTGTGATATTTGGCGTCATCCAGCTCATAGAGCCACGCTCGGTTATAACCGATTCACCCGGCGCCAACTTGCAAATTACTACAGGTAAAGAATCTCCTAAAATATTATATTCCATATTTGCCTCCTTATTGTTCTTTTTGTTATTTTACCATATTACGTTAAAAATTTCAATTGTATCACTAAAGATGGTAAATAAAAAATTATTATTGTTTAAACTTGTTTAAGTGGCGAATATAAATAAAGCCGTGAAAATATAATGCTTCTGTTTTAAAATTGAATACATTATACAAATTTAATTTAAATGGGCCGTGAGGATATGATTCAATTAAGATATTAAAGCGTCAAGCGCGTTTGCTTTAAAACGCTTCAAACAAAACAAATGAAAATGTGGCTGTGATAAAAGTTTTAACTTAATCACAGCCACATAGTTTTTTTATTAATTATACTTGCCAAATATCCTCATTATACTGTGCAATAGTTCTATCAGAAGAGAAATGCCCGGCGTTTGCTATATTCATTAGCATCATTTTAGCCCACTTTTGCTTATCGATATAAGCTGTAAGTGCTTTTTCTTTCACCGCTAAATATTCATCAAAGTCAATCAAAGTCATAAAATAGTCTTTAACCAAAAGTTCTTTGTGAAGGCGGCGAAGGCAAAGTTTTGTGCCAACGGCAAACATTTCATCGCCAATTAAAAAGTCTACAGCACGGCGAATTCTTGCGTTTTGCTCATAGTAATCCTTTGAGATATAATCTTCATTTTTATAATGCGCAATAATTTCATCGCTGCTTTTTCCGAATGTGAATATATTTTCATCGCCAACAAGCTGTGCTATTTCAACATTCGCGCCGTCCATAGTGCCAAGGGTTACAGCGCCGTTTAACATAAATTTCATATTTCCGGTGCCGCTTGCTTCTTTTGATGCAAGGCTTATTTGCTCTGAAATATCGCAAGCGGGTATAAGCATTTCGGCTTTTGAAACATTATAGTTTTCAATCATAACAACGCGCAAATGCTTTTTAACTTGCTCATCACTATCAATTATTTGCTGTAAGCATAAAATAGCGTGTATAATATCTTTAGCAATTGTATATGCCGGTGCAGCTTTTGCGCCGAAAATTGCAATAATTGGCGTTTTCGGCAACTTGCCGCTTTTTATTTCAAAGTACTTATCAATTAAATAAAGTAAATTAAGCTGTTGGCGTTTATATTCGTGTAGGCGCTTTATTTGTATATCAAAAATTGCGTTTTCAGGTAAAATAATATTTTGGGTTTCTTTTAAATATTGAACAAGAGCTTTTTTGTTTTCGTTTTTTATATGCAGTAATTTATTTAAAACAACTTCATCATTTTGGTAGTTCTCTAATTTTTTAAGTGCCAACGCGTTCGTTTTATACTCGTTTCCAATAAGCTCGCTCAAATACCGGGTAAGTGCTTTGTTGCAGTGCAAAAGCCAGCGCCTAAAAGTTATGCCATTCGTTTTGTTGTTAAAGCGCTCGGGGTAAATTTTGTAAAAATCGCTTAGCTCGCTTTGTTTTAATATATCGGTGTGCAAAGCGGCAACGCCGTTTGTGGAATGTGTAAAATGAATTGCAATATGCGCCATATGAACACGCTTTTGCTTATCAATTATATATAAACCTTTGTTTTTGTACATACTGCGCACACGTTTATCAAGTTTTCTGATAATGGGCAATAAATGCGGAACTACTTGCTTTAAATAGTCCATTGGCCATTTTTCAAGCGCTTCGGATAATATAGTGTGGTTTGTGTATGCGCAAGTTTTTGTAACAATATCTACAGCCTCGTCTTCGCTTATGCCGCGCTCGGTTAAAAGCCGAATTAGCTCGGGTATAATTAATGCGGGGTGTGTATCGTTAATTTGAACTGCTGCGTAATCTGCTAAGTTATGCAAATTGCATCCTTTACTGCAGCACTCGTCTAATATATATTGCGCGGCATTGCTCACCATGAAATATTGCTGATAAATACGCAGCAAGCGCCCGTTATCGTCGCTGTCGTCAGGATATAAAAATAACGTTAAATTCTTTTCCACAGCTGTTTTATCAAAATTAATTCCGCGCTTAACAATTTTCTCGCTAACACTTTCAACATCAAAAAGGTGAAGTTTGTTTGTTCTTGCGTTGTAACCTGTAACTTCTATATCGTATAGGGTAGATTTTAGCTTAAAGCCCTTAAAAGGAACCGTATAACTTGTGCTTGTTTTTGTAAGCCACGAATTTTTCTCAATCCATGGGTTGGGCTTTTCATTTTGCCTGTTTTTTGAAAATTCCTGCTTAAATAAGCCTAAATGGTAGTTAAGGCCAATGCCATCGCCGTTTATGTCCAGCGTTGCCATTGAATCTAAAAAGCAGGCTGCAAGGCGCCCGAGGCCACCATTTCCTAGTGACGGCTCAGGTTCACGCTGCTCTATATCGCAAAGGCTATGCCCGCTCTGCGTTAAAATTTGCTCAATTGCATCATATACCCCTAAATTGATTAAATTATTAGACAGCAGTTTGCCAATTAAAAATTCAGCAGAAATATAGTAAACTTTCTTTTTGCTGTTAGCTTTGTTTGTGTTTTTTTGCACAGCTAGCTCTTTAACCAAGGCTAAAAGGGCAAAGTAAATTTCGTTTGTGCTACATTGGGAAAGGTCTTTGTTTTTACCGCAATATTGAATAAGCTTCTCTTTCAAATCCATTTGTTTTATCCCTCCGTTTATTTTACGATGCAATACGGGTTCGGATTACATCGGCGTGGCTAGCTTAAGGCGTAACTACAACTGCAAATTATTTAACTTCGTGATTTTATTGTACTATACTTTATAGTATTTATGCAATAGTTTATGCATAAATACAAATAATATATATGCCATAAAAATAGTGATGCAAAAACAATTTGCCGCTTTTGAGTGTTAAATTATGTAATATTATATTTAAAAAGCTTGTGTTTTATAATATTTTATTGTTTATTGCAAAATGGGAATAGTAGTTTACAACAATTAAAAGCATTAAATGAATTTTAATAGAAAAAATTAATAGAATACAATTTTATTTATATGTAAAGTGTGATATAATATTTATTAAGATTGCACTTGCAATTTCAATAAACATGATGTATAATATACATAATAAATGAATAAATATTCAAACAGGAGCGCAGAATGTACAAAGTATTTGTAGACGGAAGTGTTGGTACAACAGGTCTTAGAATAGCACAAAGGCTTTCTCTAAGAGAAGAAATACAGCTTATATCTTTAAGTGAAAGCGAGAGGAAAAATTTAAACTCGCGTATAAATGCAGCAAAACAGGCAGACATAACTATATTATGCTTGCCCGATGAAGCCGCAAAAGAAATTGTGAGTTTTTTGCCAGAAAGCGTTAGAGTTTGCGATACTAGCACAGCGCACCGCGTAAATGATGATTGGGTTTATGGTTTTGCTGAAATAAACGGCAGGCGAAAAAGCATTAAAGATGCAAATAGGGTTTGTGTGCCGGGTTGCCATGCAAGTGGTTTTATATCTGTTGTTGCGCCCCTTGTTGAGCTTGGCGTTTTAAAAAGCGACGAGCAGCTAACAGCATGGTCTTTAACAGGGTATACAGGCGGCGGTAAAAGTATGATTGCCGAGTATGAGGCAGATGATAGGCAAGAGCAATATGATGCGCCAAGGGCTTATGCGCTTGGCTTAACGCACAAGCATTTACCAGAGATTATGAAAGTATGCGGCATAAATAAAGCGCCGCTGTTTAGCCCAATAGTTGCAGATTTTCCAAGGGGAATGGCGGTATATATGCCTATGTTTTCTGAAAAATTGAACGGGCTTAGCGCACAGAAAATTGTAGATGAACTTAAAAATTATTATAGTGGTGAAAAGGGTATTATTGTGCACGACGCTTTTCAAACACCTAATAATGGCTTTTTGCCCGCAAACAGCTGTGCACAAAGTGATGACATGTATATATACTGCTATGAAAATAAAAGCGAAGGGCAAATTTTGCTTGCAAGCGTTTTCGATAATTTAGGAAAAGGCAGCTCGGGTGCAGCTATACAGTGCATGAATATAATGCTTAATTTGCCTGAGAGAGCAGGGCTTGAATAGAATGTGTAATGAGGGAATAAATATGAAAAAATGTTCAAACGGTGTTTGTGCGCCAAAAGGTTTTAGTGCGGCAGGTGTGCATTGCGGAATTAGGAAAAACAAAGAAAAAGCAGATTTAGCTTTAATAAAAAGCGAAGTGATGTGTAGCGCGGCAGCTGTTTACACACAAAATAAAGTTAAAGGCGCGCCCCTTGTTGTAACAAAAGAGCATTTGCAAAACGGCAAAGCGCAAGTAATTGTTTGCAACAGCGGCAACGCTAATACATGTAACCCTAACGGTTACGAAGTGGCAAAAAATATATGTGAATTAGTTGCAAAAAGTACAAATGTGAATATTGAAGACGTGCTTGTTAATTCAACAGGTGTTATAGGCCAAGAATTGCCTATAGAGCCATTTGTAGGCGGCATTGCCAATGTGGCAAAAAACCTTAATGCAAACGGTAGCTTAGATGCTGCAAGTGCTATTATGACAACAGACACAACTCAAAAGCAAATTGCATTTGAATTTGAACTTAGCGGTAAAACATGCCATATAGGCGCAATAGGTAAGGGCAGTGGCATGATACATCCTAATATGGCAACAATGCTTATTTTTATAACAACTGATGTGAATATAGCGCCAAGCTTACTGCAAAAAGCGCTTAGCGAAGATATAAAAGACACATTTAATCAAATTAGTGTAGATGGTGATACCTCTACAAACGACACTGTTATAATAATGGCAAACGGGCTTGCACAAAACGCTTTAATTGAAAGCGAGAATGATGATTATAAAACATTTGCCGGCGCATTAAGGGCTGTAACCTCACACATGTCCCGCGAAATTGCGGCAGATGGCGAAGGCGCAGGCAAGCTTTTAGAGTGCATTGTGGTAAATGCAAACAGCAAGCAAAATGCAAGGGCAATAAGCAAAAGCGTTATTTGCTCGGATTTGTTTAAGGCGGCTATGTTTGGCCAAGATGCTAACTGGGGCAGGGTGCTTTGCGCAATTGGTTATACGCCGGGAGATTTTAGTATAGACGCAGTGAGAGTTGAGCTTAAAAGCGAATTTGGCAGCGTAAAAGTTTGCGAAAATGCCATGCATTCACCTTTTAGTGAAGAAATTGCCGCAGAGGTGCTTAAATCTAAAGAGATACAAATTTTAATTGATATGAATGACGGCGAGCATAGCGCAACAGCTTGGGGTTGCGATTTAACTTACGACTATGTAAAAATAAATGGCGATTATAGGTCTTAATTTAATTATTGTTTTTTTAAAATTAAGATTTAATGTTTTAAATATAAAATAGCAAAGAGGTTTTAATAATGAGTGAACAAAGAAATAAAGAACAAATGGTGCGCGTTTTAAGCGAAGCACAGCCATATATATGTAAGTATAGAGGGAAAACAATTGTTGTTAAATATGGCGGAAGCGCCATGGAAAATGAAAAACTTAAAGCGGCAGCAATGCACGACCTTGTAACGTTATCGGTTTTGGGAATGCGTGTTATTTTAGTGCACGGAGGCGGCCCTGAAATTAACAGCCAATTAGTAAAATTAGGAATGGAACCAAAATTTGTGAATGGCCTGCGCGTAACAGACGGGCAAACGATGGACGTGGTTCAACAGGTTTTGGCAGGAAAAGTGAATAAAGATTTGGTATCGCTTTTACACGGTTATGGCGTTGGGCTTTGCGGAATGGATGGCAATATTTTAAAGTGCGTGAAAAAGAAATCAAACCCGGATTTAGGCTTTGTAGGTAGCGTGAAAAATGTTGATATAACGCTTATTAATTATTTGATGGACAGTGGCTTTATCCCGGTAATAGCAACAGTGGGCATGGATGAAGACGGTGTTGCTTACAATATAAATGCCGATACTGCGGCTTGTAAAATAGCAATAGCGCTACAAGCAAAAAAACTTATTTCTATGACAGATGTTGTTGGCCTTTTAGAGAATAAAGATGATGAGAGCACATTAATTGAAAAAGTTGAAATAGGCGAAGTTGAAGCATTAATGCAAAGCGGAATTATAAGCGGTGGAATGATACCGAAAATAAACGGCTGTGTAGATTGCATTAAAAACGGAGTGCGCCAAGCTGCAATTATTGACGGGCGTATGGAGCATTCTTTGCTAATGGAAATTTTCTCAGACAAAGGAAGCGGAACGCTGTTCTACAAAGACATGGCGTAATGAGGCAATAAAAACATGTCTGAACTATTTGCGCTAGAACAGTTTGTTCATATGCGCAAAAATTCATGATGAACCAATTGCATTTAAATTTGCAAAATAGGTTTTTGTAGTTCATTTTAATGAAACACTATACAAAAGAAACGGAGCTTTAATAATGAACACTTATAATGAGCAAGAGCTAAAAAGAGATGATGCGCAGTTTATAGCTAACACTTACGCCAAAAATGATTTGGTGCTAACAAAAGCAAAGGGCAGTGAAGTTTTCGATATAAATAATAAGCGCTATTTAGATTTCACAAGCGGTATTGGCGTTAACAGCTTAGGTTTTTGCGATGAAAAATGGGTTGCGGCGGTTTATGGGCAGCTACAAAATTTACAACATATAAGCAATTTGTATTTTACACAGCCTTGTATTAACCTTGCAAAAGAGCTTTGCACTCGCACTAAAATGGAAAAGGTGTTTTTTGCCAATAGCGGCGCTGAGGCAAATGAGGGCGCAATTAAAGCGGCAAGGAAGTATTCAAGCGACAAGTATGGTGAAAGCAGGCACACTATTATTACACTCGAGGGCAGTTTCCACGGTAGAACGCTTGCAGCACTAAAAGCCACAGGGCAAGAAGTTTTTCACAGGCACTTTGCGCCATTTATAGAAGGCTTTGAATATGCCCCGCCGAATGATTACAGCGCAATGGAAAGCCTTGTTAAGCGCGGCGATGTTTGCGCTGTAATGCTTGAAGTTGTTCAAGGCGAGGGTGGAGTAAACCCATTAAGCGAAGATTATGTGAAAAAAGTGCATGAGCTTTGTAATGCAAACGATGTGCTTTTAATTGTAGACGAAGTGCAAACAGGCATAGGGCGCACAGGAAGCTTACTTGCGCTTGAACAATATGGTATCAGTGCGGATATAGTTACATTGGCAAAAGGCTTAGGTGGCGGCTTGCCAATAGGTGCAATATTATTTTCACAAAAAACGCAAAACACGCTTACAACCGGCGACCACGGTAGCACTTTTGGTGCAAACCCGGTTGTTTGTGCCGGGGCTTTAGAAGTGTTGAATAGGCTTACGCCGGAATTTTTACTTGAGGTTAAAGCGAAGGGCGAGCAGCTTGAACAAGCGCTGTTAAAGCTTGATAGCGTTCTAGAAGTAAATGCAAAAGGCCTTATGATAGGCATTGTGTTTAAAGAAGGCATAAATGCGAAAGACGTGCTTTTAAAGTGCCAAGAAAACGGCCTGCTGTGCCTAACGGCAAAAACAAAATTGCGCCTTTTACCGCCGCTAACTGTAAGCGAGGGTGAAATTGAAGAAGCAATAGAAATAATAAAAAACACTTTGGAGGGTATGTAAATGAAACACTTGTTAAAAATGGCAGATTTATCTACAGCGGAAATAATTGAAATTTTGAACTTAGCGGATGAGCTTAAACTTGCTCAAAAGCAAGGTAAAAAGCAAACTTACCTTGATGGTAAAAGCGTTGCAATGATTTTTGCAAAAGCATCAACACGCACACGCACAAGCTTTGAGGTAGGTATATATCAAATGGGCGGCAATGCTGTTTTCTTAAACTCTAACGATTTGCAAATTGGCAGAGGCGAGCCTGTTGAAGATACAGCCAGAGTTATGGGCCGTTATTTTGATGGCATCATGATTAGAACATTTGCCCAAAGTGAAGTGCAAGCGCTTGCAGATTATTCTGGAATACCTGTAATAAACGGCCTTACAGATTATGCACACCCTTGCCAAACTCTTGCAGATTTACAAACAATTCGCGAGCATAAAAAGCGCCTTGAGGGTGTAAAAATGTGCTATATTGGCGATGGCAATAATGTTGCAAACAGCTTAATTGTGGGCGCGATAAAAACAGGCATGAATATGGTAGCTGTTTGCCCTAAAGGGTATGAGCCTGCACAAGAAGTGCTTGATTTCGCAAACAAAAGCGGAAACTTTACGCTTTTGCAAGACCCAAAAGAGGGCGCAGTAGACGCAGACGTTCTTGTTACAGACGTATGGGCTAGTATGGGGCAAGAGGAAGAGGCGCAAAAACGCAAAATAGCGTTTGAGGGTTATCAGCTTAATAGCGAGCTGCTAAAGCTTGCCAAGAAAGACGTTATGGTTCAGCACTGCTTACCGGCGCATAGAGAAGAAGAGATAACAGCCGAAGTTTTTGAGGCACATGCAAACGAGATTTTTGATGAAGCGGAAAATCGCATGCATTCACAAAAAGCGGTTATGGCTTTATTGATGGGATAATATTTACCAACACAGTTTAATATAAAAAAGGCACCGAGGTTTTCTCGGTGCCTTTTTATTTGTGAAAATACTTTGTGCTTGAGCCTTAAAATACATACTATAAATTACGAGCACAAAACACACCTTTTAGCATAAGCTAAAAGGTGTGTTTTGTGCCCTGCTTTTCGGCGTGGAGCTGAAGATGGGGTTCGAACCCACGAACCTGCTCATTACGAATGAGCTGCTCTACCAGCTGAGCTACTTCAGCAAAAACGAAAATTATTTTGTTTTCCTAACACAAAATATTATATAGCTGATTTCAAATTTAGTCAAGCAAAATTAATTAAATACAACTATGAACTAGATGTGAAACTTAAATTAATTTAAATAAAAATATAGACTAAACGTTGTTTTTAGTGTAAAATATAAATAGCGCACATGGTTTTATTACACAAACAAGAAAACAAAAAAATGAATAACACCAGTATAAACTAAATATAATTATAATAGCATAGCCGTTAGGGAGTAATCCGAACACGCCTATTTTGGGCAAATTTATGCGTTATGCTGCGTTATCCTCACTCGCAATACAAAAAGTATTACTCGCTCGTCTGCCTTGCCTTTCACTAAATTTGCACACAATAGGTTCGAAGAATTTTTTATAATGCCAAAAGTTCTAAAACAAGAAAGTGCGGTGAAGTAAGGCTTTCGCCTTACGAGGTGCACTGCCGCAGTTTTTGGGATTTTGGCTAAATAAAAAACGGGTTCGTATTATTCCCTAACGGCTAAGTGTTAAAAACACAAAAAAGTACAAATAAAAGAGGTGAAGTTAATGGTAACTGAAAGTATCGCAATTTTAATAATAACATTGTTTATTCTTTTTGCGCTATTGCGTAGCGAACACGCAGATTATGCCGTAAGCGTTACGCCGCTTTTGATAACGCCAATTGTAAATTTAATTATAAGCGGCTTAATATATGTTTTACCTAATAGTGCTTTACCGTTTGAAGCAAATGTTATTATTATATTTTCACATATATTCGCACTTGCTGTTGCATGCGCACTTTTTGTTTTGTTCTCAAATAAAATTAAAAATGCAAATACAAAAAAAGTGTATGTTATTGTAATGTTAGGTTATAGCATTATTTTATCTTGCGCTTATATTTATCAATTAATAGTGCCTGTGGGCTAGAAATGAGTTAATTATAATAATTATAGGGTTAAGCTTTTAGTGAAAAAAGCTTAACCCTATTTTTTTACAGTAGATTAGTTGCTATCTATATTGTTTAGGTTTTGCATATAGTCGGTGCTGTTAATAAATTTCTGCTCAAATTCAGGAATGGGCATTGGTTTTGCATAATAATACCCTTGTGCAGCCTCACAGTTTATAGATGATAAAAATGCAGCTTGAACTTTATCTTCAACGCCTTCTGCAATAATATTCATGTCTAAGCTATGGGCAAGCTTAACAATTCCGTCAACAATAAGGTCTCTGCGTTCATGTTCTACAGTGGAGTTAATAAAGCTTCTATCCAGCTTTAATATATCCATTTTAAACTCTTTCAAAAGCCCCAGTGAAGAATAGCCGGTGCCAAAGTCATCAATTGATATTTTAAATTCACTACTGTGTAAATCTTCAATCAGCTTTTTAAATGTTAACTCATTGCTAAGCGCTGTAGATTCGGTAACTTCAATTTCTATAAACTTATGCGGAATTGAATACTTATCAACTATAGCTGCGATGTCTTTAACAAAATTTAAATTATCCAGATGATGCCTTGAAAAATTAACTGAAATGGGAATGTAATCGTGCCCGCTGTCTTTCCATTGGCTTAAGCGGTTACACACGCTGTTTAAAATGAACTTATCAAGTTCAATTATAAAGCCGTTGCTCTCAAAAAGAGGGATGAATTCATCAGGGAATATCATTTTGCCATCGGGCTGTATCCAGCGAACTAAAGCCTCGGCGCCAATGAGCTTTTTAGTTTTTATTTCAAATTTAGGTTGTAAAAACGCACAGAATTCGTTGTTTATCAAAGCGTTTTTCATTTTGCTTTCCAATGTGGCATTTTTTAGTACTTTTTGCTTATATTCATCATCATAATTCCAAATGATAGAGTCTTCTTTAGTTCGCGCCATTTTGTGTGCTAAATTAACTCTGTTGTATATCTCATCAACATCGGTTTCGTATGGCTCTATAAAATAGCGCCCATAAGTGAATGTTAAATGGTGATTTTCAAGTTCCGGTATAAACTTTTTAAAGAATGATTCATAATATGCGGTTTGCGAATCTAATTCCTCTAAGAAATTGTTGCCGGCAAAGAAAATGAACTCATCGGTTCCAACGCGCGCCACTATAAGGCTCTTTTCTTCCACCATATCTGAAATTTCTTTAAAAGCACAAAGAACCCTATTGCCAATTTCAAAGCCGTAAATTTCATTTATAGATTTAAAGTTGTTAATATCAACTTTAATAATTGCGTGCTTTTTATCTTTGTTTTTATTTAAAAATACGCCCATGTCTTTCTTTAATTTAGATAAATTGGGCAGCTTAGTAAGTTCATCGTAATAGGCAACTTGTTCAACAGCTAAAATGCTGTTGCGTTTTGTTAGTAAAATATAAACGCATAGTGCTGATATTAATAAAAATATAATGAAACTAACTTGTGTGAGCGTGTTTGATATTGTGCGAATGCCAACTTGCATGTCAAATTCATTTGCAATAACAACAAGCATCAAATTGTTAAAATCAAGCGGTGCATACTGAATAATTTTTGTTTCCCCTTCAAATTCAAACTTTGAAGTGCCGGGTAAACCGTTATTAACATCAAGCATTAAACTGTCAAAAGAGTATTTGTCTATGAAAGTTACATCGCTTTTTAAAACTTCAAGAGGTATAAAATCTTCTGAAGAACTAACAAGCACATTGCCTGAGCTATCTGTAATTATAGTGTAGGTAAAGGCGTGTGAAGCAGGATTAAGGTCAACTAAAAAACTATTAACATGGTTTAAAGCAATTAATACACCCTTTAATTTACCACCTGAAATTACAGGAACACCTAAATCCATTGCCCCATCATCAACTGTTGATAAAGCACTAATTGCAGAAGTAGGCTTTTGTGTTTCAAGAACTTCATTAAAAACTATATTATCGGAAAAATCTTTAATTTCGCCATCGGCTTCAATGCCCTCGCCGTTTAACGATACAAAGTAAAGCTCGCTCATAGTAAGAAAAGGTGTATGCTTTTTCAAAAAGCTGGAAATCAAAACGGGGTCGTTATATGTGCTTGGAATAGAGTTTGCAATAATAGCCATTTGCTCTAGATTAGTTTTATTGTAATTATTTATTGCAAGTTTTTTATACTGTAATACATTATCAAGGTCACTTTCTATAGCTAAGGATAATTCAGTATCCATCATGGAGTTTATAGCATAATTAACTATCATCGAAGTTGCAAAACAGATGATAACTATAAATAAGATTATTCTATTGCTTGAGATATTTTGCTTTTTAAACATAGCTTAATCTCCGTTTACAAAATTGATGATTTTTGTTCTTTTGGGTAACAACAAGGTTACATTTGATACCGAAATTTCACAAAAAAACCCAAAAAACCTTACATAGGTTATAATAACAAATAATAAATTAAAAAGCAACTAGTTTTTGAAAATAAATAATTTGATTTGAGAAAATCCGCTAATTCAAATTAAAAAAACAGGCATTTTTGGTATAATCTGATTATTTTGCGTAATTAGAGGCGTGAATTCGGTGAAATGTTACAAAAAACTATAAATATAGCCCGTAAAAATTTCATGTTAAATATATGGGATAAAATATGTATTAATTTTGTTATTAAATATAGAGTAAAAAGAAAAGAGCAGCATTTAAAGTTGCCACTTCTAAGAAAACAAAAAACCAATGTGCTTTGTATAACACATTGGTTTTTATGAAAATGTTAAGTGGGAAGCTGCATGTTTTTTAAGAAATTGCCTCTGTCAAAACAAGAATAATAAACATCATACCTATAATTTGTTAGAACATCTTGAATAGCATCAAACAATTCTTTATTGTTAAAAACTTCGTTTGCTATAAAAGGGCAATATCTTGTGCCCACTTGAGATAGTACATCATCTTTTAAATGTTCCAATGTAACTTCTCGCGCATAGCTGCGGCCAATGCTATCGGTTGCGGCGTCAATGGTATCGGAAATTGTTAAAATGTCTATTACAAATTTAACGGGAGAGGTTGTGTTGTCAAACTCTTTCGGGTAACCGAATTTACCATCAAAGCTTTTGTGGTGCCCTTTTGCAATGTCTAAGAAATATGCAAACATGGGGTTATCTTTGTCTGCGTTCTTTAAATTCATTTTCAGCAAGTCCATTTGAGAAATACCGGTGCTCTCTTTAAGAAAACTTGAGGCAGAACTGGGGTGGTGCTGAATAATTTTAAATTCATAATCATTAAGATTGCGCCCGTAAAAAGAAACTATGTGGGAATAAACAATTTTACCTAAATCATGAATAAGGCCCGAGGTCCAAACAAAAAGTTTAAGCTCGTTGTAGTTAGCTTTAACATCTTCAACACTGTTAATGCTTGGAATGCCAATAAATTTTTCAGGGTAGTACTTCACTAAATGCTTTGTAATAATATAAGTTATTCTGGCTACCATAACCGAGTGTGCATAAGTTGGAGGGTGCCTAAAAACAGTTAAAGATAATAGCAAGTTTAAATGCGAAACTTTATCTGTTGAATCTATGCAAACATGGGCGAAATTAGTGAACATATTAGTAACATGCGAGCCTGAAATATCGCCGGGCATATCCATTGCATATTGCGCCACTTCATTTATTAGTTTGTTAATTTTGTCTTTGTGACCATATGAAATTAATGTTTCGTCAGGTATATACCTGGCATGATACAAATAAATTGCAGATATTTGAAATTTAATAAATAAAGTGTCGTAAGAATAATCGTTAGAAGATTGAGCGTAAACTTTGTGAAAAAAGTCGAGCAATTCCTTTAATGTGATATACCCCATATGGTATTCAGCTGAATAAAGAAAATAAGCATACCTTACTTTTCCGGATGTGTAATCATTACTTGTTATATCGCTTTTGCTCAATTGCTTTGAATACAAATATAATGCAGATTGATGCAACCTAAGCAAATGGTGCTTTTTTACCATATGGCAATTGTCATCCGAGCGCAAAAAAGACAAAGTTGTAGCACAAAGATTTTCGTGTAAATTTAAATAAAAAGCATCCCACGGAAAATCAGGGTCGATTACTTTTGCTGGGTTATCCCAAAAACTTAAAGCTAAATCGTAGCGTCTGTATATTTCTTCTAAATCCGGGTTTATTACCGCTGATATGCAAGTGTAATAATTACCGAAAGCACGAGCAATAAAATTTCGGGTAGGCTTTGAAAAGCTTTTATATCTGTCTGCATAAGCTATAATTTGCTCATAGCAATTATTGCGCTCCTCTTTAAAAACTTGAGTGTCAAGGTAAAAAAGGCAAAGCGCTTCAAAAAATTTGTTTTCAATAAACAGCTCGTCATTTTTTATTATTAGGGCATATTCGCTCAAAGCGTGACGAATTTCATAAGAGAGGCCCGCATCTATATTCTTTTTATAGTTTAATAAGCTTTCTGCAAATTCAATTAGCTCTTGCGCTGTTTGTTCATTTATAGTTGCAGGGTCTTTTAAATAAGGTGTAATATGCTCTTTGATAAGTGTGTTAGTTTCATTTATGTTTACTCTTATTATTTCCCCACGCTTACGCAAAACATCATAAATTGTATCTCTTGTAATGCCATCAGGGCACGAAAATTGAGACACGGTTAGATGTTTGAATTCTTGTTCATTATTTAATATTTTTTCGTAAATATCTCTCATGTTGTTCTTCTCATTCGTTTAATAAAAGCAAGCACTTTATCAATTTATAGTTTATCACAAAATGTAATGTTGTGCAATAATATTACACGAAATTTGGCGAAAAATGTAATATTCTTATAATTATTACAATTTGTTAGCACGGAATTATTTTGAGCTTGTTCAAAATGCTAAGCATGGAATATCATGCGATAAGCTAATAAATGAAAATTGTTTAAATAGGTTCATTTTATACTAAAAATTAATACAATTTGCTTTCTTTACTTTTTATATAAAATACATTATAATAAATTAACTGAGTTATTGGCAAAAATTGTTTGTTGTCAGTGTTTTTTTGGAATGCTTAAACTTTAAAAATATAGCTAATTTCTTAAGCTTTAAAACAATTGTGAGCTTTATTATTGGCGCAATAAACGCGATAAAAACTTGCAAAATGCATTTTAATATTTTGTGAAAACGTTGATAGTTTTATTTTATATGAAAGTGGTATATTAAATTGAAAATAATTATTATATTTCTAATTTTACTTTTTTATGCACCGTTACTGCTTTTAGCCATTATTATAGGTATTAAATACTATATAGATAAAGTTTATAAAGATGTTGATAAACAATTGCGTAATATTGGCTTTATAGTTGATTATATGTTTAAGTTTAACAATATCAGAACTGTTAATAAATTGCGCTTTTATCTTTCTAAAATAAAGCTGTTTCCCTCTAAAAAAAGCGTTTTTGAAGAATTGTTTATTGAAACAGATGAAGGCAAAAATTTGCGCATAATTACTTTGAAAAGTAAAGATACAAAAAAGAATGCAACAGGCCTTTTGTGGGTTCACGGCGGCGGAATGGCGCTTAAAAGGCCGGAGAGCGAAATGCCTTATATGGAGCAATTTGTAGATTGCTCTAATACGGTTATATTATCGCCCGATTATACATTATCGCCTATTGCGCCATACCCGGCAGCGTTAAACGATTGTTATAACGCACTATTATATATGAAAAATAACGCAGAGGAATTGGGCATAAATATCAACCAAATTTTTGTGGGAGGCACAAGCGCAGGTGGCGGTTTAACTGCAGCTTTAACGCTAATGGCAAGAGACAAAGGCGAAGTTAACATTGCTTTTCAAATGCCGCTTTACCCAATGATAAATTACAAAACAATTCCAATCAAAGGAGAAAAGAGCAAAAAAACATATGTGTGGGATTTAAAGAGGAATTTAATTGCATGGAAACTGTACTTGGGTGAAATGTATAATAGTGAAAACATACCTGAATATGCCGCCCCTTTATATGCAAATAGCTTTGAGAATTTGCCACCAACTTACACATTTGTGGGCGAACAAGACCCGTTTTTACACGATACATTACTTTATACGAAAAAGTTAGCTGAGGCAGGAATAAAAGTGGAGTATAATATATATAAAGGAGCATACCACGGTTTCGAGGGAAGTTACCCAAAAGCAGATATTTCAAAAATTGCTAAGGGTGAGCTTATAAGTGCTTATGAATATGCGGTGGAAAATTATTTTAAGGCGCAGATTTAGCTTGTGTTTTCAAAGCGTATTCATTAATTAAAGGAAATGAAACCCCATAGCTTAAAATTAAGGGGTTAAATTAATATAAATTATAAGGAGATTAAAATGGAACTTAAAGGTAGCAAAACAGAAAAATGTCTTATGGAAGCATTTGCAGGGGAATCTCAAGCGCGCAACAAATACACTTACTATGCAATGAAAGCAAAAGAAGAGGGATATAATCAAATTGCGCAGGTGTTTTTGGAAACTGCACGCAACGAGCAAGAGCATGCAAGGTTATGGTTTGAAGCGCTTCAAGAGGGCGGCAAAATAGGTTCTACATACGAAAATTTAATTGCTGCTGCAAGCGGTGAAAATTTTGAGTGGACAAATATGTATGCCGAAATGGCAAAAACTGCTAAAGAAGAGGGCTTCACACGAATTGCGGCTTTAATGGAGGGCGTAGCTAAAATTGAGAAAAACCACGAGGAGAGATACCTTGAGCTTGCCGAAAATGTGAAAGAGGGCAAAGTTTTTGTAAAAGAAGAGAAAACAGAGTGGATTTGTGAAAAATGCGGTCATGTTCACACAGGCGAAAAGGCACCCGGCGCATGTGCTGTTTGCGGATACCCAAAGGCAAACTTTTCAGTTAAAAGCGAGAATTATTAATAGCGTTTAATTAGTGCCGCTGCGGCGCTAAGCTGAATTTAAAGGGGTAGGCTTTAGGCCTGCCCCTTTAAGCTTTAAAAAAGCACTTGCTGCGGCTTTTGTTCACTGTGCGATTTTTAAATTTACTATGGTGGTAACTTGCGGCTTTGCAGCAATTTATGTTATAATGTATAATACATTATTAGTAATACTGGATAAAAGCGAGGTTTGCAAAGTGACAATTACAAAATATTCTAATATTGGTGAAATATTAGAGCATGAGCCGGCTTTGGCTGAAATATTAATGCGGGCGGGAATGCACTGCTTGGGCTGCCCGTCTGCGAGAAGCGAAACATTAGAGCAAGCGTGTTATGTGCACGAAACCGATGTTGAAAAACTTGTTAAGGAATTGAATGATTATTTTACAAAATAAAGGTGAAAATACAATATTAGACGCGCGCCTTTTAATGGCGGCATCCTTTGTGCGCGAGCATTCAGCTTGTGCCGATATTGGGTGCGACCATGGCAAACTTAGCGTTTACCTAAGTAAAAGCGGGCGCTGTAAAAAAGTTATCGCTTGCGATGTGAACGAAATTCCTCTTGAAAAGGCGAAAAATGCGCTTTTGAAAAATAATTGTAACAATGTAGAGTGCAGGCTGGGAAACGGGCTTGATATAATAAAAGAGCACGAAGTTAGCGATATTGTTATTGCGGGGTTATCGGGTGTTACAATTGCGCAAATAATTGAAAAGGCAAAGAACTTTCATAAAAAAGAGTATAACTTTGTGCTTGTGCCGGCCTCTAAACCCGATTATTTACGGCGCTATTTATACGAGAACGGATTTGTGCTTTTAAAAGAAGAACCTGTTTTGGCCGCCGGCAGAGTTTATGCGGTTATGCAGTGTGAATACACAGGCGAAAAACAAGCGCCAGGTGATTTGTTTTGTGCTGTAGGGCTTATTAAAGGGCAAACAAAAGAGGCTAAAGCCTATGAAAAAAAGCTGTTATCCCACTTGAATAAACAGGGGAATACAGCGCTAATAAAGGAAGTTGAACTATGGTTTACGCAAAAGATATAGAAAAGTTTTTGTATTCGCTTGCGCCGTTTGAGCTTGCGTGCGAGTGGGATAATACGGGCGCTTTGGTGAGTGCGAACAGCGAAGTAACAAATGTTCTTTGTGCGTTGGATATAACTAAGCAAGTGGTGCTTGAGGCATTAGAGAAAAACTGCAATGTGATAGTATCACATCACCCTGTTATTTTTAGCGCAGTGAAGCGCATTAGCAGCGACGATGTTGTGTACCTTCTCGCTAAAAATGATATAAATGCTATTTGTATGCATACAAATTTAGATGCCGCACAAGGTGGTGTTAACGATGTGCTGGCTGAAATGCTGAAACTTAGCAATGTGAAAAGCTTTGCAAGTGAGCTTGGCAGAATTGGCGAGCTTGAAAGTGCGCAAAGCGCAGAGCAGTTTTTAAAAATATGCAGTGAACTTTTTGGGCCGCTTTATGCGAGCAGAGCAAGCGGTAAAATTAAGACTGTTGCTGTTATGGGCGGCTCGGGGAGCGATTATATGCATGAGGCATTCAGCTTGGGAGCAGACGCCTATATTACAGGCGAAGTTAAACATAATTTTGCACTGGATGCAAACCATATTGGCAAATTGCTTGTGCAAGCGGGGCACTATGCAACTGAAAAACCCGCGATGAAAGAACTTGTGGCATTATTAAAAAGAGAATTTAGCAATATAAATATAACGGAAAGCGAAACAGAACAAAACCCTATGGTTGCGGTTTTGTAAAGGTGAAATAATGGCTTTAGATTCAGCAGTGCTTGGCCTTGTGGCAAGCGAACTTTTAAAAGAATTAAGCGGTGCAAAAATAGATAAAATTTTCATGCCAACAAGAGATGAAGCAGTTTTTAATATGCGCTTTAGAGATGAGCAGGGCAAGCATAGCACAAAAAGGCTTTTTCTGTCGGCAAGAAGCGGCTCGGCGAGGGTTTGCCTAACGAAAGAGGCTTTTGAAAACCCCGGGGTGCCGCCATCTTTTTGTATGCTGCTGAGAAAGCACTTTACAGGTGGGCGCCTAATAGATATTCGCACTGTGCCCGATGAGCGCATTATATTTTTCGACTTTCAATGCACAAATGAATTGGGCGATATAATTTTGCACACAATAGCGGCAGAGCTTATGGGGCGCTATTCTAATTTAGTGCTTATAAAAGAGGGCAAAATTACCGATGCGCTAAAGCGTGTTGATTTTGAAGATAGCGACATTCGCCAATTGTTGCCGGGCTTAGCGTATACTATGCCCGAAAAGCCTAATAGGCGCTCTCTTTTGAATTCGCCGCCAAGCGAAATAGTTAATGTGCTTTGCGAAAAAAGTGCAGATGTTGCAGATGCGCTTATGAAAGTGGTTGGCGGCGTTGGGCCTGTTATTTGCCGTGAAATTGCCTTTAGGGTTTTTGGCGGCGAGAAAGTTTTTTCAGATGCGTTGACGCCCGAGCAGAAAAGCAAATTAGCTAAGGAAATTGAGAATGTGCAAATTGTTTATAAAAGCAGTGCGCAGCCAACAATGATAAAAGATGAAAATGCAAGGCCTATAGAATTTAGTTTTATGCCGTTAACACAATATACACATGAAAAAGCACAGCATGTATTCAACAGCTTTTCAGAGCTTTTAGAGGGTTATTATGCGCAAAAAGACCATGCCGAGCGCATGGCGCAAAAGAGCCGTGAGCTAGCAAAAACGGTAAAAAATGCATACGAGCGTGCAA
The DNA here is from genome assembly GCA_964369565.1 of uncultured Bacteroides sp. GTDB lineage: Bacteria > Bacillota > Clostridia > Oscillospirales > Ruminococcaceae > Ruthenibacterium. The sequence continues at coordinate 19,653 of CAYJEU010000001.1, read as the reverse complement.
TTAGAAAACACGCCGCAAGGAAAGAAGAGCAGCTGAAGAGTGAAAAATCTGAACATTTGCGTGTTTTTGGCGAGCTTTTAAATGCAAATTTATGGGCGTTTGAGCGCGGCGCAAGCGAAGTAACACTGCAAAACTACTATACGGGCGAACAAGTGAAAATTAAGCTTGATATACGCCTTACTCCCTCGCAAAACGCACAAAAGTATTTTAAAGACTATAAGAAAAAGCAAACAGCCGCAAAAATGCTAACAAAATTATTGCAAGACGGCGAAAGGGAAATAGAGTATTTAAAATCGGTTTTATATATGGTGAACACAGCGCAAGGTGAGCAAGCTTTAAATGAAATTAGGGCAGAGCTTAAAGAGCAAGGTTATTTAAAATACTATAAGCCTAAAGATAAAAGGCAAAAGCCAACAGATTTCCACCGCTATACATCAAAGGACGGCTTTACTATTTTAGTTGGCCGCAACAATGCGCAAAACGATAAGTTAACGCTTAAAACTGCGCGCGGAAAAGATTGGTGGTTTCATGTTAAAAATGCACCGGGTAGCCATGTTGTTGTTTTAAGCGAGGGAAAAGATGTTAGCAACGAAACAAAAACAAGTGCCGCAAAGCTTGCGGCTTTTTACTCGAGCATGAACGCCGGCGCAAAAGTTGAAGTTGATTATACTATGGTGAAAAATGTGCGCAAAACAAACGACTGTAAACCCGGAATGGTTTTGTATGACGTATACGAAACAGCTATTGTTAGCGCAAGCGATGACGAGCTTATTAAAGAATAATTTTAAAAGGGGCAAAAAATGAAAACGTGTAAAATTTGTGATACACATATAAATGATAATGAAGTTTTTTGCACTAATTGCGGTGCAAAAATAATTGAAAAAGCGGAAAGCGAGAATATTGAAAACAGTGCTTTAACAAATGATGTTGAAATAAGCGCAAACAGCGAGCAACCTATAACTGAAAACAATGCTGTGTTTGATAATTCTTTTGAAAGCGCTTATGAGAATATTATGAGCGAGAAAAAGCTGAGCGAAAACAGCGTATATGCACAGCAAAGTGAGAACGAACAAGAGAGCAAAAATGAAATTGGCGGTGTAAATTTTGCAATGGCAAGTGCGGCAAGTGCGGAAAGTGTAAACAATAACGCTTTTAATGAAGCTTATGAAAATATTAGCGCAGATAGAGAAAGCGCGCAAACTGCCTATACTGAAAACATGTACACAAATGTGCCAAAACAAAATGCACAAAGCATCGGCTCAAACCCAAATAATATGTATACACAGGCTCAAAATATGTATACGCCGGTGCAAAACAATAATATATACGGCAGTTCACAAACATATGAGCAAAGGCAAAATGAGCAAACAGGGGAAATTAGTTTTAGTAACTGGTTTGGTAGCGTTTTGCTCTCCATGATGCCTGTTGCAGGCATTATTGCACTTTTGGTTTGGGCTTTCAGCGGCGAAACAAATACAGGAAAGAAAAACTGGGCGCGTGCAACTTTGCTGGTATATGCCATATTTGCTGTGATAACAATAGCTTTTTATGTGGGCTTGGTAGCTCTTTTGGTAAACGGCATCATGTAATCTTGCACATAATTGTTAAAAATGAAGCTTGATAATTGTTCAAATATACAAAAATTTATTTTATTAATAAAAATACCGAAAAGCCTTGCATTTCTCAAGGTTTTTTGGTATTATTATTAGGCGACTGCTGTTCCTTTGCGAAGGATAGCAGGGTGCGATAGGCGTTGAAGCGGGAGGTTGCCACATTTGTGGGTTTTTCCGCTGAGTATGTCAGGTTTAAAACCGGGCGAAAGAATACATTTGCAAAGGGATAAGTTTGCGTAGCGCGAAAGCGCTTGTAAACCAATGTTCAATTTAATTTGCACTAAGTATTTCCGGAAAGAACTGCTAAGCGGTTCGCCGGATTTTATGCTGTAAGTTGATGATACACCCGGCGCAGTGTTATGTATTTATCGCAAATCCCGGCAAATTTACAAAGGAGGCAAAACAACATGGCAGTCAAAGAGAAAATCAGAATTCGTTTAAAAAGTTACGACGTAACACTTATTGACAATGCGGCTGAAAAAATTGTTGAAACTGCAAAACGCACAGGTGCAAGAATTTCAGGCCCCATTCCTCTACCAACAGATAGAGAAGTTGTTACAATTTTGCGCGCTGTTCATAAGTACAAAGACAGCCGCGAGCAATTCGAAACTCGCACACACAAACGTCTGATTGACATTTTAAAACCGTCGAACAAGACGGTTGAGGCTTTAACAAGCCTACAACTCCCCGCCGGCGTTGATATTGAAATTAAACTTTAATTTACCTTATATAATAAGGGCTACCCAAAATGCACAAAGCAAATTTATAAAAATTGTTTTAAGCGTTTAGCCAACTGTTTATAAAGTATAAAAGTTTTAGTTTTAATTCTCTCGGAGGAGAGGTCATGTTGGCGGTGATACACCGTCAACCAATAACCTATTAGGAGGCATAAAAATGCAAAAAGGTATCATAGGCAAAAAAATTGGCATGACACAGATTTTCGACGAGCACGGTAAAGTTGTTCCCGTAACTGTAGTTGAGGCCGGCCCTTGCACAGTTGTGCAAAAGAAAACAGTTGAGAGCGACGGTTATGTTGCGGTTCAACTTGGTTATGGCGATGTTAAAGCTACTAAAGTGAACAAACCATCTAAAGGTCACTTTGATAAAGCGGGTGTTGCACCTAAAAAAACATTGCGCGAATTCCGCTTTGAAGACATCAGCGGCATGAACATTGGCGATATTATTAAAGCCGACGTTTTTGGCGAAGGCGACAAAATTGATGTTATAGGCACAAGCAAAGGTAAAGGTTACGCCGGCACAATCAAGCGCTGGAACGGCCACCGCCTTCGCGAATCTCACGGTACAGGCCCTGTTGCTCGTCATGCGGGTTCTATGGGTTCTTGCTCATCACCATCTCGCGTGTTCAAAGGTAAAAAACTACCGGGTCACCTAGGTGCAGAGCGCGTAACCGTGCAAAATTTAAAAGTAGTAAAAATTGACGCAGAAAATAATTTAATTGCTGTTAAAGGCGCAGTTCCCGGGCCAAAAGGTTCGCTAGTTGTGTTATTCGACAGCGTTAAGGCGTAAAGGAGGAAAGCATAATGGCTAAATTTGACGTTTTGGATATGAGCGGCAAGAAAGTTTCAACTGTAGAGCTCTCCGACGCCGTTTTCGGTATTAAACCGAATGAAAAAGTTATGCATGCCGCAGTGGTTAACTTCTTAGCTAACCAAAGGCAAGGCACACAAAGCACATTAACACGCAGTGAAGTTTCAGGTGGTGGCCGCAAACCCTGGCGCCAAAAAGGTACAGGTAGAGCACGCCAAGGAAGCACACGCAGCCCACAATGGACACACGGTGGTGTGGCACTGGGCCCAAAACCCCGCGATTACAGCTATCGCTTAAACAAAAAAGTTAGGCGTTTAGCGCTGCTATCAGCATTATCAAGCAAAGCACAAAGTGGCGATGTTATTGTTATAGACGAGCTTTCAATGAAAGAGTTTAAAACAAAAACCGTTATTAATATGCTATCAGCATTAGGCGTTACACGAAAAGCACTTTTAGTTACTGAAAATGTAGATAAAATGCTTGTAAAAAGCGCTAACAATATTCCCGGTGTTAAAGCTTCAACAGCCGGCACAATTAACACTTATGAAGTGTTAAACGGCGGAAAATTTGTTATAAGCTTAAATGCGGCTAAAAAATTAGAGGAGGTATTCGCTGTATGAAAAAAATAGCACAAGATGTTATCCTTGCGCCTGTTATAACAGAGGCCTCCATGCAGGGAATTCCAAACAAAAAATATACATTCAAAGTTGACAAAGCTGCAACTAAAGTGGATATTAAACGTGCCGTTGAAGAATTATTCTCAGGCACAAAAGTAGAAAAAGTTAATACCATAAGCGTTCGTGGACGTTTTCGTCGTCAAGGCCGTTTTGGCGGGTATACACCGTCAAGCAAAAAGGCTATTGTAACGCTTAAAGAGGGTTCAAAAGGCATAGACTTCTTCGAATCCATGGTATAAAAGCCCCCCGAGGGGCTGATTATGGGGATATGACCCCGATAATAACATCATAAGTTAAAGAAAGAGAGATACAAAATGGCTATCAAAAAGTATAAGCCCACTACTCCGGGCCGCCGCGGTATGACGGTTACGGATTATTCGGGACTTTCTAAGGTAGCGCCTGAAAGAAGCTTGCTAGAGCCGATGAAAAAATCAGCCGGCAGAAACAATACAGGGCGCATAACCGTTCGCCATCACGGCGGCGGCAATCGCACTAAATACCGTTTGATTGATTTCAAACGCAATAAAGTGGATATGCCTGCAGAGGTTAAAACATTAGAGTACGATCCTAACCGCAGCGCTTTTATTGCACTTGTGCAATATGAAGACGGCGAAAAACGCTATATTATAGCACCGGAAGGTTTAAAAGTTGGCGATAAAGTTATGAGCGGCCCAAATGCCGATATCAAACCCGGCAACTGCCTACCTTTCGTAAATATTCCTGTTGGTACTGTTATTCATAACATAGAGCTTTACCCGGGCAAAGGCGCTCAATTAGTGCGCTCAGCAGGTAACCAAGCTCAATTAATGGCTAAAGAGGGCAAATATGCTCTTGTACGTCTACCATCGGGCGAAATGCGCAACGTTCCTGTAAACTGCATTGCAACAGTTGGTCAAGTAAGTAACACAGACCACGAGAATGTTAATATCGGTAAAGCAGGCCGTAAACGCCACATGGGTTGGCGCCCAACCGTTCGCGGTAGCGTTATGAACCCGTGCGATCACCCACACGGTGGTGGTGAGGGCAAAAGCCCAATCGGCCGCAGTGGCCCCGTTACACCTTGGGGTAAACCTGCACTTGGTTATAAAACACGTAAAAAACATGCACGTAGCGATAAATTAATCGTTAAACGTGCTACGAAGTAAGGAGGAGAGCTGTTATGGGTAGAAGCATTAAAAAAGGGCCTTTCGTACAGCCGGTCCTGCTTAAAAGAGTACAAGCAATGAACGAAGCGGGCGAAAAACGTGTTGTTAAAACATGGAGCCGCTCTTCAACAATATTCCCAGACTTTGTTGGGCACACTTTCGCAGTGCACGACGGACGCAAACATGTTCCCGTTTATGTTACGGAAGACATGGTTGGCCATAAATTAGGCGAGTTTGCACCTACACGTACCTTTAAAGGGCACGTTGGCGGCAAAACTACCGGAAGATAAGGAGAGATAATAATGGAAACAAGGCAAGCTAAGGCTTTTCTAAGATTTGCCCGCATTTCACCTCGCAAGGTTTCCGTAGTTCTTGACTTAATCCGTGGCCAAGAACTGGAAAAAGCACTTGCAATTTTGCAATACACACCGAAAGCAGCTAGCCCATTGCTAAGCAAATTGGTTAAATCTGCTGCGGCAAATGCGGAAAACAACCACAATATGGATAAAAACACTTTATATGTAGCAGAATGCTTTGTAACACCGGGCCCAACGCTAAAACGCATTATGCCCCGTGCACAAGGTAGAGCGTTTAGAATTCTAAAGCGCACAAGCCATATAACAGTAGTTTTAAAAGAGAAAGAGTAAGGAGGTAAAGCAGTATGGGTCAAAAAGTACATCCACACGGTATTCGTGTAGGCATTATTAAAGATTGGGACAGCCGCTGGTTTACATCCAAGCGTGAATTTGCTGATGCACTTGTGGAAGACCACAAAATTCGCAAAGTGCTTAAAAAGCAATTGTTCAGCGCAGGCATTCCCAAAATTGAAATTGAGCGTTTTATTGATAGCGCAACAAGCAAACCTAAAGTTCGTGTAAACATTCATTGCTCAAAACCGGGTATGGTTATAGGCAAAGGTGGCGCAGAAATAGGCAAGCTTCAAGAGCAACTTGAAAAACTTACAGGCAAAAACGTTAATGTTAACATAATTGAAGTTTCAAATATGAGCACAAACGCACAACTTGTAAGCGAAGACATAGCAAGCCAATTAGAGCGCCGTGTTGCTTTTAGAAGGGCAACAAAAATGGCTATGAGAAATGCAATGCAACCTCGTCGCGGCACAAATGCAGTTGCGGCAAAGGGTATTAAAATTCAAATAGGCGGCCGTTTAAACGGTGCAGATATCGCAAGAAGCGAAACATACCACGAGGGAACAATTCCTCTACAAACACTTCGTGCAGATATTGATTACGGCTTCGCAGAAGCAGATACAACCTACGGCAAAATAGGCGTTAAAGTTTGGATTTACAAAGGCGAAGTTTTGAAAGGTGCAAAACCCACACTTCAAACACCGGCAACGGCTAAACCTTTTAATTCAAAACCTGCAAACGCAAGGCCGCCAAGACGTAAAGAAGGAGGCATGCAATAATGTTACTGCCTAAACGCGTAAAATATCGCCGCGTTCACCGTGGCCGCATGACAGGTAAAGCCATGCGTGGCAATACCGTAACACAAGGCCAATACGGCATTGTGGCATTAGAGCCCTCTTGGATTACTTCTAATCAAATAGAGGCAGCTCGTATCGCTATGACACGTTATATTCGTCGTGGTGGTAAAGTTTGGATTAAAATTTTCCCAGATAAACCTGTAACAGAAAAACCGGCAGGCACCCGCATGGGTTCCGGTAAAGGTTCACCGGAATACTGGGTAGCTGTTGTTAAACCGGGCAGAGTTCTTTTTGAACTTGCAGACGTGGATGAAACAATAGCACGTGAGGCACTTCGTTTGGCAATGCACAAATTGCCCGTAAAGTGTAAATTTGTTAAGCGTGAGGAGGTTGAAAACTAATGAAATCAGCTGAAGTTAGAGAAATGTCAAGCGTAGAGCTTGCAAAAAAACTTGATGAACTTAAAGCAGAGCTGTTTAACCTTCGTTTTCAACACGCAATTAATCAGCTTGAAAACCCGGGTAGAATACAAGCTGTAAAACGTGATATAGCAAGAGTTAAAACACAACAGCGCAGCATTGAGCTCGCAAGCGAAAATTAAGAGGGAGGATGAATAATATGGAACGCAATTTAAGAAAAACTCGCGTGGGCGTTGTTGTTTCTGACAAAATGGATAAAACCGTTGTTGTTGCAGTTAAAGATAGCGTACAACACCCCCTCTACAAGAAAATTATCAAACGCACAGTTAAGTTTAAAGCTCATGATGAGAAAAACGAGTGCGGCGTGGGTGACCGCGTGGAAATTATGGAAACACGCCCAATTAGCGCTGATAAGCGCTGGAGAATGGTGCGCGTAATAGAGAAAGCAAAATAAAAATTACAGCTTTGAAAGGAGATTCTGTATATGGTACAGATGCAAAGCTATCTCAAGGTTGCCGACAATACCGGTGCAAAAGAAATTATGTGCATTCGAGTTTTGGGCGGAACCCGCAAGAGATATGCCGGCATTGGCGATGTAATAGTGGCTTCGGTTAAAAAAGCAACGCCAAACGGAACAGTAAAAAAAGGCGACGTAGTCAAGGCTGTTATAGTACGCAGTAAACATGGTCTACGCCGCGAGGATGGTTCATACATCCGTTTTGATGAGAACGCTGCAGTTCTTATTCGTGAAGATAAAAACCCGAGAGGCACACGTATTTTTGGGCCGGTTGCGCGCGAGCTTCGCGACGGCGGCTATTTAAAAATAGTTAGCCTTGCACCGGAATCGCTGTAAGGAGGTTTTATAATGAATAACACAGTTCACGTTAAAACCGGAGATAATGTTCAAGTTATCAGCGGTAAAGACGCCGGAAAAAAAGGTAAAGTTTTACAAGTTAGCCCAAAAGAGGGCAAAGTAATAGTAGAGGGTTTAAACATGGTAACAAAGCATGTTAAACCACGCCGCCAAGGCGAGCAAGGCGGAAAAGTTCAAGCAGAGGGCGCGCTTTACGCATGCAAAGTTATGCCTGTTTGCCCAAAATGCGATAAAGGTGTTCGCACCGGTTCAGTTGTTAAAAATGGCAAAAAAGTGCGCGTTTGCAAAAAATGCAACGCTGAATTTTAAAAGGAGAGGTGAAATTAAATGGCGAGACTAAAAGAAACATATGCCAAGGAAATTGCGCCCGCTCTTATGAAAAAATTCAATTACAAAAGCGTGATGCAAATTCCAAAACTAGACAAAGTTGTTATAAACGTTGGCTGCGGTGCAGCTAAAGATAACAGCAAAATTATGGATGCCGTTTTGGCAGACATAGCAAAAATAACAGGCCAAAAGCCCGTTGTTTGTAAAGCTAAAAAGAGTGTTGCTAACTTTAAATTGCGCGAGGGTTCGCCCATTGGCGCAAAAGTTACATTAAGAGGCGAAAATATGTACGAGTTTGTAGATAGGTTCTTCTCTGTGGCACTTCCCCGTGTTCGCGATTTCCGCGGTATTAACGGCAACTCTTTTGATGGTAGAGGAAACTACAGCTGCGGTATTAAAGAGCAGTTAATTTTCCCTGAAATTGATTATGATAAAATCGATGCCATTAGGGGCTTAGACGTTAGCTTTGTAACAACAGCTAAAACAGACGAAGAGTGTAAAGAGCTATTAATGCTTATGGGCGCTCCGTTTGCTAATTAAGGGAGGGCATGAATTTTGGCTAAAACCAGTATGAAAATAAAACAGCAGGCTGCACCGAAGTTCTCAACAAGAGCATACAATCGTTGCAAAATCTGCGGCAGGCCACACGCCTACCTGCGCAAATACGGTGTTTGCCGTATCTGCTTTAGAGAATTGGCTTACAAAGGCCAAATTCCCGGCGTAAGAAAAGCAAGCTGGTAAAAACCGTTTGCTAAACATTATTTCTAACAACAAGGAGGTTAGTGGCAATGCATATTACAGACCCAATTGCGGATTTATTAACCCGCGTACGCAATGCGAGCAGTGCCAAACACCCTTCTGTAGACATTCCCGCATCTAAATTAAAAAAAGCTATTGCTGACATTTTAGTTCAAGAGGGATATGTGAAGGGTGTTCAGGTTATCAGCGATGATAAACAAGGCATTATTCGTATTACATTAAAATACACACAAACAGGTGCACCTGTTATTACAGGTTTGCGCCGCGTGTCTAAACCCGGCCTTCGCATTTATACAAACTGTGAAGATATGCCTAAGGTATTAAAAGGGCTTGGCACAGCAATTATATCAACATCTAAAGGCGTTATGACAGACAAAGCTGCTCGTAAAGACAATGTAGGCGGCGAAGTTCTGGCCTTTGTTTGGTAAGAAAGGGGCAAAAAGACTATGTCGAGAATAGGAAGAAAACCCATCGTCATCCCGGCAGGCGTTACTTTAGAAATTAAAGATAACACCGTAACGGTGAAGGGCCCCAAAGGTACACTTCATTCCAATATTAGCCCTCTTATGAGCGTAAACATTGAAAACAATGAAGCATTGGTTACCCGCCCTAACGATGAAAAACAAGCAAGAAGCTTGCACGGTTTAACACGCACATTAATCAGTAATATGGTTGAGGGTGTTACCAATGGCTTTAAAAAAGAGCTTGAAATTCAAGGTGTTGGCTATCGTGCCGCAAAACAAGGAAAAGACCTTGTTATGAACCTTGGTTATTCACATCAAGTTATAATAAGCGAAACAGACGAAATTAAAATTGATGTGCCCGAGCCTTTAAAAATTATTATTAACGGTATTGATAAGCAAAAAGTTGGCCAATTTGCCGCTGAAGTGCGTGAAAAACGCCCACCCGAGCCATATAAAGGCAAAGGTATACGCTATGCGGGCGAAGTTATCATTCGCAAAGAAGGCAAAGCCGGCAAGGCTAAATAAAAGAAGGAGTGAACAACAATGGTTAATAAACCTAGCAAAAATGTTGCGCGTTTGCGCAGACATCGCCGTGTACGCGGTAAAATTTCGGGCACAGCAGCTTGCCCACGCCTAGACGTGTTCCGCTCCTCAAAACACATTTATGCACAGCTGATAGACGATGTTGCAGGTGTAACACTTGCAAGTGCTTCCAGCATGGATAAAGATTTTGAAGGCTTTGGCGGAAACATTGAGGCCGCAACAAAAGTTGGCATGGCAATTGCCAAAAAAGCGGCAGATAAAGGCATAACAAAAGCGGTATATGACCGCGGCGGCTTTGTATATCACGGCCGAGTTAAAGCATTGGCTGAGGGCGCGCGACAAGCCGGCCTTGTGCTGTAAGGAGGATACAAATGGAAAAAATTGACGCATCTGTTTTAGATTTGCAAGAAAAAGTTATAGCCATTAACCGTGTATCCAAAACAGTTAAGGGCGGCCGCGTAATGAAATTCTCCGCTCTTGTTGTTGTAGGCAACGGAGAAGGCATTGTAGGCTTTGGCCTTGGCAAAGCTTCTGAAGTTCCGGAAGCTATTCGCAAAGGGCTTGAAGCCGCTAAAAAGAATATGCACAAAATTAACATTAAAGGCACAACTATCCCCCACGAAACAGTTGGTGCATTTGGCGCAGGGCGCGTATTACTTCGTCCGGCACCTGAAGGTACAGGCGTTATCGCAGGCGGTGCAGTTCGTGCGGTTCTAGAAGTTGCTGGCATTAAAGACATTAGAACAAAATGCCAACGCTCAAATAACCCTTGCAATGTTGTTACTGCAACAATGAATGGCTTATTGGGGCTACAAAGCATAGAACAGGTTGCCGCAAAACGCGGTAAAACCGTTAAAGAAATTTTAGGTTAAGGAGGCTGGCAAAATGGCTGAAGAAAAAGTAACTGCGGCAAAAAAAGAAACCGCAGAGAAAAAAGCACCGGCTAAAAAAGCCGGCGAAAAACCTGCAGCAGCAAAAAAACCGGCTGCAAAAAAAGCCCCTGCTAAAAAAGCAGACGGTGAAGCTACAGCAAAAAAAGCTCCGGCTAAAAAAGCCCCTGCTAAAAAAGCTGAAGACAAACCGGCAGCAGCAAAAAAAGCCCCTGCAAAAAAGGCTGACGATGCTGTTGTTAAAGCAAAACCAGCTGCAAAAAAAGCACCTGCCAAAAAAGTGGCAAGTGAGGGCGGCATAAAAATTACACTTGTTAAAAGTTTAATTGGGCGCAAACAAAAACAAATTGCAACCGCAATAAGCTTAGGGCTTAAAAAAGTTGGTAATGAAACAATTCAACCCGACAATGCGGCTACTCAAGGAAAAATAAAAACAATTGTACATCTTATAAAAGTGCAAAAATCGTAATAGCAAGGAGGTGCAATGCACAATGATGCTTCATGAATTAAAACCGGCGAAAGGCAGTAATAAAGCTGCTAAACGCAAAGGCCGCGGCGCAGGCAGCGGCAACGGCAAAACAGCAGGCTACGGTCACAAAGGCCAAAAAGCGCGTTCAGGCGCTAAAAAAGCAGGCTTTGAAGGCGGCCAACTTCCATTGCAACGCCGTTTACCCAAACGTGGGTTTAACAATATTTTTGCAACAGTATATGCAACCGTAAAACTTAGCGATTTAGAAAAATTCGAAAGCAATGCGGTTATTGATGTAGTGGCGTTAAAAGAAGCCGGCGTTATTAAAAAAGAATTGGACGGAGTTAAAGTTCTTGCAAACGGCAAGCTTACTAAAAGCCTAACTGTAAAAGCAAAAGCGTTTTCCGCTAAAGCTAAAGAGGCAATTGAAAAAGCGGGCGGAAAGGCCGAGGTGATTTAACTTGTTTCAAACATTCCGCAATGCGTGGAAGATAGACGAGTTGCGCAGCAAAATATTATTTACTTTGTTTATAATATTTATTTATCGCTTAGGTAGCGCAATTCCCGTTCCATTCATATCCGGCGATGCACTACGCACATTAGTGGCAGACAGTGGCAGCTTATTGAATTATTTTGATATGCTATCCGGTGGTTCGTTCTCGCAGGCAACTTTGTTTGCGCTAAACGTAATGCCCTATATTAATGCATCAATTATAATGCAGTTATTAACAACTGCAATTCCTGCCCTAGAGCGCCTAAGCAAAGAAGGCGAGAGCGGCAGACGCAAAATTCAAAGAATAACTCGCTATGTTGGCGCAGGCTTTGCTGTAGCGCTATCTATAGGTTATTATTTCTTATTGCGCGGCCAAGGTATGTTAACATATCAAACAGGCTTTGAAGGCATATTCACTGCGGTTGTTATTATTCTAACATTTGCCGCAGGCGCACTGCTTGTTCAATGGATGGGCGAGCAAATTGACGGAAAAGGCATAGGAAACGGTATTTCGATTATAATCTTCTCGGGTATCGTAAGTGGCTTATCGGGCATGTTCAATACTGTAGCGCTTTATTTCGAGCGCGCAATGTCGGGCGAGGCACAGTTCTTCTTGTTCTTACCGTTAATAGCAATTTTAGCAATAGTTGCTGTTGTGCTTGTTGTTATTTTAAATGCGGCAGAACGCCGTTTGCCGGTTCAATATGCAAAACGTGTTGTAGGGCGTAAAATGTACGGCGGGCAAAACACACATATTCCAATTAAAGTAAACATGAGCGGTGTTATGCCGGTTATCTTCGCATCAGCGCTCATAAGTATTCCGGGAACAATTGGGGCACTTTTCTTCTCAGATTTAACTCAGGCAGAAAGCCCGTTACTTTACAGTTTCTTTAATATGTTCAGCACCACAGGTTGGCTATATGCAATTGTATACCTATTCTTAATTATAGTATTTAATTATTTTTATGTATCAATACAGTATAACCCCATTGAAATTGCCAACAATCTACGCAATAACAATGGAACAATTCCGGGTTACCGCCCGGGTGAACCCACTAGCACATTTATTACAAAAGTTCTAAGCAAAATAACATTTATCGGCGCTGCATTTTTAGGCGCTGTGGCAGTTGGGCCTATTTTAATAAGCATGATTTCAGGAATGGATTTATCGCTGGGCGGCACAAGCTTACTAATCGTAGTTGGTGTTGCACTTGATACAAGCCGCAGTCTAGAAAGCTATATGCTCATGCGCCATCATAAAGGTTTCTTAGAATAAATAGTAACGAAAGGGGCAAAGCATTATGAGATTAATTCTTTTAGGCGCCCCCGGTGCCGGTAAAGGCACACAGGCAGAGCTTATTTGCGAGGCATTAAACATACCCGCAATTAGCACGGGGAATATACTTCGCGAGGCGATTAAAAACGAAACAGAGATGGGCAAGCAAGCAAAGGGCTTTATTGAGTCTGGCGCGCTTGTACCGGACGATGTTATCGTTAGCATAATTAAAGAGCGCCTTGCTCAAAGTGATTGTGAAAAAGGTTTTATACTGGATGGCGTGCCACGCACAGTGGCGCAAGCCGAAGCTCTTGAAACAATGGGCGTTTTAATTGATAAAGTGGTTGTTATAGACGTTAGCGATGATGACATTGTAAAGCGTTTGAGCGGCAGGAGAGTTTGCTCTGCTTGCGGCGCAAGCTACCACTTACAATATAAGCCCAGCCAAAAGAGTGATTCGTGCGATCGCTGCTCAGGCAAGCTTATTATAAGAAAAGATGATGAGCCTAAAACAATAATAGAGCGTTTAAGCACATATCACGAACAAACTGAGCCTCTTGTAGATTTTTACAAACAGCGCGAAAAACTTGTAGTGATACAAGGGCAAGAGGAAGTTGCCGATACAACAAAATTAACTTTTGCGGCACTCGGAATTAAATTATGATACCGGTTAAGAATCATAAAGAGCTTTTGCGCATGCAACTTGCCTGCCACATAGCGGCAGAGGCATTAAAGCTTGCGGGAGAGCTTGTGAAACCTGGCGTGAATACGGCGTTTATTGATAAACAAGTGTGTAATTATATTGAAAGCCAAGGTGCAAAACCAAGCTTTAAAGGCTATAACGGCTTTCCGGCAGGTACATGCATATCTATTAATGATACCGTTATTCACGGCATACCCACTAAAAATCTTGTGGTAAACGAGGGCGATATTGTCAGCATAGACGTAGGCGCTTATATAGATGGTTACCACGGAGATAATGCCGCAACTTATGCTTGTGGTGAAATTAGCAAAGAGGCACAGCGTTTAATAGATGTAACTCGAAAAGCAAGAGATATAGGCGTAAGTAATGCAATATCCGGCAATAGAGTAGGAGATATTAGCGCTGCAATTCAAGAGTATGTTGAGAGTGAAGGCTTTTCTATAGTGCGCCCATTTGTGGGGCACGGTGTAGGTGCAAAATTGCACGAAGAACCGGAAGTGCCTAACTTTGGAATTAAAGGCAGAGGCCCACGGCTTGTTAGCGGCATGACGCTTGCTATAGAGCCAATGGTTAATGAAAAAGAACATGCTGTTGATATTATGTCCGATAAATGGACGGTCAAAACTGTAGACGGCGGCCTTTCCGCTCATTTTGAGCACACGGTTGCTGTTAGCGCAAGCGGGCCGGTCATACTCACTAAATGCCGAGAGGCGGCAGCGTCACAATAACGAGGAGGGCCAAATATGTCCAAAGAAGACGTAATTGAAGTAGAAGGCGTAGTAGTAGAAGCAATGCCAAACGCTATGTTCCTTGTAGAAATACAAGGTGGGCATAAACTTTTGGCACATATTAGCGGTAAATTGCGCATGAATTTTATTCGCATTTTGCCCGGAGACAAAGTAACCGTGGAAATGAGCCCATACGATTTAACAAAAGGGCGCATAACATGGCGCACAAAGTAAATTTGTCTGTTTAAGGAGGTTAATATTATGAAGGTAAAACCTTCCGTGAAACCAATTTGTGAGAAATGCAAAGTTATTAAACGCAAAGGCCGAGTAATGGTTATTTGCCAAAATCCAAAACATAAACAGCGTCAAGGTTAAACTTTGCGCACAAAGGCTTTTTGGAAAATCCCGCCAAAAGCTTAAAAACATGGGATAATTAAAACAGGAGGTGCTGAATATGGCACGTATAGCCGGAGTTGACTTGCCCAAAGAAAAGCGAGTTGAAGTTGGCCTTACCTATATTTTTGGAATTGGTAACAGTGCGGCAAAAGAAATTTTAGCCCACACAAATATCAATCCTGATACAAGGGTAAAAAACTTAACCCACGACGAAGAAGCACTTATTCGCGATTACATTGATAAGCACTTTACGGTTGAGGGCGATTTGCGTCGAAATGTTGCACTTGATATTAAACGTTTGGTTGAAATACAATGCTACCGCGGCGTTCGCCACCGCAAAGGTTTACCTGTTCGCGGTCAGCGCAGCAAAACAAACGCACGCACACGCAAAGGCCCTGCAAGAACAGTGGCCAATAAGAAGAAATAATGCGCAATAGGGAGGATTATTAAATGGCAAAAGCTGCTGTTAAAAAAGGCGCTGCGCGCACAAAACGTCGCGAGCGCAAAAATATTGAACGTGGTTGCGCACATATACAAAGCACATTCAATAATACCATCGTAACAATTACCGATGTAAAAGGCAATGCTGTTTCATGGGCAAGCTCAGGCACCCAAGGCTTTCGCGGCGGGCGCAGAAGCACACCTTATGCTGCACAAATGGCAGCAGAAACTGCGGCAAAATCCGCAATGGAACACGGCATGAAAACTGTAGAAGTTTATGTAAAAGGGCCGGGTTCGGGGCGTGAAGCCGCAATTCGTGCGCTACAAAGCACAGGTCTTGAAATCAATATGATTAAAGATGTTACGCCAATTCCCCACAACGGTTGTCGCCCGCCAAAGCGTCGCCGCATTTAATTTAACAAAGGGAGGTTTTTGTTACATGGCAAGAAATATGCAACCCATTGCTAAGCGTTGTAAAGCTTTAGGCATTTCACCAACTGTTATGGGATACGCAAAGAAAACTACTAATAGAAATTCAAATACACAAATACGCAAAAAGAAAAGCGAGTATGCATTGCAATTAACCGAGAAACAAAAGGTAAAATTTGTTTACGGTGTTATGGAAAAACAATTCCGCATGTATTACGAGCGCGCAAGTAGTATGCAGGGCAAAACAGGCGAAAACTTACTATCTATGATAGAGCGCCGCCTTGATAATGTTGCATTCCGTATGGGATTTGCTGCAACACGCAGAGAGGCAAGGCAAATTGTATCTCACGGTCACTTACAAGTGAACGGTCACAGAGTAGACGTTCCATCTTATCTTGTTAAAGTTGGAGATGTAATTGAAGTTTGCAATAAAAGCCGTGAAAGCGTTAAATTTAAAAATTTAGTTGCTGAAGATGCTGCTATTGTAAATGTTCCTAAATGGATTAGCCAAGAGAAAAACACATTAAAAGGCTCTATCATTGCAATGCCACAGCGCGATGATATAGATTTCCCGGTTGAGGAACATTTAATCGTTGAGTTATACTCCAAATAATCCCTTGCGAAGCATTAGAACAAACGAAGCTGAAATTGTTTGCAGTATTAAGGAGGGTATTTATATGATGGAGATCGAAAAGCCAAAAATTGAGGCAACGAGCCTTAGTGCCGACGGATGTTACGGTAAATTTGTGGTAGAACCGCTGGAAAGAGGTTTTGGTGCAACATTAGGTAACAGTTTGCGCAGAGTATTGCTTTCAAGCTTGCCCGGTGTGGCTGTTACAAGCATTAAAATTGATGGAATTCTTCATGAATTCTCTACAATTGACGGTGTTAAAGAAGATGTTACCGAAATAGTTCTTAACATTAAAGGTGTAACCGCAAAACTATACACAGATGAACCTAAAACCGTTAGAATTGAAGCATCTGAAGAAGGCCCTGTTACAGCGGGCGACATTATGCAAGATGCCGACATTGAAATTTTAAACCCAAATTGGCATATAGCAACGCTTGCCGCCGGCGGCAAACTTGTTATGGAGATGACATTTGAAAAAGGCAGAGGATATGTATCATCAGACCGCAACAAACAAGAAGCGGAAAATACTATACTCGGCGCTTTACCGGTAGACAGCATTTACACACCGGTTTTAAAAGTTAACTACACTGTTGAAAATACACGTGTAGGCCAAATTACAGACTATGATAAGCTAAGCATTGAAGTTTGGACAGATGGCACTATTGAAGCTAAAGAGGCAGTTAGCCTTGCAGCTAGGATAATGTCTGAGCATTTGAACTTATTTGTAACATTGTCTCAAGAGGCAATGAGCGCAGAAATTATGGTTGAAAAAGATGATAAGGGCAAAGAAAAAGCACTGGAAATGACAATTGAAGAGCTAGATTTATCTGTTCGTTCTTTCAACTGCCTAAAACGTGCAGGCATAAACACAGTTGAAGACCTTATCAACAAATCGGAAGACGAAATGATGAAAGTTCGCAATCTTGGCAGAAAGAGCCTTGAAGAAGTGATTGCAAAGCTTGAATCTTTAGGCTTTAACTTAACATCGGAAGAAGAGTAAATTTTAGAGCAAAACTGATTTTTAGCGAATTTAAACTACATTGTTAATTAGTTAATATAATTGCTTAGAAAAATTATATATTAAGTTTGTTGTAAAATTCAGTTTTGAAAATTCACGCAACACAAGTATTAAAAAGGAGTGAATGGTATGCCCGGCACAAGAAAATTAGGCAGAGCCACTGATCACCGCAAAGCTATGCTTCGTGCAATGGTAACACATTTGTTTGAAAACGGAAAAATTGAAACAACAGTTACACGTGCAAAAGAAGTGCGCTCAATGGCGGAGAAAATGGTTACTTTAAGCAAGCGCGAAGATTTACACGCAAAGCGCCAAGTGTTCTCTTTTATCACAAAAGAGACAGTTGCAAAAAAAGTGATTGACGAAATTGGTTCACAATATGCCGACCGTGACGGCGGTTACACCCGTATAATTAGAACGGGCGTTCGTCGTGGCGACGCTGCGGAAATGGCCATTATAGAATTGGTTTAATTTCGCATAATAAAACTATAAAACCCTCACTGTATTTACAGTGAGGGTTTTTGCTGTTATTGCGGCGTGCTTTCTCGCTGCTCAAGCTGGCTTTCAACAGTGCTTTTAGTTGCCCAAACACCTTGGGTTGAATTATTTACAAGCTCTTCTTCGCTATAAGCCATGCTGGGCTTAACAATGCCTTTTGCAATTGCTTCTTTGCGCTGGCGCGCATCCCATGTTAAAGAATGACAGCCCAAATAAAGCTTTGTGCCATCCTCGGCAATATCCGGTAAATTTTGCACATCGTTTGGTAAATTATGCATTTTGCCTTTTAAAAAGTCGTTAATTATACTCATATTACTCACCTCTGTTTTAGTATGCCTAAAACAGAGGTGAGTATACTTTTATTTGCAAAGTAATAGTTAATTTGAACAGTTTTTTACTTCGTGCATTTTTATTTGCTCTCTTGCGCATCGTGTTCTGTATCGTTTTCCTTTTTCATTTTCGCTTTTCTAATTTTATTGGTAACAATAAACAAAATGCCACAATAAATAAAAAAGAAGCATGTAAGTAGCATATTAACATTATCTGTTAAAACACCGTTTTCAATAAACATTTGCATACCATATATTGAATACCTTGAAATAATAGCAACTAAATTCATAATTCCTGCGGCTATCCATAGTAAGTAAATAATAAAAGCGTCGGTATATTTGCGTCCAAAATATACATTTTTTATGCTTGATACCGTAATAAAATAACATACAGAAGTAAATATTAAAAACATGCTTTGCACCGAAACAGGCGCCCAATCTTCACGGTAGAGCATGGCTATAAAAAAATTTATAATTATGAGCGCATAAACTAAAAATAATGTTTGCACCATTATTTTATTGCGTATTTTAAGCTCATATTCATCAAAATATTGGTTCTTTTTATTCACAGCTTAATCCTCCCAAAATAATTCGTCTAAAGTTTTATTAAGCGCTTTGCATATATCAATGCACAGTTTTACGCTGGGGTAATAATCGCCTTTTTCTATGGCGTTTATTGTTTGGCGGCTAACGTCTACTGCGTTTGCTAAATCTTGCTGTGTCATATCAAGTGCCGCCCTCGCAGATTTTAGCTTTAAGTTTTTTGGCATATTATCCCTCCCTACAAAAATATTAGCACAGGTTTTACAAAATGTCAAATATAATTTACATTTTGTAAAACCTGCATGTTGAAAAATTCCTAAAACTGTTCTATAAAACATAATGTTTGTGCCATAGTTATGCTGTATGTATTTCACGAGCTTTTTTTGCACCGAATACAATTGGCACTGCAATACCACACCCCACAAAACATACCTCATAAACCACACATTACACACCCCACAAAAAAACAGGCCTGCCACTGTGCGCTATACGCCGCTGTGGGAAGCCTGCTTTTTGCATTTGTTTTAATTTTTATGGACCTGTTAGCTAAGCTATTCTAAATTAGGATATAAGCTGTACCATGTTGCTGTAAGCGCTAATGTTGCCACCGTTTAGCGTGCTTGTTGCTCTGCATACTATAGCATCAAGACATTTCTATTGAATTACTGTTTGCGCTAACGCTGCCACCGTTTAGCGTGCTTGTTGCCTGGCATACTAAGGCTGTATCAAGGTAATCGTTCCAACTAATGGTAGCTCGGTTTTCACCGGATAGGGCAGTGTATTCGCCGCCCACAACTTTATACCACTGGTAGCTTATTGTGCCTGCGCCTCTTGCCGTAGCAATAAGCGTAGCGCCTTCGCCTTCACTAATTGATACCTCTACCCAGTTTTGTAGTTGTGGGGCATCTACAATCACATGGGTAATGCCTGTTCGGATGGTTTGGTTGTTTGCAGGGTCGGTCACCGTGCAGAAGTAAAATTGGTTAGACGGAT